>NZ_CP025407.1:2174000-2485500 GCF_002847285.1 Streptomyces sp. CMB-StM0423 | reverse complement strand
CGTGCGTGCGCCGGGCCACGTCGTTGAACGCGACCAGGAACGTCGTCACCGCGGGCTCGGGGCGGCTGAAGTTCGCGGCCGAGGAGGTGGTGATGTACAGGGTGGTGATGCCGTCTTCCCTCGCCCAGTCCATGAACTCGACGAGCTTGTCCGCCATCGCCTTGTAGCCGTCGTCGAGCGACACGCCGTTCGCCTTGGACCAGCGGCGCATTCCGTCCGGCAGCAGCATCAGGTTGGTCACTGTCATCCCCTTTGGTGTGCGTGGTCAGATGTGTCGGAGGGTTGTGCGCACGCGGGAGCGTGAATTGGCCGGAGGAGGTCCGGCGCAACCTGCTGCGATCAGTCCTCGGCCTCGCCCGAGACGTGCCGCTGCACGAACTCGTGGGCGAGGTCGCCGAACTGCTTGCCGAACTCCACGGACCTCTCGGCCGTCTTCGTGAAGTTCACGCCGGCCCACACCCGGCTCAGGGCGGCGTCCCGGACGAAGGTGGTCCAGGTGCCGTAGTTCAGCTCGACGTCACGGGCCGGGACCAGCCCGGGCTCCGTCAGCGTCGAGCCGGCTTTGAAGGTGTACGTCCACTTGAGGACGTCGTCACCGAGGAAGCGCCGCGCCCCCTGCGCCATGGCGGCGCAGAGCGCGGTGGAGCCGGACGGGTACTCGGGGTGGTCGTTCACGGGCAGGTAGCCCGCCCACTCGTCGGCGCGGAGGTCGACCGTCCCCTTGCCCGGACCGCCCCAGGCGCGCACCTTCTGCCTGCCGTACACGTGCCGGACCGCGCTGAACGGCCGGACGGCGTCGTACGCGTGCTTCAGGTGCCAGGAGGCGATCAGGTTGTCGAGCTGGGCCACCGAGCTCGTCATGTAGAGGTGCACCCAGCCGTCCAGGTCCAGGTCGTGGGCGACCGCCGCGGCCCTCGTCGCCAGCAGGATGCCCTGGTAGTTGTTGCTGAAGAACTCCGCCTTCGCCTTCTGCTCGTCGGTCAGCGCGGCGGAGGCGCCGAGGATCTCGTCGACGGCGCGCTTGTAGCGGCCCGGTGCGGTGTGGTCGCTGTGGTCGGGCGGCGCCAGCTCGAACCGGCCGGGGTCCCGGAAGGTGTGGCCCTGGACCAGCCGGAGCTGCGGGGTGGCGAAGTGCTGGACGGTGAAGATGCCCTTGTCGCCCGGGCCGCCGCCGACGCGGCGGCGGTGCGGGGTCCTGGCCGGCTGCCACCTCGACGGGTTGACCAGCTTGTAGGCGGTGTTCACCGGTTCGTAGCCGGTGTAGTCCTCGAAGGGCTGGCGGTGGTACTTCCGGTTCTCGTCCCCGAGGAAGTTCATGCCGTCCTGCCGCCGGGCCGCGACGGCGGCCTTGCCGGCCAGATTGCCGATGCCCGCCGGGGTCGCCGGGTCCTCCGACTCGTCGTCGGGGTCGAGACCGATCGCCTCCAGCAGCCCGCGCAGAATGTAGCCCCGCTCCGGGTAGGCGACGCTCACCACCTGGTACGTGGCGTACAGCCCGGCGATGTTCTTGTTCCTGTTGGTCTCGGACTCGCCGGCGGGGCGGCGGGGGAGCCGGGTGCGCACGCCGACGGCGGTCGGGTGGTAGGGCGCGAGCGCGTCGAACCAGGCGGTCTGCATGACGTCCTGGATCCAGAAGATGAGGGTGACGTCCGCGGGGCCGAGGTCCTGCGTCTCCCCGCTGGAGTCGCCCGCCACGGTGAGCAGGTCCCGGACGAAGTTGCCCTTGTCGAGGTCGAAGGCGGGCGGCGGCTCCGCCGCCGGTCCTGGCTCGGCGGCGGCCGTACCCGCGTGGCCCAGGGTGGCCAGCGCCGCGGCCGAGCCGCTGCCGAGCAGCAGCGACCTGCGCCGTGGGGAGAAGCCGGGGACGGAGGAGCTTCCGGACGTCGTCATCATCGGTTCCTTATCGACTGTGCGCCGCTGGAGAGGACAGGTCGGCCGGCGGACGTTCCCGGCCCAAGCGAAAGCGGCCGGCGATACCCGGGTCACCCCGGCATCACCAGCCGCTTGAGCTGCAGTCTGGGCGCAGTGCGCCTCAGGATTACGCGGTCTTCGTCTCCTCGGACAGCTCTTCCGGCTTCCCGTCCGCCTTCTCCTCCGCGGGCCCCTCCGCGGGCGTGGGCAGCGGGCCGCCGCGCAGCATCAGACCGGCGACGACCGCGCCGATCACGAAGAGAGCGGTGCACCACCAGAACACCGTGGTGTAGCCGTCGATCGCCGCGAGGTCGAGCTGGCTCTGCGACGGCTGCCCCTGCACGTTGCTCTCCAGCCAGTTGCCGGTGGCGGTGGCGGCGATGGTGTTGAGCAGCGCCGTGCCGACCGCGCCGCCGAGCTGCTGGCCGGTGTTGACGCACGCCGAGGCGATCCCCGCGTCCCTGGGCTCTACGCCCGAGGTGCCGGTGCGCAGCGCCGCGGCGTAGATGAAGCCCATGCCGAGGCCGACCACCATGAGCGGGCCGAGCAGGTGGGTCACGTAGCCCGAGTCCACGCCGATCACGGTCAGCCAGGCCATGCCGAGCGCGCTGAGCACCAGACCGAAGGTGACCAGCGGCCGGGGGCCGTACTTCGGCATCAGCCTGATGGCGCCGGCGCTCGCGCCCACGGTCGTGCACACGACCATCGGCAGCAGCGCGACGCCCGAGGTGATCGCCGAGTAGTCGAGGTTGGTCTGCATGTAGTAGATCAGGAACAGCATCACGCCGAACATGCCGGTCCCGACGAGCAGCACCGTGAAGTACGCGCCGCCGCGGTTGCGGTCGAGCAGGATCCTGGGCGGCAGCAGCGCGTTGGTCGCGCGCGTCTGCGAGAACGCGAAGACGAGGAGCAGCGCGCCGCCGAGCACGAGGACGCCCCACGTCGAGGTCGTGCCCCAGCCCTCGTCGGCGGCGTTGGCGAAGCCGTAGACCAGGCAGAACATGCCGCCCGAGGCCAGCACCACGCCCGGCACGTCCAGCTTGGCCCCGGTCTTGGGCTCCCGCTGCATCAGCATGACGCTGCCGGCGAAGGCGACGACGGCGAAGACGAGGTTGACGTACATGCACCAGCGCCAGTTCAGCGCCGAGACCAGCGCGCCGCCGAGGATCAGGCCCAGGCCCGCACCGCTGGCCGCGACCGCGCTGTAGATGCCGAACGCCTTGGCCTTCTCCTTCGGGTCGTGGAAGGTGGTGGCCAGCAGCGCCAGACAGGCGGGCGCCAGCATCGAGGCGAAGGCGCCCTGGCAGGCGCGGGCCGTCACCAGCATCTCGAAGTTGGTCGCGGCCCCGCCGACGGCGGAGGCGCCGGCGAAGCCGGTCAGCCCGATGAGGAAGCTTTCCTTACGCCCGATGATGTCGGACAGCCGCCCGCTGAAGAGCAGCAGGCTGCCGAACGGCAGCGCGTACGCGGTCACGATCCACTGCCGGTCGGAGTTGGAGAACTCCAGCGCTTCCTGCGCCGACGGCAGGGCGAGGTTCATCACGGTCATATCGAGGCCGACCATGAGATAGGCGGTGCAGATGACGCCGAGGATGAGCCACCGCCGGGGATCTCCGAGCGCTTCCGAGCCCGGCCCGCCCGCTGGGGCTGCGCTCCGTGATTCCATGATCATCTCCTGGTGTGCCATCGGTCGTACCTGAGGGGGGGTCACACATAGGACGGGCACGGCGGGGCGGCGCGTGACATGACGATCGATCGGAACCGGCCAGACTCGCGGAATTCCAGCGGCAGTTGGCGTGATCCCGGCGTCCCTGCCGCGGCGGCCTCCCGGCGCCGCACGCCGTCGCGCGTACCGGGAGGCCGGCTGCATACCGAGGTGCGGCGGCAGGCCGCGGGTCCGGGGAAAAGGTGCCTGCCGCCGCGGTGGGCTCAGTCCCCGACCTCACCCTTGATGTGCTTCTGCACGAACTCGTGCGCCATGTCGCCGAACTGCTCCCCGAAGGCGATGGACGTCTCGATGGTCTTGCTGAAATGCACCCCGCCCCACACGCGGCTGGCGCCGCACTTCTGCGTGAAGTCGGTCCAGGTGGGGAAGTGCAGTTCGACGTCCTTGGCGGGGACGACGCCGGGCTCCGTCCGCCCGGAGCCGGCCGGGAAGGTGAACTTCCAGTCCAGCTCGTCGGAGCCGAAGTAGCGCCGCGCGCACTGGGACGCCGCGGAGCAGAGCGTCGTGGAGCCCGACGGGTACTCCGGGTGGTCGCCCACCGGCAGGTAGCTGAACCACTCCTCGGCGGGCATGTCGTCGACGGTGCCCATGCCGACGCCGCCCCAGGACTTCACCTTCTTCTTGGCGTACACGTGCTTGATCACGGTGACCGGCCGGGCGGCGTCGTACTTGACCTTCTGGTTCCAGACGGCGATCAGCGGGTCGAAGGTCGCCAGCAGGTGCTCCAGGATGAAGTGCGCCCAGCCCTGCACGCCCAGCTCGCCGTTCTGGTCGTGCTTGCGCGCGATGACCAGCGCCGAGTGGCCGATGCCCCAGATCTTGTTGTCCATGACCTCGACGATGGCCTTCTGCTCGTCGGTGAGCGCGGCCGACGCCTCCAGGATCTCGTCCGCGGAGCGCTTGAAGTCCCGGGGCCGGGTGTGGTCGACGTGCTTGGGCGGCGGGACGGTGAAGTCGCGCGGGTCGTCGAAGATGTGCGGCTTGACCATCCGGATGTGCGGGGTGACGAAGTGCTGGGCCACCCAGATGCCCAGGTCGCCGGGGCCGCCGCCGACGCGGCGGCCGTTGTGGGCCTGGAGCTGCGGCTGCCAGCGCGAGGGGTTGACCACGTCGAAGGCGGTGTTGACGGGCCGGTAGCCGGTGTAGTCGGCCCACGGCCTCGGGTTGTACTTGCGGCCGCCCTCGTAGCCGAGGAAGTTCATGCCGTCGTTCTTGCGGGCCTCGAAGACGGACTTGCCGGCGATGTTGCCGATGCCGACCGGGTTGGCCGGGTCCATCGAGTCGTCGTCGGGGTCCAGGCCGATGCTCGTCAGCAGGTCCCGCATCGGCTGGACCCGGCTCGGGATCACCCGCTTGACCAACTGGAACTGGGAGTAGATACAGGAGATGTTCATGTTCCGGTTGGTGGCGGACTCGCTCGACGGGCGGCGGGGAATCCGGGAGTGCACACCGACCGCGGTCTCGTGGTAGGGCGCCACGGCGTCGAACCACCCGAGACCCGTCAGGTGGTTGATCCAGAGGAACACCGTCACGTCCATCGGGCCGAAGATCGCAGAGGAAGGCGAGACCCCGGCGCCGTTGTCCTCGGGCTGGAACCACTCGATGTAGTTGTCCTTGTCAAGGTCGAACTCGGCCTGGGCCCTGGCCACCTTGCTGCTCTCGGCGGCGGCGGCGATGCCGGTGTGACCCAGGGGGAACAGCGCCGCGGCGGAGGCACCGCCGATGAGCAGCGACCTGCGCCGCGGGGAGAAGCCTGAGACAGGAGAGTGTCCGGTCGTCATGTGCCGTCCTTGTCCTTGAGAGGGGGATTCCTTGCATGGCAGAAGGCACGGTCCGTCGGGACGGACCGTGCCTTCTGAGATCGAGGGCCGGCTCAGCCAGTCGTGCGCATCATCGGAGAACGGGGGCGGGTCAGGTCCCCGGGTGTTCATCCGTGTTGCTTGTGCGTCTCCATCAGCCGGACCGGTTCGTACCCGGCGGAAAGCTGGTAGTACGCACAGACGTCGATGAATTCCCCGTCGGGGAACCATTTGACGCCGAAGAGGTTCAGACGCTCACCGGAATACGCGTACGGGGCGTTCGTCGCGAACCGCGCGATGTGCGGCTCTATGGGCGCCGGCACCGCCGCCGGATCCAGGCCGCGGCCCGGCGGCGGGGCGAATGCGACCCGTACGATCCGCGAGGAATCCCAGCGGAAGGTGATGTTGGCCCGCATCGACCTGCTGGCGAATTCCAGCATGCCTTCGTCCGCGTCGTGCAGCCCGAGTTCGCGCAGCATGGCGCGGAGCGCGCTCGGCTCCGGACGTCCGTCCGGGGTGAACTGGAAGTACAGGTTCATCGTCTGCCGGTGGTAGTCGACCCCGACCATCGCGACCTCGTCGAGGCCGTAGCGGGCGAAGAGGCCGGCGTTGTCGGCCACGGCGTGCGACACCGACGGGACCTCGGCCAGCTTCGCCACCGGCTGCAGGTCCTGCGGGAAGTGCGCGTAGAACTTCTTGAAGCCGCCGGTGACGCCGCAGTCGACGAAGTGCTCCCTGATGGTCCAGCGCCCCTGCAGATCGGACAGCAGGGAGTGGACGGGGTGCTCCGTGGGTTCGACGAAGCCGTGCGCCACCGCGTGGGGGTACGGGTCACCCAGTCCCGGAGAGGCGGTGAAGCTGTAGTCGAGTTCTCCCGCGTGCCGCCCGCCGGTCTGCAGACTGAGGACCAGCAGGGCGTCCCCGATCGACTCGCCGAATGTGCTCAGCAGGGGCCAGACCTTGTCCCGGGAACAGGCCACACCCACTAATTGAGCCGACTCTTCGATGGCCGAGTAAACTCTCTCGAGCTCGACAGCTCCGGACATGATGCGTGCGTCCTCCAGTGTGAAGGTGAGCGCTGGTATATGCAGTGAATCCGGGCGGGCGGACCGGGAGTTGTGGAAAGAAACCACTCCCGGTCGAACGCCGGGGAAACCGTGGGCGGGAAACCCGGCACCGCAGGTGCGGAGACGCGTCAACGCCACGAAGGGCGGACTCCGGCGGTGCAATCCTATGTATAGGTTCTTCGCCCCTGGTCGTCAAGGCCCCGGCGGGCCGACGCCACCCGGACGCGGCGGCACCGGTCCGTGCCCTGCCACGATGCCCGGCAGAACCCGGACCGGCACCCGGTGCCCGCGCCGGGATCGGCGACCCGGGCCGGCACCGGTCGGTCACCGGACCTTCGTGGCGCAGAGGAGGGCCGGCACCGGGATGACGTCCTTCGGCAGCTCGGCGGCGTCCTTGGTGACCGCCTTGGTCACCGTGAACCCGCACTCCTCCAGCCAGCTCCGGTAGACCGACAGCTTCTGCGGGCCGCCCTGGCCCATGGTGCAGCCGATGAAGAAGGCCGGGAAGAAGTCGACGTTGTAGTTGTCGGTGTCCTTGAGGTTCTCGGGGTACACCGGGACCAGCACGTTGACCTGCCCGCCGACCGGCAGCGACCGGTTGACGCCGGTCAGGATGCGGACCACGTCGTCCTTGTCGAACATGTCCAGGAAGTGCTTGATGAGGACGACGTCGAAGCCCTGCGGGATCTCCTCGAAGACGTTGCCGCCGATGAACGAGCAGTGGTCCGCCACGCCGTGCGCGCGGAAGTTCTCCAGCGCCTCCTCCTCCTTCTCCGGCAGGTCGAACGTCGTCACCCGGAGCCCGGGGGACGCCTTCGCCTCGTAGGCGTGGATCGCCCCGAGACCGGTGTTCCCGGCGAGGTCGAGCACCTGCGCGCCCGCCGCGATGTCGACGTTCCCGAAGAACCAGGGGTCGATGTTCGCGGTGACGTTGTCCATCAACGTCCCCCAGGACTCGCGGAGATCCTTGTGCTCGGCCACGGCGTCGTACATCGTGCCCTCGGTGACGCCGTAGAACTCCTTGAGGCCGACGAGAGTGCCGGTCCGCGCGCTCTCGGTGAGGTGGAAGAGCTGCCTGAGCGCGACCACCTTGATCATGTTCATGTAGGTGAGCGCACGCTTCAGGTCGCGCTCGGGCACCTCGCCTAGCGCGTCGAGGGTGTACGTGCCGGACGCCTCGTCGCGCGCGACGAAGCCCTCCTTGATCAGCAGGAACAGAAGCTGCTCCACGGCGTCCGCCTTGGTGCCCACCGCGTCGCCGAGGTCGGCCGCGGTCATGCCGGGCTTGTCGCGGAGCGCGTCGATGATGCCGAGCTCGAAACAGGACAGCAGGGTCATGAACCGGGTGGGGCCCACCATGTAGTCGCGGATGCGCGCGAGTGTGGCTCCTTGTGTCATTTCTCTGGCTCCCTTTGAGTTGGTCGTCTCCCGCGGCTGGCGGCCCTACGTCGTCGCGAGGCCCGCCGCCTGCGGCAGCCGGTCGGCGGCGTTGGTGGCCACCGCGAGCACGCCGCCCAGCCAGGGCGAGTAGTGGTCCGGGTGGGCGGCCAGGTCCGCCCGCAGTTCCTCCGGTGCGACCCAGCGGACGTCGGCCACCTCCGCCGGGTCGGGCTTCAGCGACACGTCCGCCGGGACCAGCCCGACCACGACGTGGTCGTACTCGTGCTCGACCCGGCCGGTGTGCGGGTCCTCGGCCCGGTAGAGGTACACGCCGGCTTCCTGGAGCGGCACCCCGGGCAGCCCGATCTCCTCGATCAGCCGCTCGCCGGCGGCCTCGAACAGCGCCTGCCCCGGCGCCGGGTGGCCGCAGCAGGCATTGGCCCAGCGCAGCGCGAACCGGGTCTTCACCGCGGCCCGCTGCTGGAGCAGGATGCGGCCCTGCTCGTCCAGCAGCATCACCGAGTACGCCCGGTGCAACCGGCCCGGCGCCGTGTGTGCCTCGGCGACCCGGAGGGAGCCGAGTGCGGTGCCGCCCGCGTCCACCAGCTCCACCAGTTGCGATTCCCGAGTAAGCATGACGAAGTCTCCCGCCTCCCGTGTGGATGAATGGGGCATGCCGGCGCCGTTGCCGCGCATGCCGGAGGTGTACGTGCCGCGGTGGGCTCAGTCCGCGTCGTCCGGGGTGTCCCGGCTCCATCTGCCCAGCGCCATCTCGGCGGTGATGCCGGGGCCGAAGCCCGCGATCACGCCCGTGGCGTTCGCCTGCGGCGTCTCCTCCTCGATCAGCCGGCGCAGGGCGTCGAGGACGACGGCGCTGGCGATGTTGCCGCGCTCGGTGAGCGTGGCCCAACTGTGCCGGAACATCTCGCGGTCGACGTCGAGGAACCGGGCGAGGTCGTCCAGGATCCGCGGGCCGCCGGCGTGGATGATGTAGAAGTCGAGCTTGCCGATGTCCCAGTCGTGGTCGGTGGCGAAGTCCCGCAGTACCGGGGCGAGCGGCTCCATGGTGCCGGGGACCCGGCGGTCGAGCTGGAAGTGGAAGCCGGTGTCGCGGACGGCGTAGGAGATCCAGTCCTCGGTGTCCGGGATGAGGTACGAGCCGTTGCGTTCCAGGTCGACGCCGGTGCCGCCGTCGCCGCGGACGACGGCGGCGGCGACCGCGTCGCCGAACAGCCCGTCGGACAGCAGGGAGCCGATGTCGTCGTCGCCCGGCTGGTAGCACAGGGAGCACAGTTCGCACGAGACGATCAGGACGTTGCTGCCGGGGTGGGCCAGGCAGAAGTCGTGGGCCCGGTTGATCGCCGCCCCGCCGGCCGCGCAGCCGAGCTGGGCGATGGGGAGCTGGCGGGTGTCGGTGCGCAGCCCCATGGTGTTGATCAGCCAGGCGGTGAGCGACGGCATCAGGAACCCGGTGCACGACACGTAGACGATCGCGTCGATGTCGCGTGCCGCGACCTCCGCGTTGGCCAGCGCCTCCTCGATGACCCGCGGGCAGCGCTTCTTGGATTCGACTTCGTAGACGCGGTTGCGTTCTTCGAAGCCGGGATGCCCGAGGGTCTTTTCGATGGGCTGGACGATGTGCCGTTTCCGTACGCCGGTATTACGGATCAGCCGCAGTGCCAGGGGAAGCTGCGACTTCCCGCCGTGGACGCGCTGGGCGAACTCCAGCGTCTCTTCCATGGTGATGACATATTCCGGCACGTGCACCGACGGCTTACAGAGCCTGGGCATAGGTACCTTCTGTCGTAGAGATCAGACGGCCGGCAGCCGAATCGCGCGCAGGGTTCCCCTGCCACGCAAAACCGCAGCGGACGTGATCCGCTGCGGTCGGGATGTCGTGCGAGATTGGGCACGCCCGCGAAGGGCGGACTCGGAGCGACAAGTATATTTATAGATTCTTCGCCGGTCGGCCGTCAAGCCCCCGCCGTCGCCGGGGTAGTTGGTCATGCGTGTGACGTGCCACAAGTCACCCACGGTCACGAACCGGAGCGGGGATCGCGTCCCTGACCCACCGCGTATGCGTACGTGTGCGGTGCGCCGGTGCAGCCGGTTCCTATCCGGCCGTTGCGTCGGCGTACGGTGCTGTGGCCCGGCGTTCATTCCGGCTGCATCTCGTCCAGCGTGGCCGTCACGTCGTCGGGGTGGTAATAGACCCGGCCGATTTGCTTGTATCGGCGCCAGCGGTGCATGTGGGCGTAGCGGTAGACCGTGCCCTTGGGTATCCGCCAGATGCTGGCGATGTCGTTTGCCGTCAGACCGGTGCTCGCGAGTTGGTACTTCATCCGACCTCTCTTTGCGTGCGCATCCGGCGGGCGAGTCTGCTCCACCAGGTGACCGGCCAGGTGTGGGCGGCGGAAGCCGTACAGACGATCTCGGAGGGCATCGTGTCGCCATGGGTGCGGATCAGGGCGACGAGGGTGCCCTCGCAGCCGACGTCGGGACAGTCGCCCAGGTGGACGCGCCGCAGGCTGCCGGGGTCGGCGACCTTGCGCGCTCTCCGGGAGAGTTCCTGGATCTCCTCCGCGATGTCGCCCGCCGCCGGGTGGTGGGCGAGCCACTCGACATGCCGGCACAGGAAGCGCGCGAGCGCCGGGACGTCTCTGGCCGGGGAGTTCAGCCGGCGCTCCTCGGCGACGAGTCCCGACCAGGACGCCAATACCGTACGAATGGCGGCGCGCACCTCGGCGGCGGCGGGATTCATCGTGCCGGTCGCGGAACTCTTCCTGGCGACCTTCCGGATGACCCGGACCATTTCGGGACGCGGACTTCCGGTGCAGTCGGAATACAGTGCGGGAAGGTTGAGCAGATTGCTCTCCAGCCGGCCCCGGCAGGATGTGCAGAGGCTTTTTCCGTCACCGGTCCTTCCGCTGTTTTTCGCGGAGCTTCCGTTGAGCGCACTTCTGCAGGACGGGACTCGACATGGTTCGTGCCTTGTGAACATTTCCCCTCCGTGAGTATTCGCGGAGCGCCGGCGGTGTCACCCTCGGACGGCTTGGGGGTCGCGAACCCGCCGTGCGAAAAACAGTCTGCAAGACGACTGATTCACGTCAAGGGAAGGTCTGGTTCGTAGCTAGATCCTGTCAGTTTGGTGGGCTTCCCGGCTCCCGGCATGGGCGCGGGGTTCGTCCGGCAAACGGCTCCCACCAGGGCGTCCGTCCCTCGCTACGGCATCTTCCGGAAGATGATGTTCGGGCGGCGCGATCCGGTTGCCGATATCGGTAAAACACCGGATGTGCCGGTGGTTGACGTCCCGAAACGGGCGAACGAATATCCGATTCCTGATGCCCGCGGAATTTTGACAAACGGGAGTGAATCGTCTTGGCAACTCACCCTGGCATGCCTTCTGCGAGCCCGCGTTCCACGGCCGCGATGAGCTGCGGCCGCAGTTCCTCGGGGCGGATGATCGCGTCCACGGAACCCACCTGCTGCGCGCGCCGGATCGAGTGCACGCCGTCGAACTCCGCGGCGACCTCGCCCAGTTTCTCCGCGCGCACCGCCGCCCACACGCTCTCCAGCCGCCCGGCGAGCTGCGCCCGCTCCCTGCCCGAGGCCGCGGAGAGACGGGTCTCCAGGTCGGTCACCCGGGCGTCCGCGGCGGTACGGGCGTCGACGTCGGCGGCGAAGACCACCGCGGCCGCCGGCGCGCCGCCGAGGACCGAGGCGTACGAACCGTCCACCGCCAGCACCGTCATGCCCCGGTTCAGCGCCTTGGAGAACACCACGAACGCGCCGCCGTGGTAGCGCGAGATCACGCAGAACACGATCGGGCCGCGGAAGTTGACGATCGCCCGGCCGATCTCGGCCCCGTACTCCAACTGCAGCTCGCGCATCGACTCCGGCGAGCCGTCGAACCCGGACAGGTTCGCCAGCACCACCAGCGGCCGGTTCCCGCTCGCCGCGTTCACCGCCCGGGCGACCTTCTTCGACGACCGCGGGAACAGCGTGCCCGCGGTGTACGCGTCCGGCCCGTCGGTGGGCGGGAAGCCGCGCCGCTGCACCGAACGCGACTCGATGCCCACCAGGCACACCGGCCGCCCGCCCAGGTGCACGTCCTGCACCACCGCGGTCTCCGCGTCCGCCATGTCGGCCCAGCGCTCCAGCACCGCGTGGTCCTGGTCGGTGACCGCGCGCATCACCGTGCGGATGTCGAACGGCTTCTTGCGGTCCGGGTTGGTCACGGGGGAGAAGATCTCCCCGACCGTGGTGAAGTCGCTGCCCTCGGCGGCGTGCGGGAAGTCGCTCACGTCCCGGTCGACCGGGTCGGCGGTGCGCGCCCGGCGCGGGCCGGCCTCGCCGGGCAGCACGTAGCTGTGGTCGTAGTACGACAGCAGCACGTCCCGCGCGGCCTTCAGGTCCGGCGCCCAGTACTGCGCCTGCCCGTTCGGGCCCATCACCCGGTCGTAGCCGCCGATGCCGAAGTTGTCCTCCGCGGAGACGCCGCCGGAGAAGTCGAGCGACCGCTTGCCGGTCAGCACCATCGCCGAGTCGGGGGTCATCACGAGCACGCCCCGGGTGTGCATCAGCATCGTGGCCTCGGCGTTCCAGTACGGCTGCGCGCCGACGTTGACGCCGGCGACGACGACGTTGACCTCGCCGCCGTCCTGCGTGAAGTGCACGATGCGGCGCAGCGCGCGGGCGATCCAGTCCATGTTCTCGGTGCCCGAGTCCATCGCGATCCGGGCACCCGCGGACAGCGCGTACCACTCGACGGGCACCCGCAGCCGCTCCGCCAGGTCGAGCGCCGCGACCACCCGCGCGCACTCCGCCTCGGAGAGCGCGCCCAGCGCCTTCACCGGGTCGCCGAGGAGCACGACGCGGGTGACGCCCTCCGGGTAGCGCTCGGTCGGCGTGGTGGCCACGCCGGCCACGATGCCGGCCTTGTTCAGGCCCTTCGCCCGCTGTACAGGGGCCAGCGCGCCGGAGTCGTCGAGGTCGTGCTCGGTGAACGTGCCGCCGGCGCCGGCGATCATGTCGAACAGCTCGTACGGGTAGACCGTGCCCCGGCGCCGCACCCGCAGCACCTTCTGGCCGTAGTCGTCGAGCGGCTGGAGCAGATCGGTGGGCGGTTCCGTGACGCTGAGGCGGACGCCTTCGGCCACGTCGTACGAGACCCGCACGGCGGCCGGCACCAGACCGCCGCGCCGGTCGCGCCGGCAGCCGAGGAGCAGCACCTCCTCCACGCCCAGGCCCCGGGTCGTCGGCAGGACGCGGCGGGCCACGTCGTTCAGCTCCGCGAGCGTCAGGTCGCTGGGCGGGCGGACGTTGATGAAGATGCGGTTGGTGTCCTGGCGTCTGCTCCCCGGCCGTCTGACCTGCTCCCTGCGGATCGCGTCCAGGCAGGCGCCGAGCGCCGCCTCGACCTCGGGCAGCGCGAGGATGCGGCCCTCGTCGTCCCGCAGCGGGGTCAGGTCGCGGACCTGGGCCATGGCGACCAGCCGCTCGTCCGCGGGGTTGCTCGGCGCGACGCAGCGCAGCAGGTAGACGTCCTCGTTGACGGACGGCAGCCGGGTGAGGTCGAAGTTCCGCAGCCGGCGCAGCAGCAGCCGCTGGCCGATGAGCGGGTGCATGCCGCGCATCAGCGTGTCCTCCACCGGTCCTTCGGGGGAGGGCAGGAAGGTGAAGTGCTGCGGCGCCGCGCCGTTGTGCCCGGCGACCGTCGTGGTGATCCGGTGCAGGCTGGCGGGCAGCGCCCCCGACAGCGCCGCGCGCAGCCCGGCGGCCATGTCGTCGGTCTCCGGGGGCCGGCCGGTCCAGGTGAGGTAGAACTCGGCGACGACGGCGGTCGAGTCGGGCTCCGCGGCGGCCACTTCCGCCACGGTCGCGGCGGCCCCGGCCAGATCGCCGAAGTCGGCGACGGTCACCAGCAGCCGGTGCGAGACGCCGTCGAGTTCGTAGCGGCCGGTGACGAACGGCCGGCCCGCGACCGTCTCGCAGCGCACGCCGGTCAGCCGGTGGTCGCGGTACGCGCGGCGGACGAGGACCTCCAGCAGCGGGTCCGCCTCGGCGTCCGGGCGGGCGATGCGCTCGCCCAGCAGTTGGATGAGCGATTCGGGGCTGGCGACCATGTCGGCGATCCGCCGGTCGCGGTCGGGCGCGTCCGGGTGCGCGTCGAGGTGGTGCAGGTGGTCGCGGATCCGGTTGTAGACCGTGGCGCGGGTGTGGCGCAGCAGCGGCTGCGCGTACCAGCGGAACACCAGGCTCCGTGCGAGCCCGCCGACCAGCGGGAAGCGCAACTGCGTCGCCCGGATCAGGCGTTCCAGGGCCTGGCTCACGACCTGGCGCAGCCCGTCGGGCGGCGGTGCCTCGGTGAGCCACTGCTGCAGCAGCGCGGTGATCACCGCGACGTCCGCGGTGGCGGCCTGCCGGGCGAGGAAGATGCGGAAGACCGCTTCCTCCAGCGCGGGCGTACGGTCGAGACCCTCGACGCCGTAGTGGCCCAGCACACGGGTCAGCCGGCTCTGGAACGTCTCGGAGAGCCCGGCGCGTTCGGCGTCGAGGCTCTGCAGGTACGTGTGGAAGAACTCGCGCGGGCTGCGCACCCAGGTCTCGGCCGCGGTCTCCTCGTGCTCCGGCTTGTTGCGGCTCAGCTCGGAGAGGTCGGCGAAGACCTCCAGCAGCCCGGCCTCCGCCGCCAGCGGGCGCTCCGGCAGCACGGCGCGCACGGCGAGGTAGCCGGCGAGGGCGTCGTCGGCCCCGGCCGGGTCGACGTCGAAGCCCAGGAGCCTGCTGCGCAGGTCCGCGAGGCCGCGACCGGCCCGCTGCTCCGCGCTCCGCCCGGCGGCCTCCGCGGGCAGGTCCAGGTCCGCGCCCGCGGCCACGGGCGCGGCGTCGACGTCGTCGAGCGGCTCCAGCCGCAGCAGCGGCGCACCGGTCTCGACCTGGCTGCCGACGGCGACCAGCGACTCCTTGAGCACCGCGCGGAACGGCGCGCGCAGCACCGTCTCCATCTTCATGCTCTCCAGTACGAGCACCGGGGCGCCCTCGTCGACCTCCTCCCCGGCGCCGAGCGGCGTCGCGACCACCAGCGCGGGGGCGGGGGAGCGGACCACGCCGCCCTCGTCGCGGCTGATCCGGTGCGTCACACCGTCGACCTCGACCAGGTGGACCGGCCCGTGCGCGCCGGTGACCAGCCGGAAGCGGTGGCCGTTCAGCCGGATCTGCCCGGTGTGCTCGTCGAACCGCTCCAGCACGGCGTCGACGGCCCGCACAGTGCCGTCGTCCGTGTCCGTGCCGGAGCGGAAACCGACGCGGTAGCGGCCGGGGCCGGTCTCGGCCACCGTGAGCCGGTACCCGGCGCCGCGCAGCGTGAGGTCGACCGGCCGGCCGCCCTCGTGGTGCACCTGCGGGCGACCGCCGCGCGCGGTGCCCAGCAGCCGCTGCAACTCGGCCTGCTTCCCGTCCTCGTACGCCTCGATCGCCGCGACGGCCAGCGCGACGCCGGAGTGCCGCGGCGACGCCAGCCCGCCTCCGGCCCGTACCCGGTCGATCCAGCCGGTGTCGGCCCCGGCGTCGATCACCGCGGGCTCGTCGAGCAGGTCGAGGATGAAGCTCTTGTTGGTGGTGCCGCCCTCGATGAGCACCGTGGTCTCGCGCATCGCGTGCCGCAGCCGGGACAGCGCCTCCGCGCGGTCCCGCCCGTACGCGATGACCTTGGCGATCATCGAGTCGAAGTCGGCGGGGATGGTGTCGCCCTGGCTGACGCCGGTGTCGACCCGGATGCCGGGGCCCGCGGGCAGGTCGAGCAGCGCGATACGGCCCGGGGCGGGCGCGAAGTCGCGGTCGGGGTCCTCGGCGTTGAGCCGGGCCTCGACGGCGTGCCCCAGCTCGGCCGGCCGGTCGCCGGTCAGCCGGCCGCCCGCGGCCACGTGGAGCTGCGCCTTGACGAGGTCCATGCCGGTGGTCGCCTCGGTGACCGGATGCTCCACCTGCAGCCGGGTGTTGACCTCCAGGAAGGCGAACATGCCGTCCTTCGGCTGGTACAGGAACTCCACCGTGGCCGCGCCGCGGTAGCCCACCGCGAGCGCCAGCCGCTCCGCCGACTCCTTCAGCCGCGCCACCTGCCCGGCCGCCAGCACCGGCGAGGCCGACTCCTCGACGATCTTCTGGTTCCGGCGCTGCACGGAGCAGTCCCGTACGCCCAGCGCCCACACGCCGCCCTGGCCGTCGGCGATCACCTGGACCTCGACGTGCCGTGCGTCGACCAGCAGCCGCTCCAGGAACAACGCGCCGTTGCCGAAGGCACGTTCCGCCTCCTGGCTGGTGCGCTGGAACGCGTCGGTCAGCTCGTCCGGCTCGTGTACGGCGCGTACGCCCCGGCCGCCGCCGCCCGCGGTCGCCTTGAGCATCAGCGGATAGCCGATCCGCTCGGCCTGGCGCAGCGCCGTGTCCAGATCCCCGACGGGGCCGCGGCTCCAGGGCGCGACCGGGACGCCGACCTCCTCGGCGAGGAGCTTGGCGCTGATCTTGTCGCCCAGCTTGTGCATCGCCTCGGGTCCCGGACCGATGAAGGTCACGCCGAGCTTCCCGCACAGCTCGGCGAAGGCGGGGTCCTCGGCGACGAAGCCCCAGCCCACCCAGGCGGCGTCGGCGCCGGACCCGACCAGGGCGCGCTCCAGCACGGCGAGGTCGAGATAGGGGCGGTCCGCCGCCTTGCCCAGGTCGTAAGCGAGGTCTGCCGCGCGTACGAATGTGGCCGTGGCGTCGGCGTCGGTGTAGAACGCCACGGTCTCGATCCGTGGCGCGCCCGTGGCGTTGAGCTCGCCTACGGCCTTGATGAGCCGCATCGCGGCCTCGCCACGGTTGATGATCGCCACACGGCTGAACACCGGTCGGACCTCCCAAGTTCACATACAGTCGGCGGGCGCGCCGGCGGCTGTTCCGCCCGGCGCGCCCGCTGCGTGTCGGGTCGGGGCCGGATCCGGCCCCGGGCCACGGGGTGGTTCAGGGTTGTTCTTGGAGTTTGTCGTGGAGGATGCGGGTGAGTTCGACGCGGCGGGTTTTGAGGGTGGCGGTGCGTGGGAGTTGGGCGAGGGGGATGTGGACGGGGTCTGTGAGTTGGGGGTAGTCGCGGGTGGCTTGGTGCCAGCGGTGGGGGTCGACTGGTTCGTCGTTGCGGGTGCAGATGATGGGGACGGGTGTGTTGCCGGGGCCTTGGACGATGGCGAGTTCGACGAGTTCGTCGAGGCGGTCCAGGACGGTGTCTTCGATTTCGAGGCTGGAGCCGATGCCGGGGATGGTGTCGATCTCGCGGTCGAGCATGTGGAGGCAGCCGGCGCGGGTGCGGTAGCCGATGTCGCCGGTGCGCCACCAGCCCTGGTGGACGTTCTCGTCGTAGCGGTCCTGTTCGCCGTGGTAGGTCTTGGCGATGCCGTCCCAGCGGACTTCGATGAACCCGGGGTTGTCCGGGGTGACCTGGCGGCCGTTCTGCGAGGTGACGCGTACCTTCGCGCTGCCGGGGAGGGCGAAGCCGACGCACCGCCCGTCCATCTCACGTGCGTGACGCCGGTAGTACGGGCGGCCGACCGCGGGGCCTACTTCGGACTGGCCGTAGATCTGGAAGAACTGGGGGGAGCGGCGGCGGGAGGCGTCCAGCAGGCGGCGGACGGTGCGGGGGTGGATGGCGTCGAAGGTGGAGGAGAAGTACTTCACCGACGCGAACGGCCGCCGCGGGTCGTGCACCAGCCCCTCCCACGCCAGGAACGAGTTCGGGAGGGCTTCGATGAGGCCGGGGCGGTTTTTGAGGAAGAAGGTGGCGACGGCTTCGGGGTCGTGGTTGTTGACCAGGAGCGTCGGCATGCCTTTGAACAGCACCAGTGCCATCGCGGCGAACAGGCGGGAGTGGACGAAGGGGATACTGATCGCGGCGGTCTCCCGCCGGGGCATCACCCCGAGCATGAACAACTGCGGCCGCAACCTGGTGCGCATCGTCCGCGCGGTGTGGACCACCAGCTTCGGCAGACCCGTCGTCCCCGAGGTATGCGTGATCATCGCCGGCTCGTCCAGCCCGGTGAACACCACCGCGACCCCCGGCGAACCCTCCAACTCGCCCAGCGCCGCCACCGTGATCACCGAAGCGGTCAGCTCATCGAGGTCCTCGCCCGCGAGGAGGCCGTGTTTCGCGGCGTCGGTCAGCAGGCGGGGGCGGCCCAGGCGCTGCATCAACGCCGCGACCGTAGGGGCGTCGAGGGCCGGGGAGAGCATCACCGGTATCGCACCGAGCCGCGCGACGGCGGTGCCCAGGATCCAGGAGTCGAAGTTCGGCCGCTTGTAGACGACCACATGCTCCCCCGCCCGCACCCCCGCCGCCGCAAGGCGGGCAGCGAGGTCGGAGACGTGGTAGGCGAGTTCGCTGACCGTGATACGCCGTCCCGCCTCGGGCAGCACATCCAGATCGTGATCCAAAGTCAGCAGCACCGACCCGTGCTTCGCAGCAGCACGCTGCGCGAGAACACCTATATACAAACCACGCTTGTGCACCGGACTCCCGCTCACCAGGCCACCACCTCAACCAGCCCCGAAACACCCGACTACGCCCACCCAGCATCCGCCATCCCACTTGGCCGCCAACACAACAGTGACTTGGCGCCCACTTGGCGATTCTTCAATTGCAATTCCACTGGGTGGGCGCAGGGTTCACGGAGTGATGACCTGAGGCGTACCGGCAGGCGTGTCTTCGTCCGCTTCCATTTCCTCGGCAATACGCATGGCTTCGTCGATAAGGGTTTCGACAATCTTGGATTCCGGCACCGTGGCGACGACCTTCCCCTTGACGAAGATCTGCCCCTTGCCGTTGCCCGAAGCCACGCCGAGGTCGGCGTCGCGGGCCTCGCCGGGACCGTTGACGACGCAGCCCATCACGGCGACGCGCAGCGGCACCTCCATGCCGTCGAGGCCGGCGGTCACCTCGTTGGCCAGCTTGTAGACGTCCACCTGCGCCCGGCCGCACGAGGGGCACGAGACGATCTCCAGACGGCGCTCCTTGAGCCCGAGGGACTCCAGGATCGCCGCGCCGACCTTGACCTCCTCGGCCGGCGGCGCCGACAGCGAGACCCGGATCGTGTCGCCGATGCCCTCGGCCAGCAGCGCGCCGAAGGCCACCGCGGACTTCACCGTGCCCTGGAACTCGGGCCCGGCCTCGGTCACGCCGAGGTGCAGCGGGTAGTCGCAGGCCGCGGCCAGCTTGCGGTACGCATTGATCATCACGACCGGGTCGTGGTGCTTCACGGAGATCTTGATGTCCCGGAAGCCGTGCTCCTCGAAGAGCGAGCACTCCCACAGCGCCGACTCCACCAGGGCGTCCGGCGTCGCGCTCCCGTACTTCTCCATCAGCCGCTTGTCCAGCGAGCCCGCGTTCACGCCGATGCGGATCGGCACCTGGGCGTCCGCGGCGGCCTTGGCGATCTCACCGACCTTGTCGTCGAACGCCTTGATGTTGCCCGGGTTCACGCGGACGGCGGCGCAGCCCGCGTCGATCGCCGCGAAGACGTACCGCGGCTGGAAGTGAATGTCGGCGATCACCGGGATCTGCGACTTGCGCGCGATCTCCGGCAGCGCGTCGGCGTCGTCGGCCGAGGGCACGGCGACCCGAACGATCTGGCAACCCGACGCCGTCAGCTCCGCGATCTGCTGGAGCGTCGCGTTCACGTCGGCCGTCACGGTCGTGCACATCGACTGCACGCTCACCGGCGCGTCGCCGCCGACGAGCACGGCTCGGTCGTCATGGCCCAGCCTGAGCTGCCGGCTCGTGCGCCGGGGAGACACCTGCTGGGGCACCTTGGGCATGCCGAGGTCCACCACGTCTGATCATCCTCTCGATTCTGTCGTGCTGGGCCGGCACCGGTGGCGGGCCCCTCGGGTTCGGTCTGCGGGGCGGGCGGTCAGCGGTCGCGGTACGCGACGTACTCCACCATCAGGTCCAGCCGCTCCCGCCAGCCGTCCGCCAGCGGCGCACCCTGGAGGGCCGTGCGGGCGGTCCCGACGAGCTGGTCGATGTGCTCCTCGACCTCCTGGCGTACGCCGGACGCGAGCATCGCGGCGCTGAGCGCCTCGGTGTCCCACGTGCGCTCCGCCACCAGCTCGGCCACCCGGGAGTCCTTGGTGGCGGCGAGGGCGAGCAGGAGGTTCATCTTGTGCTCGCTGACGTCGAGTCCGGCCGGCTTGCCGGTCGCCTCGGAGTCGCCGAAGGCGTCGAGCAGGTCGTCGCGGAGCTGGAACGCCTCGCCGGCGGCGACGCCGTACGCCTCGAACGTCTTCTGGAGGTCCTGCCGCCCGGCGAGGGACGCGCCGAGGGCGAGGGGGCGGTGGATGGTGTACCGGCCGGACTTGCAGACCGCGATCCAGCGGGCGAGGTCCGTGTCCGGCTTCGGCTCCGCGGCCAGCGCGATGTCGAGCTGCTGGCCCACCAGCATCTCGGTGCCCAGGTCGGTCCAGATCTCCATGGCCGGTCCGGTCAGCCCGGCGGCGAGCCGGGTGGCGTAGCCGTACGCGAGGGCGCCGGCCAGGATGCCGATCCCCTCGCCGTAGCGGCGGGGCTCGCCGGTCCAGCCCTTGTCCGCGTGGACGGCGGCGTGCTTGGCGTGCAGGGTCGGCGCGCCGCGGCGGGTGGGCGCGTTGTCGAGGATGTCGTCGTGCAGCAGCGCGGAGGCGTGCAGCAACTCCAGTGCCGCGGCGGCGCCGATGACCGCGTCCTCGGCGGCCGAGCCGTCGAGGGCACCGCCGGCCGCCAGGTATCCGCTCACGCAGAACGTGGGCCGCAGCCGCTTGCCGCCGGCCGCGATCAGCTCCGCGATGCCCTCGATGGGCAGCGCCGCGCGCGGGTCGACCGCCTGCCAGCGGGCGATCTCGGCGCTCAGCAGGTCCTCGATGCGCGCGACGGCGCGGCCGACCAGCTCCTCGGTGGCGTCGTCCGAGGGAAGGTCCTTGCCGGCGCCGGCGCCGTCCTTCTTCGGCAGTTCGAGCCCCGACGGCGGCCGGAACACGACGGTCTCCTTGGCGGTGACCTCGGTCTCGACGTCGGCGTACCCGAGGGTCGCGAGGCGCTCGATGACCTCCTCGACCAGCACCTCGGGCGCGCTCGCGCCGGAGCTGACGCCGACCGTGCTGACGCCCTCCAGCCAGGCGGGGTCGAGATGGTCCACGCTCGGCAGCAGCCGCGCCTCGGCGCCGGCGGCCTGCGCGACCTCCACCATCCGCACGGTGTTGCTGGAGTTGGCGGAACCGACGACGAGCACGAGTTCGCTGCGCCAGGCGATCGACTTCACCGCGGTCTGCCGGTTCTGGCTGGCGTAGCAGATGTCCTCGCTGCCCGCGCCGGCGATCTCGGGGAACCGCTCGCGCAGCACGGACACGATCTCCTCGGTGTCGTCCACCGAGAGCGTGGTCTGGGTGAGGAACGCGGCGCGCGTGCCCTCCGGCAGCTCCAGGTTCCTGGCCGCCTCCGCGTCCTCCACGATGATCGTACGGTCGGGGGCCTCCCCGTAGGTGCCCTCGATCTCCTCGTGGTCGGCGTGCCCGACGAGGAGCAGCGTCCGCTCGTCACGGGCGAACCGGCGCGCCTCCTGGTGCACCTTGGCCACGAGGGGGCAGGTCGCGTCGATGACCTGGAGGCTGCGCCGCGCCGCGTTGCCGCGCACCTCGGGGGAGACGCCGTGCGCGGAGAAGATGCACACCGCCCCGTCCGGCACCTCGGTCTCGGAGTCGACGAACCTGACGCCCCGCTCCTCCAGCCGGCGTACCACGTGTTCGTTGTGGACGATCTGCTTGCGTACGTACAGCGGTGCGCCGTGGATCTCGAGCGCACGCTCGACGATCTCAATGGCCCTGATCACTCCCGCGCAGAAGCCGCGCGGCTCTGCGAGAATGAGCTTCTTGCCGCCCGATTGCTTCTTGTTATCCACCGCGGTAGCCATATGGAAAAGACTGCGGAACCGCGGCTGTGAGCGTCAAGGATCATTGCGGGGCAACATATTGTCACGGGTATGCCAGGGTGCGTCTTGCCTGGTCAGCCGGGGTACTTGGCCTTACGGCGGGGCGGACGGGGGGCAACCGATTAAAGCATGGAAAGTCCCCGTAGAGTCGTGGCACGGGGTGCCTGCGAACGGCTTGGCCCGGACTGTGCCGCGAGTTGGCACCGACTTGACGGTGTGCCCCGCAATGCGTTGCCCCAGGCAGCCTCCTGATTCACCCGCGCGGGAGCCCCGGCCGCCCCGGCTGCGGAACCCCGGCAGCCGGGGTTCCGCCAAGTCGGCGCCAACCGGTTCCACAGTCAGGGCCAAGTCGGGTGCCGGACTCTGGACAGGTTGAGCTGATAGCTGCCCCAGCAATCTGACCTGACTTCGAGCGTCGACCCCCATCGACTTGCGGAGGATTCCATGTCCGGTGCTGCTGATGTCGAGCGTGTCTATTCAGCCATGGAGGAAGCGGCCCGCCTCCTCGACATCACGGTCTCCCGGGAAAAGGTCAGGCCCGCGCTGGAGGCGTACCACGAGGTGCTCGCGGACGCCGTGGTGGTCTTCTCCATGGCCAGCGGGCGGTACGCGACGGAGCTCGACTTCAGCGTCTCGGTGCCGGCGGAGGCCGGCGACCCGTACCGCGTCGCGCTGGCCAAGGGGTTGACCCCCCGCACCGGCCACCCTGTCGGCAGCCTGCTCGCCGACACCCAGGAACACTGCCCCGTCAGTATGTTCGCCTTCGACGGCGAGATCACCGGCGGGTTCAAGAAGACGTACGCGTTCTTCCCCACGAACGATCTGCCGAGCGCGTCGAAGCTGGCCGGGATCCCCTCCATGCCGGACAGCGTGAAGGAGAACGCCGGGCTGTTCGCGCGCTACGGCCTCGACAAGGTGCAGATGACGTCGATCGACTACAACAAGAAGACGGTCAACCTGTACTTCAGCGAGATGTCCCCCGACATCCTCGGCCCGGAGGCCGTCCGGTCGATGATCCGCGACATGGGTCTGACGGAGACCGGCGAGGTGGGACTGACGTTCGCGCGCCGCTCGTTCGCCGTCTACCCCACGCTGAACTGGGAGAGCGGCAGGATCGACCGGCTCTGCTTCGCAGTGATCAGCAGGGACCCCACGCTGACGCCCGCCGAGCGGGAAGAGGACCTGGCGAAGTTCTCGAAGTACGCGAACAACGCGCCGTACGCGTACGCGGGCGAGGCGCGCACCCTCGTCTACGGGCTCACGCTCACGCCCCGCGAGGAGTACTACAAGCTCGGCTCGTACTACCAGATCAGCGACACCCAGCGGAAGTTGCTCAAGGCGTTCGATTCGCTCAAGGACTAGACCGTCCGCTCGGCCGGAAGGGCCGGTGTCCCCGTCGCGGGAACACCGGCCCTTCCGCCGTCCGTACGGCCCTAGATCGCGAGCGCGATGTCGACGTCCGCCAGCTCGGCCTCGATGCCGATGGCGGTGATCCGCCCGTCGTCGACGGTGAAGCGGAACGCGAGCCGCGGCCGGCCGCCCTTCGCCCAGACCAGCCCGGCCGTCCCGTCGATGAGCGCCGGCACCGGCGCCCAGGCGCGGCCGGCGAAGACGCGGGTCACGGCGTCGGCGCCGCGCAGCTCGGCGTCGACGCCCATCTGCACGGCGGTCGGGTCGGAGCGCAGCACGATGTCCGGGTCCAGCATCGACAGCAGCGCCTCGAAGTTGCCCTCGCGGGAGGCGGCGAGGAAGGCGTTGGCCAGATCGGACTTGCCCTTCTTGGGGCCGTCCGCGCCCTCGTCGTACACGCCGACGGCCGCGGTCCTGGCCAGCGGTGCGGCCCGCTGCACGCGGCGGCGGGCGCGGCTGGCCAACTGGCGGGCCGCGGCGGGGGAGCGGTCGACGATGGTCGCTATCTCCTCGAAGGGGACGGCGAACATGTCGTGCAGCACGAACGCCAGCCGCTCGGCGGGCGTGAGGGTGTCGAGCACCACCAGCAGCGCGACGCCGACGGAGTCGGCGAGGACCGCCTCCTCCTCCGGGTCGTCCGGTGCGGCCTCGTCGTGCGGCTCGCCGGCCTCGGTGGTGTCCACCAGGTCCTCGGGGCGTGACTTGCGGGACTGGAGCATGTTCAGCGAGACCCGGGCGACGATCGTCGTCAGCCAGCCGCTGAGGTTCTCCACCTCGTCGGTGCGCGAGCGGCTCAGCCGGATCCACGACTCCTGGACCGCGTCGTCGGCTTCCGCGGCAGAGCCGAGCATCCGGTACGAGAGCGCGCGCAAACGGGGGCGATCACTTTCGAACCGCTCGGCCAGCCAGTCGTGATCACTCATCTGGTCAAGTCCTCTCCCCGGATCCTGCCAAGTTGGTGACCGGCGGGATCCCGCCGATGTGACGGGCCTGGAACCGCCACCGGCCCGGTGTCGTGCCACGTCGCCGCCTCCCGTCCGTGCCGGTCGCGGCTGTCGGTGACAACAGCCGGCAACGAGCTTACTCCGTAGGGCGACGGCCGTGACCTGCGCCTCCGCTCCGGCAGCCGGATGCCCGCCCGGTACGTACCGGACGAGCACCCCCGCGCCGGAGCGCCGGCCCCCGTCCCCGCGGCCCTGGAGGGCTCGCGCGGTGCAGGGGACTCGGGCCCGGGCGCCGGTTACGCGCGTTCCGCCGTGAAGAAGACGAACGTGCCGGGACCCCACTCCTCGCGGATCCGCAGGCCGGCGTCCGCCAGCAACTGCCTGAGCGCGTCCGGGTCGAACGGGCGCGGCCCGACCCGGTACTCGGCGGGGGTGTGGGCGGCGACGAAGTGGCGGTAGACGGGATCGTCCGAGTTCCGGAACGTCATCACCGTGAACGTGCCGCCGGGCCGCAGGCACCGCCCGACCTCGGCGACGGCCGCCGGCGGGTCGGGGAACGCCTGGAGCGCGTTCCAGCACAGCACCGCGCCCAGGCTCGCGTCCTTGAAGGGCAGCGGCGCGGCGCCGGACCTGATCGCCGGGACCCCGGCCAGCCGGGCGCGCAGCATCGAGAGCATCGGGCCGGTCGCGTCGAGCGCGATGACGCGCTCCGCGCCGACGGTGTCCGCGAGGACGCCGGTCCAGCGGCCCGCGCCGCAGCCGAGGTCGAGCACCGGGCCCTCGACCGGGCTCACGTGCCGGGCCAGGTAGTCGTCCTCGATGCCGGTGGTCACCGCGTCGTCCCAGTTGCTGCCGCACAGCCGCAGGAAGTTGGGGCGGGCGATCCGCTCGTAGAAGAGGGTCATGCCGGGCGTCTCGGCGACCATGAAGTCGAAGTCGTCGGCCTCGTCCCCGGCCATGGTCTTGGTGAGGTCCAGGATGCCGGCCGAGATCGGGTACGCGGTGTCGCACCCCGTGCACCGCGCCCGGCGGGCGGCGACCTCGAAGGCGCCGCCGCAGCCCGGGCAGCGCAGCGCCGGCCCGTGCGTGTCGAAGAGGTTCACGGCCGGCTCGGCCGCGCGGATGACCTGCGCGTCCGGCGGGAAGTCGATCTCGGCGGGTACGGCGGGGGAGGTCCAGTTGCGCACCGCCCAGTACGCCTTGGCGCCGAGGCCGGCGAAGGCCGTCCCGGTGTCGGCACGCCAGCCGCGCACGACCTCCTCCGGCGACATCGCCTCGATCCAGCGCTTGTCGAAGTCGCCCTCCGCGCCGTACCGCTGCCAGGCGGCCGGGGAGGGGAACACCCGGCCGAGAACGGGGTGTTCGGGGTCGAGCGTGGCCAGCGCCCGGTCGAGCCGGGAGTAGTCGTCCTCGTGCAGGCGGGCCTGCCCCGCCGCGGCGAGCACGCGCTCCCGGGCCGCGGGGAAGTGCGCCAGCAGATAGCACAGCGCCAGGAAGAGCGGGTCGCCCTGGTCGCGGCCGCCCGCCAGGTCGGCGTAGACGTCGAGGCCGGTGCCGGCCGCGGTGGCGATGGGCCCGTCCGTCGACGGATACTCGGTCTCGACGAGGAGGCCGAGCAGCACCGCCGCGTAGCCGCGTCTCCGGTCGTCCAGCGCCTCGAACCGGCCGGCCAGCTCCTGCGCGGCCGGCAGGGCGAGGCCGGTGGCGGCACCGTCCCGCCACAGCTCGCCGGTCAACTGCCCGAACTCCGCGTCGAGACGGTCGTCTGGTGCGTCCACGAAGGCGCTGACGAGTTGGTGCACCTTCGCCGGGGCGGCGGAAGCGCTCATGTGCGATCCTTTCGCGATAGGCAGGTGGGGCTGCGTAAGGCAGTATTGGCGCGCGCCGGATGCAGGACTCTGCCGCGGGCGGTCGGAATGTCAGCCGCTGAGCAGGTCATCCGCGGAACACGGTTTCGCGGGAATGCTGCAGCCAAGGAATCATGCCCCCAGTTTAGTTGCCGGCCGCTTCCCCCGCCTTCTCCCGGCGCGATCATCTTATGGGGGAGAGCCCGCTTCCTGCCCGGGGACGGATCGAGCGATCCGGCGGGGGCAGTTTATTGCCATACCGCGCGGACAACGCGCCGGTGGAGGCGATGGAGTATCGCAGTGGAGTACAGCCCCTGCGACGAGCAGCTCAACGCCGAACCTTATCCGCTGTACGCGCAGCTTCGCGGAAAGGCGTCCGTTTACCACGATGAGGAACTGGACATCTGGGCGCTGTCGCGGCACGCGGACGTCGACGCCGCGCTGCGCTGCGCGACTCGGCGGGCTGCTCCAGTGCCGACGGCCCCCTGCTCGACTCCGCCGTCTGGGGACCCGACGCGCACAAGGTGATGTCGTTCAGCGCCATGGACCCGCCCGACCACACCAGGACCCGGGCCCTGGTGTCCGGCTCCCGATGGACGTGATCCCGGAGCTGGTCGGCGTCCCGCACGAGGGCCGGGCGGCGGCGCGGCGGCCGGGAGCCCGGGACGTTCGACCGGATCATCGAGTACGGCGACGGGTGGTTCCCGTTCGGCGCGAGCCCTCCGGGGCTCGTTCCCGCCGTCGCTGAGCTGCGCGAGCGCGCCGCCGTCTTCGTCAGGCCGCGGGCGCCCCACTGGGACGCCCCGTACCCCGCGGTCATGGGGTGACCGTTCAGGCCCGTGGCGGAGCCGGCGTTGACGATCGAGCCGCCGCCGGCCGCGCGCATCGCCGGAACCACCGACTTCACGCCGAGGAACGCCCCGGTGAGGTTGACCTTCGGGGCCTGTTCCTCCCGGTGTTCATGCGGTGGACGGAGCAGGACGGGGCAGGACGGGGCCGGCGTGCCGGGCGCGCGGCCCCGCGGCCGTCCCGGCTCCCGGCGGGGTCAGAACCCGATGGCCTCGCGGAGCAGCAGGACGGTGCCGCGCCCGGGGAAGTAGTTCGGGTTGAAGGCGTGGAGGATGAGGACGCGGTTGAGGGCGCTGCGCACCCCGTACGCCTTCATGGCCCGCTCGTCCTCCAGCCGGGTGCAGTGGGTTTCGAGCCGGCGCAGCCCGGTCTCCACGTCGGGCACCACCTTCTGCGCCCCGACGACCCAGATGGCGTGGTCGGCGCCGCCGGTGTAGCCGGTGAGCTGGCTGCCGCTGGCCGAGCCGATCACGAGGGAGCCGGTCTCGGTGACCGCGTGGACGCTGCCGACGATGACGTCGTGGTGGCCGAGCAGCCGCCGGATGTCGGTCCGCTGGGCGGTACGGTCCATGGCCAGGCTCTGCGTCCTGACGGAGGCGTACCGCTCGCCGTTGAGATCCTCGGCGATGCCGGACAGGCGCAGCGTCTCGCTGGCCCCGGTGAACACGGTGGCGCCCTCGGGAACCAGCTCTTTGACCCGGGCACGCGCGGCCGCGGCGTCGTGGAGGATCTCCGCCTCGAAGCCGTTGCCCTTCAGCGCGGTGGCCACTGTCTCCAGGCGCTCCGCGGGCGCCGGCTCGGTGAACGACGGTGCCGGGGTCGTCATGGTTTCTCCTGGTTGGTCGGGTGTGGCGGATCTGAGTGAGCAGGCGGTGCCGTCGGGGCGCGATCGCGGGGGACGGAGAAGCGGGTCGCGGTGGTTCCCGGGCCGCCTGCTCGCCGGATGACGTGTTCGTCGTCTCCCTCTGTACGACAGGACACCCCGCCGGAATGTGACGTGCGATCCCCCGCCGGGGTGACTACCGGGCCGAATACACCGGCGTCACCATCGCGGACGAATCCAGCTCCCTCCCCGACCTGGCGTCCGGCGCCGCCCTTTCGGCCACCGCGAGGTCGGACGTGCCGGCCGCCGGCATACGCAACCTGCTGTTCGTCAGCGTCTTCCCCTAGACACCGCCGAGGTGCGCGGGCGCCTCGAAGAGGGTCTGACGGTCACCGCCGACCGTGCCCTGGCGCCGGCCGGTGTCAGCCTCGACGACGTGGCCAGCGGGTCCTGCCGGCGGTCGTGAGGCATTCCTGCAGCGGTGTTTCGACATGCTGAAGATTCCCGTCTCCCGCACCACATGGGACTACTTCGCGACGACGAGCCACATGGGTCCCGGCGACCAGTTCAGCGCCCTCGAATACTCGCGGAGAGCGGCCGCTGCACCCCCGGCGACGTGATTCTCCTCATCGGCGAGGGCGTGGGCTTCCAGTTCGGCGTCGCCGTACCCGAAGTCCGGTAGCCCCGGCCGGCGGCGGCGCCTGCACGTACCGGAAAGTGGATAGTGGAGCGGCGGACGAGCGCTCCCGCGTTACTTGAATTAATGCCTCGCCGCACCGCTCCACGGTTTTGAGTATGGGGACGCTCCTTGGGCAGGACTGTGCCGCGAGTTGGCGGCGGCTTGGCGCCCGCGGCGGCCGGGACCGATCGATCAAACGCCCGCAAAAATGACAAGAGTCTGCCATGCCGGGCCACCGGCAACATGTTGCCTCGCGGGACTCCTTGCTGAATTCGGTCCCGGCCCCGAGTGTTGTTCCATGACACTTCTAGATTCGCTCCGTGGTCCGAAGGATCTCAAGGACCTTGGGCCGAATGAGCTCACCGGTCTTGCCGCCGAGATCAGGGACCGATTGATCTCCACGGTGTCGGCGAACAGCGGGCACCTCGGTCCGAACCTCGGCGTGGTGGAACTCACCATCGCCATGCACCGCGTGTTCGATTCCCCCCGCGATCCGCTCATCTTCGACACCGGCCACCAGTCGTACGTGCACAAGCTGCTGACCGGCCGGCAGGAGGAGTTCGCCACCCTGCGGCAGCCCGGCGGCATGTCCGGATACCCGTGCCAGGCCGAGTCCCCCCACGACCACGTGGAGAACTCGCACGCCTCGACCTCCCTGTCGTACGCCGACGGTCTCGGCAAGGCGTTCAAGCTGCGCGGCGAGGACGACAGGACGGTGGCCGCCGTCATCGGCGACGGGGCGCTGACCGGCGGGATGGCCTGGGAGGCGCTGAACAACATCGCCGCGGCCAAGTCGAACCGGGTCGTGATCATCGTCAACGACAACGGGCGTTCGTACTCGCCGACGCACGGCGCCATCGCCACCCACCTCGCGCAGGTGCGGACGTCGCAGAAGTACGAGAACGTGCTCGCCTCCATCAAGTCGACGCTGCCGAGGACCCCGTTGGTCGGCGCGCCCCTCTACGAGACGCTGCACGGGATCAAGAAGGGTCTCAAGGACGTCCTGCAGCCGCAGGTGATGTTCGAGGATCTGGGCCTGAAGTACGTCGGCCCCATCGACGGCCACGACCAGGCGGGGCTCGAACTCGCGCTGGCCCATGCCAAGGACTTCGGCGGCCCGGTGATCGTGCACGTGCTGACCCGCAAGGGCCACGGCTATGCGCCCGCCGAGAACAACGACGAGGACCACCTGCACCAGGTGGGTGCCAACACCGACCCGCTGACCGGCGCGCCGGTGAAGAAGGCCGCGCGGACCTGGTCGCACGTGTTCGCCGACGAGATCCTGAAGATCGGCGGCAAGCGCGAGGACGTGGTGGCGATCACCGCCGCGATGCTGCACCCCACCGGGCTCGCGCCGTTCGCCAAGGCACATCCGGACCGGGTCTTCGACGTCGGCATCGCCGAGCAGCACGCCGTCACCATGGCGGCGGGGCTCGCGATGGGCGGGCTGCACCCGGTGGTGGCGCTCTACTCGACGTTCCTCAACCGGGCGTTCGACCAGATGCTGATGGACGTGGCCCTGCACAAGCTGCCGGTCACCTTCGTGCTGGACCGCGCCGGGGTCACGGGCCCGGACGGCGCGAGCCACAACGGCATGTGGGACGGCTCGATCAGCCAGATGATCCCGGGCATGCGCGTCGCCGCCCCGCGGGACGCCCAGCGGCTCTCGGAGCTGCTGACCGAGGCGCTGGACGACTCCACGGGCCCGACGCTGCTGCGCTGGCCGAAGGCGCCGGCCGGCGAGGAGGTCCCGGGTCTGGGCAAGCTCGGCGGCATGGACGTCGTGGCCCGCCCCGGGGAGGGCACCGCCACCGACGTGCTGCTCGTCGGCGCCGGCGTGATGGCCGGGGTGTGCGCGGACGCCGCGGCCCGGCTCGCGGACCAGGGCATCGGCGCGCTCGCCGTCGACCCGCGGTGGGTCAAGCCGGTCGACCCGGCGCTGGCCGCCGCCGCCCGCGACGTACGCCTCGTGGTCACCGTCGAGGACAACGGCATCTCCGGCGGCTTCGGCGACGCCGTCTGCCGCGATCTGCGCGACGCGGGCGTCGCCACCCCGGTGACGTCCTTCGGCCTGCCGCAGGAGTTCCTGGACCACAACAGCCGCGGCGGCATCCTCGAACAGGCCGGGCTCACCGGCCAGCACATCGCACGCTCCGTCACCGAGGCGGTCTCCGGCCGCCGCAGCGAGGTCGTCGGCTCGCGCTGACCACGGCGGACGGCGAGGGCCGGGGCCCCTGTGGGGCGCACCGGCCCTCCCGTGCCGTACGCAACTTGCGCAACCGCGCCCTGTACGGGGAGACTCGGCCGCGCCGGCATCGAGCCGGCCGCCGGCGTCCTCGCCCGCCCCGAGTCCGGGCGGCGCGGTCGGCAGCACGCCCCTGGGAGGGCGTCGTGCAGGCGTGACCTGCACCCCCGCATGATCGGCGGGCATTCCCCTCGCGTTGCCAAGTCGACACCAAGCCGATCGCAAGCGAAATGAGCAAACATATACATCGCTTGTGCACCGTTGCTATAGCGGCGGCGGCGCGGCCGAATTTGCTGTAACCCCGAACGGGCGCGACGGGAAACTTCGGGGAAACCTCTACCTCAGAAGGTGGATGCCAGGCATGTCGACTCTTTGCAAGCCAGCGGTGAGCGTGCCGGAATACGTCATCACCATGGAAGAGACCCTGGAATTCGCCAAGAAGGTGCACGCGGGAAAGCCGCAGTTGCCGTTGGCGCTTCGACTCATCCAGAAGACCGGTGTGCGTAAAAGGCACATCGTCCAGCCCATCGAGAAGACCCTCGACCACCCCGGCCTGGAGGAGCGCAACCGGGTCTACGAGGTCGAGTCGAAGAGGATGACCCCGCCGGTCATCGAAGAGGCCCTGGCGAACGCGGACGTGACCGCCCGGGACATCGACGCGATCATCTACGTGTCCTGCACCGGCTTCCTCATGCCGTCGCTGACCGCGTGGCTGATCAACAAGATGGGCTTCCGCTCCGACACCCGCCAGATCCCCATCGCGCAGCTCGGCTGCGCCGCGGGCGGCGCCGCCATCAACCGCGCCCACGACTTCTGCCGCGCGTACCCCGGCAGCAACGTCCTCATCGTCTCCGCCGAGCTGTGCTCGCTCTGCTACCAGCCGGAGGACGACGGCATCGGCTCGCTGCTCTCCGACGGCCTGTTCGGCGACGCCGTCGCCGCCGCCGTCGTCCGCGGCCGCGGGGGCACCGGCGTGACGCTGGAGCGCAACGCCTCGTACCTCATCCCGGACACCGAGGAGTGGATCTCCTACGCGGTCCGCTCCACCGGCTTCCACTTCCAGCTCGACCGCCGGGTGCCCGGCACCATGGAGCCGCTGGCCCCGGTGCTGCGCCAACTGGCCACGAAGCACGGCTGGGACGTCGAGAACCTGGACTTCTACATCATCCACGCCGGCGGGCCGCGGATCCTGGACGACCTGAGCAAGTTCCTCAACACCGACCGGCACATGTTCCGGCACAGTTGGTCGACCCTCACCGACTACGGGAACATCGCCAGCGCCGTCGTGCTGGAGGCGCTGCGCCGCCTCTTCGAGGAGAACTCCGTCGTGCCCGGTGCCAGCGGGATGATCGCGGGCTTCGGCCCCGGCATCACCGCCGAGATGTCGGTGGGCAGTTGGGTCGGCGAGGACCCGCAGCAGCAGGCGGCCGGTACGCCCGTCGCCGCCGCCGTCGGCTGAGCCGGCGTACAACCGCCGTGCCCCGTCAGCCTCCACGAAGGGAAGATCGCATGACCAGCCTGGTCGTCCCGCCCGGTCAGGGACGGAAGCTCATCACGAAGGCGCAGGAGGTGACCTTCAAGGTCACCGGCGCGGACAACGGCTTCGCCTCCACCTTCGAGGTCGTCGTCCCACCCGGCTTCGACGTCGGCGCGCACGTGCACGAGGACGCCAAGGAGTTCTTCTACGTCCTCGAAGGCGAGCTGGAGCTGTTCGCCTTCGAGCCCGTCGCACGCACCGAGGACACCTGGCACAACTGGGAGTCCCCCGAGGGCGGCAAGCCCCTGCGGGCCGGGCCCGGAAGCTGCATGTTCGTGGACAGCGGCACCCCGCACGCCTTCCGCAACCCCACGAGCACCCCGACGCGCATGCTCTTCCAGAGCTCACCGCCGCCCGACCACGAGCGCTACTTCGAGGAGATCTGCGAGATCTTCTCCAGCGGCAAGACCGTGGACCCCGGCGCCGTGCAGCTTCTCCGGGACCGCTACGACGTCAAACAGATCACGCCGCTTCGCTACGGGTAACCGGCCACTCCACCAGCACCACCCGAGAGGGCACGATGGACAGCATTCCATTGGTTCACGCGAGTTTGGGCATGCAGGAGCTGGCCGCCGTCGAGGAGGTGTTCGACTCCGACTGGACGGCCGGCCAGGGCCCGCGGGGCAAGGCCCTCGAAGCCGAGCTGGCCCGCCGCTACAGCGTCGCCGACGCCGTCACGCTGAGCAGTTGCGCCGCCGCGCTGCACCTCGCCCTGCTCGCGCTGAAGGTGGAGCCCGGCGCCGAGGTGATCGTCGCCGACTACACCTTCCCGGCGCCCGCCCACGCGGTGCACTACGTCGGCGCCACTCCCGTGTTCGCGGACGTACGGGCCGACACCGGCACCGTCGACCCGGAGGCGGTCGCCGACCTCATCGGCCCGCGCACCGCCGGCATCATCGCCGTGGACACCGTCGGGCTGCCCGCCGACTACGCGGAGCTGCGGCAACTCGCCGACCGCCACAAGCTGTTCCTCATCGAGGACGCGGCCTGCGCCATCGGCGCCACGTACCAGGGCCGCCCGGCCGGCTCGCTGGCACCGGTGGCCTGCCTGTCCTTCCACGGGCGCAAGGGGATCACCTGCGGCGAGGGCGGCGCGCTGCTCGCCGAGGACCCGGCGATTGGCGCGGATGTGCGATTGCGCTCGTCGTTCGGCATCGGGAGCATCTTCGACAAGGCCCGGGTCATCGGCCTGCCGATCCCGATCTTCACCGACATCGGTTACAACTACAAACTGTCCGACATCTCCGCCGCGATCCTCCAGGTGCAGCTCGGCCGGATCGAGGAGCTGCTCGACCGCCGCAACCGGGTGGCGGCCCGCTACGGCGAACTCCTCAAGGACGAGGAGCTCGTCACCGTCCCGTACGTGCCCGCGGACCGCACCCACGCCTGGCAGTCGTACCTGCTGACGCTCGACCCGGGCGTCGACCGGGCCGGCGTCGCCGCCGACCTGCGCGCCCAGGGCATCGGCTGCGGCCACGGCACCTGGGCCAGCCACCTGCAGCCCGCGTACGAGACCGGCCAGACGTGCCCCGTCTCGGCGGACCTCGCACAGCGCCAGCTCGCCATCCCGATGCACGCCGAACTCTCCGTCCAGCAGGCCGAGCGGGTCGTCGAGGCGCTGCGCCCGGCGCTGCGCAACAACACCGGCTCCTCGCGGCACTACGAAGGTTCCGCCGCGCCCCGGACCACGTCCCCTGCCCAGCAGGGCAACAAGGGAGGAGCGGCATGAGCGACGGCCGTCCCAACTCCGATCGGGTGCTGCGGCTCATCACCGGCTACTGGGCCACCGGCATCGTGGGGACCGCGGCGAAGTACGCGCTGTTCACGCACATCCAGGACGGTGCCCGTACGGTCGACGCCCTCGCCGCCCGCGCCGAACTGTCCCTCCGCGGCACGCAGGCCCTGCTCGACGGACTGGTCAGCCTGGACCTCGTCGAGCGGAGCGGCGGCGAATACCACAACACCGAGGAGGCGGCCACCTACCTGGTGGACCACCTGCCGACCAGCCTCACCAGCTTCGCCCAGTTCAAGATGGGCCACATGGGCTCCCTCACGGACCTGCCCGAGGTGGTGCGGTCCGGCGGCCCGCTGTCCACCTCCGTGGTCGAGGTCGCCGACAACCCGCACTGGGAGGCGCTGGTCACGGCGCTGGCCGCATCGTCGGTGCCGGCGACGGAGATCGCCGCCGAGGCCCTCGGGATCGCGGATGCCGGGGAGGTCTCGATCCTCGACATCGGCGGCGGCTCGGGCATCATCTCCGGCACCTGGCTGGAGCTCAACCCGGCCGCCCGCGCCACCCAGCTCGACTGGGCGCCCATCAACGCCATCGCGTGCCGGCTGCTCGCCGAGCGCGGGGTGGGCGAGCGCGTCGACTACGTCGACGGCGACTTCCACACCACGGAGTTCGGCACGTCCGCGTACGACTACGTGGTGTATTCCAACATCGCCCGCCAGGAGGGGCCGCAGGACAACATGGCCCTCTTCGCGAAGATCAGGGCCGCCCTGAAGCCCGGCGGCACGCTGGTCGTCTCCGACTACGTCGTGGACGACGACCGGGGCGGCGGCTCGAAGTACGCCCTGCAGTTCGCCTCGGAGATGCTGCTGAAGAGCAGGCAGGGCAGCACCTGGCGGCGGGCCGACTACCACGAGTGGCTGGTCAAGTCGGAGTTCGAGGAGATCACGTTCCAGCCCACGCCCTCGCCCGCCACACTGATCTTCGCCAGGTAGAGGGGCGAGCCGACCGTGGCACGGGGGAGCGGGACAGCTTTCGGCGGAGGGAATGCAGTGAGCCCTGATGGCAAGAGGGCGGTCGTCTCGACGGGTACGCGGTCGGCGGTCGCTTCCGGCACCTCCCGGGACGCGGCGCCGTGAACGCCGGCGCCGTAGTCGCGGCCAAGGAGCACGAGGACGCGTGGGGTCCCGAGGACCTGTTAACCGGCCGGGCGACCAGCCCCGCCGGATACCTGGGCGACACGCCCACGCCGCTGGTCGGCCGCACCCGCGACCTCGACCGGCTCGCCACCGTGCTGTCCGCGCCCGACGCCGGTCTGGTGACCGTCACCGGACCGGCAGGCGTGGGCAAGAGCCGGCTCGTCATGGAGTACCTCCGCCGCTTCGGGCCGGGCCCCGGCGGCACCGTCGAGGTGTTCGACTTCGGCCGGATCACGGACCCGGCCATCGGCGCGCTGATGCTGCGCCGGCTCAAGGAGCAGCTCCACGACGGCCCCGCCGCCGTCCAGTCGGCCCTGGAGGGCCTCGGCCCCGGGCCGTACACCGTGCTGTTCGACCACTACGAGGACGTCGCCGATGAACTGGCGCCACTGCTCACGGAGTTCCGGCGGAGCTGCCCGCAGGTACGGGTGGTCACGGTCGGCACGGCCCGCCTCGGGCTGTACGGCGAGCGGGTCGTACGGCTGCGGCCGCTGCCGACCGGGAACGGCGTCGAGGCCGACCTGCCGGCGGTCTCGCGGATTCCGGCCGTGGAGCTGTTCGTACAGTACGCGCGGGCGGTACGGCCCGAGTTCAAGCTGACCGCGGAGAACTTCCGCTACGTGCTGGCCCTCTGCCGGCTCGTCGGCGGGCTGCCGTTCGCCATCGAGCTGGCCGCCGAGCAGGTCAAGCTCGCCGAACCCGACCTGATCCTGGAGCGCTTCGAGCGCGGCACCGGCGACCTGCGGCGCATCGACCAGCACCCGTACTCGCGGCACTCCAGCATCTCCGGCATGGTCTCCTGGGTGTTCGCCCGGCTGCCCGCGGAGGAGCGGCTGCTCCTCAACCAACTGGCGATCTTCGAGGGCCCGTTCACCACCCGGGCCGCGGCCGGCGTGCTCACCGGCTTCGACGCCGCCGGCTACCGGACGCTGGAACGGCTCATCGACGCCAGCGTGCTCATCCCCGACGAGCGGCCCGACGGCGAGCTGAGTCTGAGCATCCCCAGCTCCGTACGGCACGCCGCGGCCAGGTCGCTGGCCCTGCTGCCCGTACACGAGACGCTGCGCAAGGCCCACGGCGAGTACTTCCTCGCGCTCGCCACGCCCCACCCCACGCCGTCCGAGCCGGGCGCCCCGTCCGCCGGCCCGCGCACTGCGCCGGGACCGGAGACCCGGGCGGACCTGCTCGCGGCGTTCGGCTACTGGCGGGAGGCCCGCGACGGCCGGTTCATGGCCCTCATCGCCGGTGCGCTGCGCGACCAGTCCACCGGCGCGGCCCAGACACGGCAGTGCCTGCGGCTGACCGAGGAGGTGCTGCGGGCCGGCGTCGAGGACGCCCGGCTGCACGCCAGGACGCTGGAGGCCGCCGGCGGGCTGGCGATGCGGCTCGGCTCCGGCGCGGCCCGCGGCTATCTCGCCCAGGCCCGCGACGCCTACCGCGCCGTGCACTGCGACGTCGGCCTGGTGCGCTGCCTCGGGCTGCTCGGCGACGAGGCGTACGCCGCCGGGGACCTGGAGCGCGCCCGCCGCCGGTTCGAGGAGGGGCTGGCCGTCCTGGCCTCTCCCGCCCGCGCGGGGGTCACCGGGGACACCGCGATCAGCGTCGGCCGGTATCTCAGCCGGCGGCTCGCCGTGGTGGCGCGCGACGCGGGCAACCTGGCCCGCGCCGACGAGCTGGCCCGTACCGCCCTGGCGGCGGAGCTGGGCCGCGAGGACTTCGGCGGCGCGGTCACCGCCCGCTACGTCCTCGCCTCCGTCCGGCTGCTGGAGCAGGACTCGGCGGAGGCGCGGGCCCTGTTCGCGGACGCCGCCGAGCAGCTCGGCGGCCTCGCGGACGCGGCGGAGCAGCCCGAGTGCCTGGAGATACTGGCGATCACGCTGTACAAGTGGCGCCGGATCACCGACTGGCGGCTGCTCACGGCGACGCTGGGCCTGGCCAACCTGCTGCGCCGGCGGCTCGGCCACCCCCGCCCGCGGCCGCTGACCGACCTGACCACGGCGATCCTCGCCACCGCCAGCCAGGAGCTGACCGCCGACGACTACATGTGGGCGTGGCGCTCCGGCGCCGAGCTGACCTGGGAGGCGGCGCTGCGTCTGATGCCCGCCGCGGACGCCCGCCCGGTGGCCGGGGACGACGTGCCCACCGACGTGGCCGACATCCTCACCAAGCGGGAGCTGGAGGTCGCGCTGCTGGTCTCCGAAGGGCTGACGAACCGGGTCATCGCCCGCCGGCTCGGCATTGCCGAGTGGACGGTCGTGAACCATCTGCGCAAGGTGATGCGCAAGCTCGGCTGCCAGTCCCGGGTGCAGGTGACCCGCCGGCTGGCGACCGGCTGAGGCCGGCGGCGGAAGGCGGGTACCGCACCCCGCCTTCCGCCCGCCCCCGCCCCAACGCCGGGCGTTCACGCGGTGTTACGTGATCCGTACACGCCCGTGCTGACACCGTGTCGACCCGCCCCGTACGATCCGTTACCGGGGGACGGGGAGAGCTGCGTCACGTCAGGGTGGGGGAGACTCGTGCGACGACGGCCCGCGGGGTGCGCCGGATCCGTGCTGCTCGCCGCCGTGCTCGCCCTCGCGGGCTGCACCGGCGACGACGGGAAGCCCGCCGCCGGACCGTCGCGCGCTTCCGGTACGCAGAGCGCCCCGACCCCGGCACCGACCTCCGCGCTCGACGCCGACCCGGCGAAGGCCCCGCGGGACGAAGCCGCCGCCCGCACCCTGATCGACGAAGTCATCGCGGACCCCGCGCTCTTCGGCCCCGAGGCGGTCGAGGCCACGCCGTACGAGAGCGACCCCGGCCGCTGGTCCGTCCTCGGCGACGACTGCGTCTGGCACCGGGAGCCGCTGCCCGACGGCGTACTCGCCACGCTCACGCGGTACTTCGAGGTCCCGCCCGCGGCGGGGAAGGGCGCCGCCCGGCTGGTCGCCGTGGTCACCGTGCACCGCACGGCCGGGGAGGCGGACTGGGAGAACGCGGGGATGCTGGAGGAGATGCTCCGCTGTCCCGAGCAGCAACTCGGCGCGGGCGAACGGCTCACGGACCTGATCTCGTCCGCCTCCTACTACGGCGACTCCGCGAACGGCTATGCCGACGACGTGCTGCGCGAGAGCGGCGACTACCGCGGCGCGGGCGCGGCACCGGCCCCGTACGCCTGGATGCAGATGCGGCTCGGCCAGGTCACCGTCTCGGTCTCGGTCAGGGCCGGGCGCGGGTACGACATGACGGAGGCCCAGGACATCGGGCGGGAGGCGGGGGTCCGGATGCTCCGGCGGGTGGTGGACGCGCTCGGGCGCGACGGGACCGGCGGCAAGAGCGGGGAGGCCGCGGCGGGCGCGGCGGGCACGGGCGCTCAGGGCAAGGGTGCCCAGGGCAACGGCGCGGAGGGGAACGGCCGGTGACGGAGCAGCTCACGCCCTCGGATCCGGTACGGATCGGCGGCCACCGCCTCCTCGCCCGGCTCGGCGCCGGCGGCATGGGCGTCGTCTACCTCGGCCGCGCGGACACCGGCGGGCTGGCGGCGGTCAAGGTGATCCGCCCGGAGTACGCCGCGGAGGCGGACTTCCGCGCCCGGTTCCGCCGCGAGGTCGCCGCCGCCCGGCGGGTGCGCAGCCCGTGGGTGGTGCCCGTCACCGGCGCCGGCCCGGACGCCGAAGCCCCCTGGCTGGCCACGGCGTTCGTGCCGGGCCCCGCGCTCGCCGAGGCCGTCGCCCGCTGCGGCCCGCTGCCGGAGCGCGGCACGCGGATACTCGGCAAGATCCTCGCCCGTGCGCTCGCCGCCGTGCACGTGGCCGGGCTCGTCCACCGGGACGTCAAGCCCGGCAACGTGCTGCTCGCCGTTGACGGCCCGCGGCTCATCGACTTCGGCATCGCCCGCTCCCCGGAGGAGACGGCGCTCACCTCGCCGGACGCCGTCGTCGGCACCCCCGGGTTCCTCGCGCCCGAGCAGGCGCGGGGCCGGGAGGTCGGCCCGGCGGCCGACGTGTTCGCGCTGGGCTGCGTGCTGGCGTACGCGGCCACCGGGCGCCCGCCGTTCGGCACCGGCGCCGTGGACGCGCTGCTGTACCGCACGGTGCACGACGAGCCGGACCTGGCCGATGTCCCCGACGGCGTGCGGGAGGTGGTCGTCCGCTGCCTCGCCAAGGACCCCGCCGCCCGCCCGACGGCCACCGAACTCGACGACGCCCTGGTCGAGGACGCCCCCGAGGGCACCGCGGAGTGGCTGCCGGACGAGGTCGTACGGCTGATCGCCGACCGCTCCGCCGCGATCCTGGCGCTGCCCGACATCGACGCCACGGAGGCTGCGGCGCCCGGGCCGGGCCGCGCCACCGGCCGCCGCCGCTTCCTCGCCCTCGGCGCCGGCGGCGCCGCGCTGCTGGCCGCGGGCGGGGGCGCGGCGCTCTGGGCGGGACTGCGGGACGACGGCGGGCCGGGACCCGCCGCGCGCCGGTGGATCCTCGGCGTCCAGGCCGACCTGAGCGGGCCGCAGCGGGCGGCGGGGCGGGCGCAGGAGCGCGGGGTGCGGCTGGCCGTCGAGCAGTTCAACGCCCGGAAGCGCCGGCCCTTCGAGGTGGACGTCGCCGTCGCCGACGACCGCGGCGACCCCGCCGGGGCCGAGCGCGCCGCGCGGCGGCTCGCGGCCGACCGCGACGTGCTGGCCGTCGTCGGCTCCACCGGCGACAAGACCACCGGCGCGGCCCTCGGCCCGTACGACGAGCGGCGCGTCCCGCAGCTCACGGTCTCCTCCGCGCAGGGCGCGTACGGCACCGCCTCCCGCCGCTCCCTGCTGCAGACCGTGCCGACCTACGGCACCACCAGCCTGCCCGCCGCGCTGATGCTCCGGGCCGCGGGGGTGCGCCGGCTGGGCATGGTGATCGACCGGGCGGCGGGCGAGTTCGCGTGGGAGGAAGGCCACCTCGCGTACAGGACCATCGGGCTGGTGGAGATCGAGGTGTACCCGCGGGTGGTGCCGCGCAGCGCGGCCTCGCCCGTCGCGGTGCTGGCGGACGTGCTGGACCGGGAGCCGGACGCCGTCTACTACGCGGGCGGTTCGCGGCGCGGCGCGGACCTCGCGCGCGGGCTCGCGGGACGGGGCTTCACGGGCGTACGGATCCTCGGCTACCCCGCCGCCGGGCCGGAGTTCACCGCGCGGGCGGGCGCGGCGGCGGACGGCTGGGAGGCGTACGCGCCGTACATCGACCCGGGGGCGAAGCCGGTCGCGGAGTTCGCCGCGGCGTTCCGCACACGGTACGGGCAGGCCCCCGGGCGGTGGGCGGCCGAGGCGTACGACGTGACGCGGATGGTGCTCGACCGGCTCACCGAGGCCGCCGGGGGCGGCGGCCGGCCGGCGCGGGGGGAGCTGTTCGGGCTGCTGGCGAAGGGCACGTACCGCGGGCTGGTCAGGGAGTACGCGTTCCAGGACGGCTACTTGCAGGGCGTCGAGATGTTCCACTACCGCGCCGCGGACGGCCGCTTCGGCTACGCGGGACCCGCGGACACGGGCGAGTGAGGGGACCCGTGCCGTGCGCGCGCTGACCTCCGGCGACCCCGGGGCCGTCGGCGGCCACCGGCTGCTGGCGCGGCTCGGCGCCGGCGGCATGGGTGTGGTCTACCTCGCCCGGACGCCGGGCGGCGCGCTGGTCGCGCTGAAGGTGATCCGCGCGGAGCACGCCGCGGACCCGGACTTCCGCACCCGCTTCCGCCGCGAGGTGACGGCGGCGGGCCGGCTGCGGGGCCGCGGGCTGGTCCCGGTCGTCGCGGCGGACGCGGAGGCCGGGGAACCGTGGCTGGCCACGGAGTTCGTGCCGGGCCCGACGCTGACGGAGACGGTGGACGGGCACGGGTCGTGGCCGGAGCCGGCGGTCCTGCGGCTGGGCGCGTACCTGGCCCGTACGCTCGCGGACGTCCACCGCGCGGGCCTCGTCCACCGGGACGTCAAGCCCGGCAACGTCCTGCTGACGCTCGACGGCCCGCGGCTCATCGACTTCGGCATCGCCCGCGCGCCGGGGGCGACGGCGCTGACGAAGAGCGACGTGGTGATCGGCTCCCCGGGCTACCTCGCCCCGGAGCAGGCCGGCACGGGCGCGGCCGAAGTCGGCCCGCCCGCGGACGTCTTCGCCCTCGGCTGCGTCCTGGCCTACACGGCCTCGGCCCGCCGCTCCTTCGGCACGGGCAACCCGGCGGCGGTCGTCTTCCGCACGGTCCACGAGTCCCCGGACCTGTCCGGGGTCCCGGAGGGGCCGCTACGGGGCTGGGTGGAACGGTGCCTGAGCAAACCCCCGGGGGACCGCCCGACCGCGGCGGAGCTGGCGGCGGCGTTGGAGTCGGCGGCGGGGGAGCCGGGGCCCGCGGGGGAGGGGCCGGAGCCGCCGCCCGCCGCCGGCGGTGCGGGCGCGGCGCGTCCCGGGCCCCCGGCTGCGCGGCCGCCCGCGGCGGGCGGGTCAGGGGACACCGTTGCGGATCCCGTGAGTTGGCTGCCGGGTGCGGTGGTGCGGGTGGTTGCCGAGCGGGCCGCCCGGGCGCTCGATATTCCGCCTCCGGCCCGCGACACCCTCGTCTCCGACTCCCCGCCGCCCACGCCGCCCACCCGGCGGCGGTTCCTGGTGGCCGGCGGGGTGGCGGGGGCCGTCGCTGCCGGGGGCGGGCTCCTCGCGTACGGGCTCGGCCGGGGCGGGACGTCGGGCGCGGGGGACACTTCCGTGCACACCCTCGGGCTGCACGCCGACCTCAGCGGGCCGGGGAAGGACGCGGGCCGCGCCCACGAGCGCGCCGCCCGGCTGGCCGTCGACCGGCACAACGCCCGCGAGAACACCGGGTTCCGCCTCGCCCTGGAGGTCGCCGACGACGGCGGCAGCCGGGAGGGCGCCGCGCGCGCCGCCCGGCGGTTCGCGGATGACGCCGCCGTACGGGCCGTCCTCGGGCCGACCACGGCCGCCGGTGCCCGGGCCGCCGCTGGGGTCTACCGCGCCGCCCGGCTCGGCGCCGTGCTCGTCGGCGTCGACGGTACCGGCGTCCCGCAGGCCGACGCGGAGACGCTCGCCGTCACCCGGGCGCCCGAGGAACTGGTGCCCGCGGCCTTCCTCCGCTACCTGACCGACGTCCGCCCCGTCGTGCACACCGCCGTCCTCCGCGACGAGGGCGACGCGGCCTGGGAGTTCGCCCGGGCCCTGATCGACAATCCGCCCAACGGCGGCAGCGTCTCCGTGCACGGGACGAAGGACGGCATCACCGCCGCCGTCGGCTCCGCGCTCGACGAACGCGCCGAGGCGGTCCTCTACGCCGGCGGGTCCCCGGACCGCGCCGGCCGGTGCGCCCGCGCCCTGACCGCCGCCGGCTTCACCGGCGTCCGCGGCGGCACCTGGCACACCCTGGGCCCGGCGTTCCTGTCGGCGGCCGGCACCGCCGCGGCCGAAGGCTGGCTGTCCGCCGCCCCGTTCACCGACCCCGCCGCGGCGCGGGACTTCGCCGCCGCGTACCGCGGCGCGTACGGCGTGGCGCCGCCGCGCTGGGCGCCCGAGGCGTACGACGCGGTGGGCCTGGTCGCGGCGGCGATCGCCCGGCAGAAGAAGACCGCGACGGGCGACACCGTCGACCGCGGGGCCCTCGCGCAGGAGCTGTTCCGGGACACGTACCGCGGCGTGGCCAAGAACCTCCGCTTCGCGCAGGACTGGACACACCAACTGGAGCTGCCCGGAACCCTCTTCCTCTACCAGGCCCGCGGCGGCGCGTTCGCCTTCCTCGGCCCGTACGACGAGGTGCGGCGCCCCTGACCCGCGGCGTCCGCCGCCCCCGGTCCGCTACGCCTTCCGCGCCACCGCCGCGTACTGGGACACCTCCGCGTCCAGCAACTCCGCTTCGCTGCCGGCGTCCGGGTCCCTGCCGGGCTTCCAGCGGTGCGGGGGGACCAGGCCCGGAGTGACCAGCTCAAGACCGGCGAAGAAGGGTCTTATCGACTCTTTCGCGCGTATGGTCAGGGGGATGCCCTGCCGGTGGTAGATCTCCTGGATCTTCCCCATGCCCTCGGGGTCGAAGTCGGGGGTGCCGTGCGACAGGGCCAGGAAGCTGCCCGGGGCCAGCGGCTTGAGCAGCGTCTCCATGATCTCGTGGGGTGCGTCGCGGTCCGGGATGAAGTGGAAGAGCGCGTTGCAGGAGAGCGCGACCGGCCGGTCCAGGTCCAGCGTGCCCCGTAACTCGGCCGCGTCCAGGATCGTGTGCGGCGCGGTGACGTCCGCGTGCAGATAGGCGGTGCGGCCCTGCGACGCGCTGGTCATCAGGGCCTCGGCGTACCGCAGCACCAGCGGGTCGTTGTCGGTGTAGACGACCCGCGCGGCCGGGTTGGCGTCCTGCGCGACCTGGTGGAGGTTGGGTTCCGTGGGTATGCCCGTGCCGATGTCGAGGAACTGGTCGATGCCCGCCTCGGCGGCCAGCCAGTGGGTCGCGCGGCGCATGAACGCGCGGTTGACGCGGGCGGCGGTACGGGCCTGGGGCCAGACGGAGAGCACTTGCCGGGCGGCGGTGTGGTCCACCTCGTAGTTGTCGTGCCCGCCCAGGATGTAGTCGTAGATGCGGGCGGGGTGCGCCCGGGTCTGGTCGACGCGGGTGGGATCGGCGGTCTCGTCGGTCACCTGGTCAGTCCGTTTCGGTCGTGCCGGCGCTCGGCGGTGGGGGGCGGCGTACGGGACGCGCGGGGGCAGCGGCCGGTGTGCCCGTCAGGAGAGCAGGAAGTCCGCGTCCCCGTTCTTGATACCCGCGATGAACGCGCGCATCTCTTCGGCGGTGTAGATCAGCGCGGGACCGTCGTCCGCGGTGCTCTGCCGCAGCGCCACGCGGCCGTCCACGAGCCGCTTAGCCTCGACGCAGGCGTCGCCGTTGGGGCCGCTCCACGGCTTGTCCCAGCCGTCGGTGCCCAGCTCGCGGGCGGGCATGCCGTTGTACACCTGCCCCCCGCCCGGTGCGCCGGTGCGGTGGGCGTCGTTCGTACCGTGCGTGTGCGCCATCCTCATACTTCCTTCCGGATGCTGGCGATGATGTTCTCGGTCTGATGTGCCGGCGGCGCCTGGGTGGATATCCGGTTGAGGGCCTCCAGGCACTGGGAGACCAGCGCGGTGTCCTCCACGTAGGCGGGGCCGGTCAGGCTCTCGCTGTAGCCGAAGTCGCCCAGCTCCGGGGCGGGGAAGCGCAGCAGGTGCAGCGGCCCGTACATGGCCGGGTGCGGGCCGGTGTCGAACGGGAGCACCTGGAGGGTGACGTTCGGCATCCGGGTGGCCTCCGCCAGCCGGTCGAGCTGCGCGCGCATCGTCTGCGGTCCGCCCACGGTGCGGCGCAGAGCCGCCTCGTCGACGATGGCCCACAGCCGCAGCGGCTTCGGCTCGCGTATGAGCAGTCCCTGGCGCTCCATCCGCAGGGTGACGCGGCGCTCCCGCTCGCCGGGGGCCAGCGTCAGTTGCCCGGCGGAGAGCAGGGCGCGGGCGTAGTCCTCGGTCTGCAGCAGTCCGGGCACGCAGTGGGGCTCGTACGCGCGGATGAGGGTCGCGGCCGACTCCAGGCTCACGTACAGGCCGAACTGCTCCGGCAGGACGTCGCGGAACCGGTGCCACCACCCGGGCTTGTTGGCCTCCTCGACCAGGTCGAGGAAGGACTCGATGTCGTTCTGCGGCAGACCGTAGGTGCGCAGCAGCTTCTCCACGGAGGCGTACTTGAGGCCGACTTCGGCCTTCTCCATGCGCCGGACGCTGGTCGCGTTGACGCGCAGCGCCTTGGCGGCCTGCTCGGGGGTGAACCCGGCGCTCTCGCGCAGGTTCTGCAGCCGGCGGCCCAGCACGAGCTGCCCGGCCGTGGGGGCCGACTGGCCGGATATGGCCGCCGCGCCCGCCTCGCCGCCCGCTCGCGCCATCGCGTCTGCACCTCCCGGAACAACTGTGGGGCGTTGTCGGTGGGGTTGCCGGTGCGCAGTGTGCCACGCCACTGGGATCGTTCGCAGCGTTATGCATTCCCGCATGTGCAGTCTGCAAAACAGCGCTTGCGATCGGTGACCGGCCCACGCATAGTTGGCGAGTGACGCCGTTCACACGGCCGACGCCCGCCCACGTGCGAATCTCCGGGGCGGTCGGACGCCGTGTCCCCCTCGACGGACGTACGGAAGGCATCCGGCCCATGGCCTCCTCATCCCACATCGCGCTCGGCACGACGGCGGACTTCGACGCCGCGGCGCACGGCGAGAGCTTCGAGCTCGTGGCCAGGGCCGCCGCGGCGGCCGAGGCGCGGGCGCACGTCCGGCGGCTGCTCGACGGCTGGCGGCTGGGCGGCGACGCGTGCGACGCGGCCCAGTTGGTGATCTCCGAGCTGGTGACCAACGCCGTGCTGCACGCGAGCGGCGGCCGGATCGTCTGCCGGCTGGCGCTGCGGCCGCCGGGGGTGCGGCTGGAAGTGCGGGACCAGGGCGGGTCGTACGGGGTCCCGATCCACACCGTCGCGGGGCCCGAGGACGAGTGCGGGCGCGGGCTGGGCCTGGTGGCGGCGCTGAGCGAGGCGTGGGGGACGGAGCCGTCGGGACCGGGGTTCGCGGTGTGGGCGACGCTCAGGGCGCCGCGGCCGGTCTGAGACGGGCGGGCGCGTGCGGCGCACGGCGGGGAGGGGGCGTACGCTCCCGCGGGGCCGAACTTGGGTGCTGCGGGTCGAGTCCCGCGGCTGGGAAGTGAGTCCGCCGCTATGGAGTGAGCCGGCAAGGGGCCCCCGCTACCGGTCCGCCGGCAGCAGCGGGTTGCCGTTCGCCGCGACGAAGTCGCGGGCCGCGACGCCGAAGGCGCGGATCCGGTTGGTCTCCCCCGCGGTGCGCCACATCAGCCGCCATTCGTACGGCAGCCCGTCGGACATCGGCACGTAGACGACGTCGGGGCGCGCGTCGTACAGGCTCGCGTGCGTCGGGACGGGGAAGACGCCGCGGCCGGCGCCGACGAGCGCGAACATCTCCTGGATCGTGGCGAAGTCGTCGCCGCGCTCGATGGGCCGGCCCGCGGGGGTGACGGCCGGCACCGAGAGCGCGTCCACCTCGTCGGGGATCGCGCGCGGGCGCAGTACCTTGTCGCGGGCCAGGTCCTCCAGCGAGACGGACGCGCGGCGCGCGAACGGGTGCCGGGCGGAGACCGCCAGCACCGGGGGCTCGCTGAACAGCACCGGGCCCGCGGACAGCTCCGGGTCGAAGACCGGCGCCGCGAGCAGCAGCACGTCCACGACGTCCCCGGCGAGCAGCCCGGCCACGTCCGCGTACCGCGCCTCGGTGATCTCCACCCGGCAGTCCGGGTGCCGGATGCGGAACTCCTCGGCGACCTGCATCACGAACTGCGCCACGGCGGTGCCGAGGAACCCGACCCGCAGCACCCCCTCCACCCCGCGGCCCGCGGCCACGGCGCGCGTGAAGCCGTCGAGGAGCTGCCGGTACGCGGGCTGCACGTCGTCGTAGAGGCGGCGGCCGATGGGCGTCAGTTCCACCCGGCGGCTCGACCGGTCGAACAGCGGTGCCCCGACGGCGCGCTCCAGCTTCTTCACCGACTTGCTCACCATCGCCACCGACACGTGCAGCCGCTCGGCGGTGCGGCCGAAATGCAGCTCCTCGGCCAGCGCGAGGAACGTCTCGATCTCGCGCCGCTCCATGGCGCCCCCTTCCGGCTACGGTCACGATCACCCCTGGTCAGAGGGGATATCCGGGGATCGTCAACCCCCGGTTAACGATACTTGCCCGGTTGCTCGTTGTTGTCGATTCCTTTTCGGCGGAGGGTCGTGGTGTGGCGGAAACACACCGCCCACACCACGCACCGCATCCGGGGAGGACTCCGTATGACTCGCCACGACCTGACCCTCGTCACGGGCGGCACCGGCAAGACCGGCGGCCGGCTCGTCCACCTGCTGACCGGCCGCGACCTGCCGGTCCGTATCGGCTCCCGCTCCGGCGGCGTCCCCTTCGACTGGGAGGACCGCGCGACCTGGGGGCCCGCGCTCGACGGCGTGCGCTCGGTTTACCTCTCCTACTACCCGGACCTCGCCGTCCCCGGCGCGCCGGAGGTCGTCGGCGCCTTCGCCGAGCTGGCGGTGGCGAAGGGCGCGCGGCGCCTGGTGCTGCTGTCGGGCCGCGGCGAGGAGGAGGCCGCGGCCACGGAGAAGGCGGTGGCGGCGACGGGCGCGGACCTGACCGTGCTGCGGGCGGCGTGGTTCATGCAGAACTTCAGCGAGAGCTACCTGCTCGACCCCGTGCTCGCCGGAGAGGTGGCGCTGCCCGCGGGTGACGTCCGCGAGCCGTTCGTGGACGCCGACGACATCGCTGCCGCGGCGGTGGCCGCCCTCACCGAGGACGGCCACGTGGGGCGCACGTACGAGCTGACAGGACCCCGGCTGCTCACCTTCGCCGAGGCCGTCGCGGAGATCGCCGCGGCGACCGGGCGGGATCTGAGCTACGTCACGATCCCGCTGGCCGACTTCACCGGGGGGCTGGCCGCGGAGGGCGCCCCGCAGGAGGTCAGCGACCTGCTGACGTACCTCTTCACCAGCGTCCTCGACGGCCGCAACGCCCACCTCGACGACGGTGTCGGGCAGCTCCTCGGCCGCCCGGCCCGCGACTTCGCCGGCTACGCCCGCGCCACCGCCGCGACGGGCGTCTGGAACCCGGAGAACGCCTCGTGAAGAACCTTCAGACAGCCACCCTGCTCGCCGGCGTCCTCACCTCAGGACTCATGGCCGGCCTCTTCGCGGCCTTCGCCTACGCGGTGATGCCGGGCCTGGGGCGGTCCTCGGACCGCACCCTCGTCGAGGCGATGCAGGGCATCAACAAGGCGATCATCAATCCGGTGTTCATGCTCCCGTTCATGGGCTCGCTCCCGCTGCTCGGCCTGGCCGTCGTGCTGGCGTGGCGCGGCCAGGGCCGCGAGGCGCTGCCGTGGCTGATCGCGGCGCTGGTGGTGTACGTGGTCGCGTTCGGCGTCACCGTCGCCGGGAACGTCCCGCTGAACGACCAGCTCGAACAGGCCGGCGACCCGGACCGGGTGCAGGACCTGGCCGCGGTCCGGGCGGACTTCGAGGACAGGTGGGTGGCCCTGAACGTCGTCCGGGCGGTGCTGCACACGGTCGCCTTCGGGCTGCTGGCGTGGGCGCTGATCGTGTACGGGGCACACCGGCCGGCCGGCGACGCGGAGGCGGCGCGGGGCTCCGGCACGGGGTGGCAGGGTGCGCCCGCGCAGCGGGGTGCGCCCGCGGCGCCGGGGCAGCCGGGTCCTGGGTGGCAGTACCGGGCGGAACCGGCGGCCTGGCCCGGGCCGGCGGCGGCTCCCCCGCCGACGACGTACCGCTGATGCCGGCCCTCCCGTCGCCCGTCGCCCCTGGAGTGGGGGCGGCGGGCGGCGTCGTCGATGTACGGCGTGCGGGGGCTTACCCGGCGGGGTCCGCGCCGTTCAGGGTGCGCTGCATGAGGATCGTGTCGACCCACTGCCCGTTCTTGAACCCCACCTCCGTCAGCCGCCCCACCTGCGTGAACCCGTGCCGCCTGTGCAGCCCCGCCGAGGCGTCGCTGCCGGTGTCGGCGATGACGGCGATGATCTGCCGCACGTCCGCCCGCATACACCGGTCGACCAGCTCCGCGAGCAGCGCGCCGCCGATGCCCTGCCCGGTCCTGCCGGGCGCGAGGTAGACCGAGTTCTCGACGGTCCGCCCGTACGCCGGCTTCGGCCGCCAGGGCCCGGCGTAGGCGTACCCGGCGACGGTCCCGTCCACGTCGGCGACGAGGAACGGCAGCCCGCGGTCGGTCAGTTCCGCCAGCCGCCGGTGCCAGTGGCCGACGGGCGGCGGGGTCAGCTCGAAGGAGATCACGGTGTGGTCGACGTAGTGGGCGAAGATCGCGGCGGTCGCCGCCATGTCGTCGGCGGTCGCGGGGCGGATGACGGCCTTTGCCGGGGAGGTGGACACATGACCATTGTGCGCCGGGTGGGGGAGGGGGCGTCCGGCGGGCGGGGGTGGTGCGGCGGGAGCGCCACGGGCGGGAAGCGCGGACGGCGCACGGGGTGACGTGCGCGTCGTACGGGCCGGGGGCGGCGGTCCGGGTGTCCTACGGACCTGCGGCGTCCGCGATCCGGGCCGTGATGCGGTCGGCGTCGGTGCGTTCCGCGGGTGGCAGGGGGCGGATGCGGGCGGCCTCGGCGAGGAGGCGGGCCGCGTCGCCGGCGTCGCCCGCCAGCGACGCGGCGCCGGCCAGCCCCTCGGTCGCCAGTGCCACGGCCCGCGGGTCGGAAGCGGCGCGGCCAGCGCCAGGCTCTCGGTGTGCCGGGCGCGGGCCCGGTCCGCGTCGCCGCGCTGCTCGGCGACGAAGCCGAGTTCGGCGAGGACGTAGGCGAGCCCCGAGCGGTGGCCGTCGTCGCGGTGGGCCTGCTCCGCGGCGTAGAGATGCTCCTCGGCGGCGTCGAGCCGGCCCTGTCTGCGGGCGGAGGTCCCGAGGCCGACGCGGCGGCCCGTATCCACGAGGTCGCCGGCGGCATCCCGGTCGGCTCGGTGACGTACGGCATCGAGCCGATGGACGCCGCCGCCTTCCGCGCCGCCTGACCCCCGGGTCCGGCCCCGGGGGTCAGGCCCGTAGCCCCGGCCTCCCGGGGCTACGCGCCGTCCTTCCCCGTGCCCGGCAGCCCGAGCAGGTCCTCGGTGCTGCCGGCGTCGGCCGGCAGGGCGTCGAGGGCCGCGACGATCGTCCGCTCCTCGAAGCGGAAGTGGGACTCCACGATCGCGCTCAGCCCCTCCAACTCGCCCCGTACCCGCGCCGCGTCCTGCTCGTCGGGGTCCTCGGACACCTGGTCGAGGACCCGCTCCAGGCTCTGCAGGAGGCCGCTCATCATCGCGTGGTCCTCCTCCATCTTGGCGATCAGCGGCCGCAGTTCCGGGTCGCGCGCGGCGAGCGCGGGGAAGGCGCCGCGGTCCTCGCCGGTGTGGTGCGAGGTCAGCGCGGTGCAGAAGGCGAGGCAGTGGGCTTTGAGGTCGCGCGGCCGGGGGCCGCCGGCCAGGTAGTCGTCGGTCTCCGTACGGAGCCGGGCGAGCTCCGCGCGGAGCCCGCGGTGGATGGCGAGGAGTTCGTCGCCGAAGGCGACGAGCCGCGCACGGGATTCGGGGGACATGGCGCCATCCGATCACGGCGGCCCCGGCCCCCGGAGCCGGGGTCTCCCCGGCCGTTCGGGGGCGGGCTCGCCGGGCCCGCGGTTAGCCAGCGGCTGGCCAAGTGACCGTCAAGCATCGGCCAAATCCCCGGCATGACCCGCGCCGGGCGGCTCACCAGCGCATACGCTGCACGCACGGTCCTGTCCCTGCCACGGGCGGCGCGGCAGGGACAGGAACGGGGCCGGTCGCGTACGGCCGGGTTCAGGGCGTGCGGCCGATGAACGCCAGCAGGCGGGTCTGCACGTCGGCGCCGTCCGGGACCTCGACGCGCGGCCCGTAGTGGCCGCTGCCGCGCAGCACCTCGTCCATCGGCAGCATCCCCGCGAGCAGAGCGGCGCACTTGGCCGGATCCAGGCGCTCGTCCTGGCCGGTCGCCCGGGCCAGATCCCAGGTGTGCATGAAGACGTCGCTCGTGTAGAAGCGGTCGATCGCCTGGGCCAGCGGCAGGTCGCCGGTCTGCGGGTGCGAGAGCGTCCTGCCCGCGGTGGCCGGGTCGTCCAGCAGCGACTGCACGGCGTCGTTGTGGACCTGCCAGGCCGCCACCGGGTCCTCATCCACCGGGGGGCCCTGCGGCAGCTCGATGCCCGCGCCCGCCTTCAGGAAGCCCGGGAACCACTCGACGAGGTGCCGTACGACGTCCCGCGCGACCCACCCCTCGCACGGCGCCGGGTCGTCCCACCTGCCCGCCTCGACGCCGCGGACGCGCGCCGTGAAGCCGGCGGCGATCCGGCGGTGCTCTTCGGCCGCCTGGGTGCCGTCGAGGAGGGAGTCGAGCCGCTCGTACCCCTCGCGGATGCCGGTCTCGGCGCCGCTGGCGATCATCCCGTCGCGGGATTCGAGGGAGTCGAGCAGCGACGTGGCGGTGAGCCGGGTGCGCCCGCCGAGGTCCTCGAAGACGGCGGTCTCCAGGCTGACGCTGTCGGGCATGCCCTCGTAGGTGAAGGTCTGGACGATGCGGTCGGCGGGGCGCACCTCGTGGAAGACGCCGTGGAAGGCGTACTCGTTGCCCTCCTCGTCGGCGTGGACGTAGCGGTAGGAGCCGTCGGTGCGGGCGTCGTACCGGTCGATGGTCATGGTCAGCCCGCGCGGCCCGAGCCACTGGGCGACGAGGTCGGGGTCGGTGTGCGCGCGGAACACCCGCTCGGGCGGGGCCTCGAACTCCCGGGTGATCACGATGGTGGGCAGCGCCGGGTCGAGGACGATCCCGGTCTCGTTGCGGTGGCGGGTGGGCGTGGTGCTCATGATGCTTCTTCCTTCGTCGTCCGGGGGTTCGCCGCCGGCGGTACGTCCTGGGCGTCCATCCGCTCCAGGACGGCGTCCAGGCGGCGGTAACGGTCCTCCGCCGCGCGCCGGTAGCGCTCTATCCACTTCGTCATGAGGTCGAAGACCTCCGCCTCCAGGTGGCAGGGCCGCCGCTGGGCGTCCCTGCTGCGGCTGACCAGGCCGGCGTCCTCCAGGACGCGGATGTGCTTGGAGACGGCCTGCACGCTGACGTCGTACGGCTCGGCCAGCTCGTTGACCGTGGCGTCGCCCGCGGTGAGGCGGGCGACGATGTCGCGCCGGGTCGGGTCCGCCAGGGCGGAGAACACCAGCGACAGTCGTTCGTCGGGCTCGGGCTCGGGGACCGAGGTCATCTCACGTCCTCAACTGTTCGGTTGAATACACGCTAGCCCGGACGCCGGCGCATCGTCAACCGTTCGGTTGAATATCCTGGTGGCTACCGCTGGGGGAGCCCGCAGCTCGCGCCCGAGCGGGCCGGGAGGAAGGGGAAGCGCAGCCGGTAGCGGTTGCGGGAGACCAGGCGGTAGACGGCCGCGGCGGGGCGGCGTACGGGCCGGGCGGCGAGCGTGCGGCCCAGGAGCCGGCCCGCGCGGTTCCCGCTGCGCAGGGTGCCGGCGATGGCCAGGGCACCGCCCGGCGGCGCGGTCGCCGCCGGGGCCGCCCCGGAGGGCGCGTGCCCCACCTCCTCGACCAGCACCACCTCGCGCAGCAGCCGCTCCTCCGGCACCCCGTACACCGCCGGGTCCACCGACTGCCACGGCACGATCCGCACGTCCGGCGCGAACCGCCGGCGCCCGAAGTCGGCCCACCCGGTGCAGAACCCGCAGTCACCGTCGTACAGCAGCAGCATCCCGCGCCTCCTCCGTCTCGTGCGGTGTCCCGCTCGTCCCCTCCAGCATGTGGTGGTGCGCAAGACCGGGCAAAGCCGGGGGCAGCTCAGGGGGCAGCGCGAGACCCGCGCGGGCGAACAGCCCGCGGTACTCGGCGAGGGTGCGCTCCCGCCCCGCCGTCAGCACCATCATCTCCACGTCGCTCAGCGCCATCGCCACCTCGGCGTCCGCCTGCGTACGGGACCCGCCCGCCGCCTCCGGCAGGACGAGTGCGGGCACCAGCACCCGCCCGCCGGGCCGCAGCGCCGCCCGGCAGGCGCGCAGCACGCGCACGCAGTCGTCGTCGCCGAAGTTGTGCAGGATGTTCTTCAGCAGGCAGGCGTCGGCCGGGCCGCCGCCGTCGCCCGCCGTGACCGCGGCGAAGAAGTCGCCTTCCACCAGCGTGCACCGGTCCGCCACCCCCGCCGCCCGCAGCACGCCCGGCGCCGCGGCGAGGGCCGCGGGCCGCTCCAGCAGGGTGCCGCGCAGGTGCGGGTACGCGCGCAACAGCGCGGCGAGCAGCGTGCCGTCGCCGCCGCCGACGTCCACGAGGTGGCGGATGCCGCCGAAGTCGAAGCCCGCGAGCACCGGTTCGGTCACCGCGGCCGTCACCGTGCCCATCGCCTTGTTGAACCGTGCCGCCAGCGGCCCGTCCGTCTCCAGCGCCGCGAAGAGGCCGGTGCCGTGGGCGTGGTGGAAGGCGGAGCCGCCGTCGCGTACGGCGTCCTCCAGCGCGCCGTACGCCTGCCACACCGCCGGGTCGCCGTACAGCTCCGCGAGCCGGCGCAGCCGCGGGTCGTCGCGGAACAGCTCGCCGAGCAGGGTCAGTTCGTAGCGCCGGCCGGGCCGTACGGTCAGCAGGCCCAGCGCCGTCGCGGCGCGCAGCAGGCGGCGCAGGGACGGCTCGTCGGTGCCGGTGGCGTGGGCGAGGCGGTCGGCGGGCAGCGCGGTGCCGGCGAGCGCGTCGGGGATGCCGAGGCGGACGAAGGCGCCGGTGATCCGGGAGAGCGCGAAGCCGTAGACCAGGGTGCCGGTCGCGGCCCGTACGGCGGCGGCCTCCTCGGCCCCCCGCCCGCCGCCGCCGCGCCCGGCCCCCTGGCCGGCCGCGGTACCGGCGCCCTGCTGCCCGGCGTGCTGCCGCCCGCCAGGGCGCAAGGCCCCCTGCCCCTCGCGCGGTTCCGCGCCGCGGCCCGCCCCCGCAGGCCGCGTCCCCTCCTGCCGGTCGCGCTCGTCCCGCTCGCGCGTACGCTCCCCGCCCCCGTCGTGCGTCGGCTCGCTCATGCTCCGGCCCTTCCGCTCGGCGTCTCCATGCCCCGGAACGTAGGACCGCCGCCCGCGCCCGCGCATCCGCAGTTCGCCGGAGGGGCCGCCGCACACGAGCGGGCTACGGGGGATTGACAAACCGGGCCCCGGGCGCGCTGCCCCCGCCCGTACCCGGACCGGCCCGCGGCGTCAATCCTCAGAACTCCTCCGTACCGGCCGCCAAGACGGTGCATTGACCGGATGCCGGGCCCCGCCGGCGCACCTAGCTTCGGAGTCTCCCGACGAAAGGAGAGGGTCATGACCACGACCCTTCAGCCCCCCACCACGGCGGACTCCCGCATCGCCGTCTGGGCGCAGAAGAACGCGGCGGAGCACGACGAGCACTTCGTCGCCCCGACCGACCGCGTCGTCCCGGTGCTCTTCACCCCGCTGATCGCGCTGACGGTCGCCGGGGCGGTCGGGTGCGCGCTCGGCCCGGTGACGAGCTTCGTCACGGCCTTCGGCTACCACGACGGCACCTCGCCCGACACCCCCGGCGGCGCCGCGCTCCGGGGCCGTTCGGTCGACCAGTTGACCGGCGGCCACCCGGGCATGGTCTGACGGCCGGCCCGCACCTCCGCCGCCGTACGGCCTGACGTCCCGGCACCGCCCGCACCTCGGTACCACCCGGCGTCCGGCCGGCCGCGGCGCTCCCGGGCGGACGGCACCCCCGCCGCCGCCCGGGAGCGCACTGCCGTTCCGCCAGAAGGGAGACCCCACCCGTGACACCCCCCAGTGCTCCACCCCCCTCCGCTGCCGCCGCCCGCCTGCCGGCGGGCCGGTTCGCCGACCGGCTCTACGGCGGCCGGGACGACATCGACACCGTGTTCCGCAAGCTGGAGCTGATGACCTCCGTCGGCGCCACCATCGGCGCCGTCGAGCAGCTCGCCACCGCCGAGACCCTCGCCGACGACGGCCTGTTCGCCTGGCCCGTGATGCGGCTGCGCGCGCCCATGTGGTGGCGCCGCGCCGGCGAGGAGCGGCTGGAGAAGGTCTTCGGCTACCCCGGCATCGTCGGCCTGGTGCAGACCCGCGCCCTGACCGGCCTCGGCCTGCTGCTGCCCGGCGCCACCCGAGCGCAGCGCGGGGTGCTGGCCGCGACCATGTGCGGCACCGCGCACGGCCTGCACACCCGCATGGGCGGCTTCGGCCTCGACGGCTCCGACCACCTGACGTTCGTCAACTACGCGGTGTCCGCCGCGGAGAAGGCGTTCGGGCACGACCCGCGGGCCCGCGAGATGCTGGTGCGCTTCCTCGCCGCGCAGGTCTGCATGGCGTACTTCACCTCGGGCGCGGCCAAGCTCATCTCCCCGGTGTGGCGTGACGGCACGGCGATCCCCGAGATCTTCCGTACGAGCACCTTCGGCGACCCGCTCTTCTACCGCGCGGTACGCGACCGGCCGTGGCTGGCGAAGTCGGTGGCGTGGGCGACGATCCTCGGCGAGATGGCGTTCCCGCTGGTGCTGGTCGCGCCGAAGCCCGTGGCACGCGGCATCCTGGCCTCCGGCACGGCGTTCCACCTCGGCAACGCCCGCTTCATGGGCCTCAACCGCTTCGTCTGGTCCTACTGCTCCACCTACCCGGCGCTCGCGCACGTCTCCCGCTCCCTCGGCCCGCGCGCCCGCACCGCCGCCCCGGCCGCCTCCCCTGCGTCGCACGCCGCCACCGCGGGCCGGCTGCTGCGCGCCGCCGCCGGACCCCGCGGCGCCGCCGCCGTCACCGCCGGCGCCGGGCTCGCGCTGCTGGCCGGCGCCGCCGTCCGGCAGGCGGGCCGCGCCCGCGACGCCCGGCTGCGCCGCGACGCACCCGGCGAACTCCTCACCGTCGCCGGCCGCACCCTCCACGTCCTGCCCCGCAACTCCGCCGCGGACGGGCCCTCCGTCGTCTTCGAGAACGGCCTCGCCGCCCCCGCCACCCAGTGGGGCTGGGTGCAGCGCGGCCTGGACCCGCGGACGCCCAGCGCCGCGTACGACCGGCCCGGCATCGGCTGGAGCGACGCCGCCGACCGCCCGCAGGGCCCGGACGAGGCCGCCGACGTCCTCGCGGAGACCCTGCGCACCCTCGGGCTCAAGCCTCCGTACGTCCTCGTCGGCCACTCCATCGGCGGCCTGCTGGTCCGCACCTTCGCCCGCCGCCACCCCGAACTCACCGGCGGGCTGGTGTTCGTGGACGCCACCCACCCCGAGCAGTTCGTCCGCTCCCCGCGGCAGCGCGAGGCGCTGCCCTGGATCCGGCAGCGCATGACGACGACCGGGCTGCAGGCGGCGCTCGGGCTGCTGCGCTACTCCAGCCGCCCGCAGCAGATGAGCGGGCTGCCGGCGCCGCTGGGCGAGGCCACGGCGCGGATCGTGCGCCGGCCGCGGCTGTGGCGTACGGCGCGCGAGGAACTGGCCGAGTCGCAGCGCACCTGGTGCCCCGACGCGCGGCAGCCGCTGCCCGCGACCGACACCCCGGTCGCGGTGGTGACCGCGGGCGAGACGGTGCGCAGCGACCCACTGCACGCCGAGTTCCAGCGGGAGCTGGCGCTGCTGTCGACGGTGTCGCGGCACGATGTCGTGGAGGAGGCGGGACACGAGTCGCTGGTGCTGGACGAGGCGCACGCCGCCCATGTCGTACGGGCCGTGGAGTGGGCGCGTATGCGCGCGGCCAAGGGCGCCGCCCCCGTCGTGACCCTGAAGGCCGGGAAGGCGAAGCCGGCCCCCGACAGCGCCTGAGGAGACCGCACATGACCACCTCCACCGCACTCCCGCGGGCCGCCGCCCGCTACGGGCTCTACGGCGTCCTCGCCTCCTGGCTGGGGCTCACCGCGGCCAAGCAGTTCCGCAGGACCCCGAAGTTCCTCACCCGCATCGACCCCATCAACACGGCGATCCCCGTCACCACGTTCTTCGCCCCCAACCCCGGCCGCTCCGACATCCACGTCCTCAAGCGCGAGCGGCTGGCGGACGGCGGCACCACCCAGTGGTCCGAGTACCCGATGCTGGAGCGGCGCACGATCCGGCACATGCTCTGGCACCCCGGGCGGCGGGTGGAGAAGCTGCTGCCCGACACCGTCTCGGAGCTGACGCAGCTCGCGCTGGACGAGAAGCGCATCGAGGTACTGCAGTTGACCATCCCCTATCTGGCGCTGCTCACCTTCGTCACGCACCACTGCCCGCACCCGCCGGGCTCCCGGCAGGTGCAGTTCCTCGTGGTGTCCTCCGGCGGCTTCGACGAGGAGGAGGAGCCGCGCACGCTCTTCGCGTCCGACTTCCACGAACTGCCGGAGAAGGTCCGCACCTGACGGCCGTACGCGACCCGCATGCGTCACCCGCGTACGCGGCCGCCTCCGCACCCGGCGCACCGCGCCCTCCCTCAGGCGCGGTGCGCCGGGTGCGCGATCAGCGACTGCTGCAGCGCGGCGATCACCGCCTGCGTACGGTTCCCGGCGCCCAGCTTGCGCAGGATGTGCCCCACGTGCGTGGACACCGTGGCGGGGCTGATGCACAACGAGCGGGCGATGGCCCCGTTGGACATGCCCGCGGACATCAGGCTCAGCACCCGCTGCTCCCGCTCGGTCAGCACGTCCACGCCGACGGTCAGCGGCCCGCTGAGCACGTCGCTCAGCCGCCGCGACACCCGGCGCAGCAGCCGCGGCGAGACGAACAGGTCCCGGGACGCGGCCGCGTACAGGCCGGCCGCGGTGTCGAACACCGAGTCGTCCGGCAGCATCACGGCCGACGCGCCCAGCGCCAGCGCCTGCGCCACCTGGCTCTCCTCACCCCCGCACACGACGGCCAGCGGCCGCGGCCGGCCCACGCCCCCGCCCGCCCCGGCACCTGTCCCGGCGCCGCCGTCTTCTGCCCCGTACTCGGCGGTCCCCCGCGGCGGCACCAGCCGCCGGAACTCCCGTACGGACTCCCCCATGGCCGCGGCCGGCCGCGCCAGCCAGACGTCCACCCGCCCGGCCTCGGGGCGCGAGACGGCGTCGGCCACCACGGTGCTGCTCAGCACGATGTCGATGTGGAATCTGTCGAGTGCGAGCCCGAGCACGTGCGACAGGTGCCGGCGGTCAGGCGTCACGATCCCAATGGAAAGCACGCGAACTCACCTCACTGATACGGAAACGGTCGCGCAGTCAACCCGACTGGTCAATTCGCAAGCTACCGCCCTACCCGTGGGTGACCCGCGCGTGGGACCCGGCGGATCGTGCCCGGTTCGGCCCGTTTCCACAGCCGTCCACCCGGCCCTGAACGGGCGCGACGGCACCGCCCGCCCGGCCCGCGGGGCCCGCTTGTGGGGAAAACAGCCCTGTATCGTGGCCGACTTCCGCCCCACCCGTAGCGGAACCATCCTGTCCGCGGTCGCGTCCGAAGAAGCTGAGTCGATCACGACAAGAAGACAAGGACACAAGCGACTGTATGGGTGCGAACACAAAGAAGTGGGCGTTACTGGCCACGATGGCCGCGGTGCTGCTGGCCGCGGGCTGCGGGGACGACGGCGACGAGGGGAGCGACGCCGCCGACGGCGGGGCCCCGCTGGCGGAGGAGTGGAAGACGCCGGCCGTGGCGCACGAACCGAAGGACGTGTGGCTGCCGCCGCTGTGGGTCACCGGTGACCAAGTCGTCGGCATCAGCACCGAAGGGGTCACAGGACACAACGCCAAGACCGGCAAGGCCGCCTGGGAACTGGCGCCGCCGGAGGGCGCGGGACAGCCCTGCGCCGCCTCGCCGACCGTGAACGCCGACGGCGTCGGCGCGGTGCTGTTCGGCCCGGCGGACGCGAAGGCCGGCGACGACTCCTGCGCGGTGCTCGCGGTGGTCGACACCAAGAGCGGCGAGCTGCTCTGGAGCAAGGACCTGACCTCCGGCGACAGCGCGTACCCGAGCGCCGACGTCATACCCGTCAGCGTCGGCGAGGAGGCGGTCACCGTCGAGCTGATCGAGGACGGCCTGCACCGCTTCTCACTCGACGGCGAGGAACTGCCCACCCCCGAGGTGACGGTGGGCGAGCAGTGCGACGACTTCTACGTCGACTGGCGGCACAGCGCCAAGTACCTGGTCGCCGTCGTGGACTGCCCCGACCTGACCGGCGCCGAGAACCACATCGCCGGATACGACGCGGTAAGCGGCGAAGAGCTGTGGACCGCGGCGGACTTCACCGACGAGGACCAGCCCGCCCGGGTCGAGATCCTCACCGACGAGCCGCTGACGGTCGCCACGCAGGAGCGGCTGGTGTCGTTCGGCGAGGACGGCAAGGTGCTGACCGACCTGCCGCTGAAGCGGCCCGACGGGTATCTCCACCTCGACCCGGGGGACTTCACCATCCGGGACTCGGTGCTGGTCACCAGCTACGACGACGCCACCAACGACTACGTGGGCATCGATCTGACCACCGGCAAGGAGCTGTGGAAGAAGGAGTTCGACTTCGCTCCGCACCCGCTGGCCCCGGGCAGCGGTTCGGGCGGCGAACTGGTCGCGCTCCGCGACGGCATGATCGAGGGCGAGAACGCCATGGGCGAGTACCTGGCGCTGTGGGACGCGCGGAAGGGCGGCGAGCCGTCGACCGCGGGCATGCTGCCGGAGAACGCGGGCTCCGCGCAGGCGGTGGCCAGCAGCGACGACGGCGGCGTGCTGTACGTGCTCGCCGAACCCGAGGTCGGCGAGGAGGCGCTGCAGATCGAGGCGTACCGGCGGTAGCGCGCCGGGCGGGGGCCGCCGCCGTACGCAGGAGCGCACGGCGGGCCCCCGGGCCCGCGCCGGCCGTCGGGGCGGAGCCGAACTCCCCGCCGCAGTACGGAAGTCGGGGACTCCGGCTAGCCCCAGGTGCGGGCCGGGGGATGGCGCCCGCGGCTAAGGGGGTGGCAGCCGGAGGGAACCGGCGGCGCCGCCGCCCTAGCGTTCCGGCGTATGAGAACTCCCGCGCCGCGCCCCTCGCGCCGCTCCCTGCTCGCCCTCGGCTCCGCCGCTGCCGCCGCGCCCGTGCTGGGCGCCACCCCGGCCCACGCCGGGACCGGCGGCGGCCAGGCCCCGGACGCCCCGGACGACTTCGACGAGCTGGACATCGCCGAACTGCGCCGCCGCATGGCCGACGGGCGGCTCGACGCCGTCCGGCTCACCCGCCACTACCTGGAGCGGATCGAGCGCATCGACCCCCTCCTCCGCTCGGTCATCGAGGTCAACCCCGACGCGCTGCGCGAGGCGCGGAAGCTCGACGGCGAACGGCGGCCCCGCGGCCCGCTGCACGGCATGCCCGTGCTGCTCAAGGACATGTTCGAGACCGCCGACCGGATGCACACCACCGCCGGTTCCTACGCCCTGGAAGGGATGCGGGTCCGGGCGGACTCCGCCGTCGCGGCCCGGCTGCGCGCCGCCGGCGCCGTCATCCTCGGCAAGACCAACCTCAGCGAGTGGGCCGGCGGCATGTCCCTGACCCACCACGCCGGCTGGAGCGCCCGCGGCGGGCAGACCGCCAACCCGTACAAGCTGGACCGCTCGCCCCACGAGTCCAGCTCCGGCACGGGCGCCGCCGTGGCCGCCAACCTGTGCGTCGCCGGCATCGGCACCGAGACGAACGGCTCGATCCTCGATCCGTCGTCCGCCAACTGCCTCGTCGGCGTCAAGCCGACCGTCGGGCTCGTCGGCCGCGGCGGGATGATCCCCGGGGTGCCGAGCCAGGACAGCGTCGGCCCGATGGCCCGTACCGTACGGGATGCCGCGATCCTGCTCGGCACCCTCGTCGGCGTCGACCCGCGCGACCCCGCGACCGAGGCGAGCCGCGGCCACCAGCACCGCGACTACACCCGCTTCCTCGACCCCGGCGGGCTGCGCGGCGCGCGGATCGGGGTGGCGCGCGACGTCTACTTCGGCTACAGCCACCACGCCGACGAGATCGCGGAGCAGGCGATCGCCGCACTGCGCGCGGCCGGTGCCACCGTGGTCGACCCCGCCGACATCCCCACCGCCGGGCAGCTCGACGACCTGCCGGGCCAGGTCGTCGTCCAGGTCTACGAGTTCAAGCGCGGGATCAACGCCTATCTGGCCGGCGCCGCCGGCGACGTCCCGCGCAGCCTCGCCGAACTGATCGAGTTCAACCGCGAGAATGCCGACCGCGAGCTGCGCTACGTCCGGCAGGACGGTCTGGAGACGGTGCACCGGCTGGAGTACGGCGAGGCGGAGTACCGGGAGGCACTGGGCGTCAACCACCGGCTGGCGCGCGCCGAGGGGATCGACGCGGTGCTGCGCCGGCACCGCCTCGACGCGCTCGTGATGCCCACCAGCGGCCCGCCGGCCAAGATCGACCTGATCCGCGGCGACACGTACGGCGGCGGCTCCTCGACCCCCGCGGCGCTCGCCGGGTATCCGGCGGTGAGCGTGCCGGCGGGGTTCGCGTTCGGGCTGCCGGTCGGGCTGACGTTCATGGGGACGGCGTGGAGCGAACCGACGCTGCTGCGGCTGGCGTACGCGTACGAGCGCGCGACCGCGGTCCGCAGGCCGCCGGAGTACCGGGCGCCGGACGTGGGCCTGTAACGGCCCGACGCCCGCCCGCGTCAGTGCGCGATGCCGTCGATCAGCTCCCGCGCGCCCTGCCGCAGCAGCGCGAGCGCGACGGACGTGCCGAGGTCGGGCGGGGTGAGCCGGCCCGCGGACTCGCGGGCGTCGAGCACCGTCTTGCCGTCGGGGCTGAACACCCGGCCGCGCAGCCACAGTTCGTCCGGCGCCGCGGTGGCGAAGCCGGCGATGGGGCTGTTGCAGTGGCCCTGGAGCACGTGCAGGAACATCCGCTCGGCCATCGCCTCGCGGTACGTCTCCGGGTGGTTGAGGTCGCTGACGACGTCGATGGTCGCCGTGTCGTCCTCGCGGCACTGGAGGGCCAGGATCCCGGCGCCCAGCGGCGGGCACATCGTCTCCACCGGCAGCACCTCGGTGATGACGTCGGCGCGGTCGATGCGCTCCAGGCCGGCCACGGCCAGCAGCAGCGCGTCGACCTCCCCGGCGTACAGCTTCGCCAGCCTGCGGTTCGCGTTGCCGCGGAACGGCACACACTCCAGGTGCGGGTACGCGGCGGAGAGCTGGGCGATCCGGCGTACGGACGACGTGCCGATCCGGGTGCCGGCGGGCAGGTCGTCGAGCCCCAGCCCGCCGGGGTGGACCAGCGCGTCGCGGATGTCGTCGCGGCGCAGGAACGCGGCGAACGTCGTCCCGGCCGGCAGCGGCCGGTCCGCGGGCACGTCCTTGACGCAGTGCACCGCCAGGTCGGCCTCCCCGGTGACCAGCGCGGCGTCGACCTCCTTGGTGAACGCGCCCTTGCCGTCCACCTCGGACAGGTCGCCCAGCCACTTGTCGCCGGTGGTCTTCACCGGCACCACCGCGGTGCGGATGCCGGGGTGCCTGGCGGCCAGCCCGGTGCGGACGCGCTCGACCTGGGCGAGGGCCATGGGGGAGTCGCGCGAGACGATGCGGATGAGCTCGGGCACGGACATGCCGTACACGATAGACCGTCAGAAACGGGCCCTCCGGCCGGGCCCGGACCCCGTGCTCGGGCGCGACTCGTACCCGCCTCGAACGCGTGCGCCGCCCGGAAGCCCACTGTCGGCTTCCGGGCGGCGGACCTGCTGGTGACGCCTTGATCAGCGTTTCGCCGGCGTTACCTGACGCCGGGAACGGTGAACGACGGCGGGCCCGCGGGGAGCGCCACCGTGTTCCGGCTCACATAGGTGTCGAGGTACGGCGAGCGCTCGCCGCCCGTCGCCACGTCGTCGGCGGTACCGTCCAGGGCCAGGTTCAGCGTGGCGTTGCCGACCTCGATCGTCTCGCCGGACGGGGTGTCCCGCCAGGAGCCGGTCTGGATCGTGCCGATCTCCACGGCCAGTACGTGCCCGGCCGCCAGCCGCCAGTCGGTCGACTTCAGGTCGACCGTGAACCGGCCGCGCTCCAGCAGCGAGACCTGCTCGTCGAACATCACGGCGGTGCCGTCGGGGGCGACGTCGTACAGCTTGATCATGACGTTCCCCGCGCCCTTCGCGTTCAGCGCGATCTGCGGGGTGCCGGTGACGCGCACGTCCCGCTGGAGCGGCTTCGACCACGCGAAGAAGCTCGACGTGACCTCGCCCGCCCGCTGCTGCTTCGCGGCCTCGGCGGCCAGCCCGTCCGGGGCGGCCGGCTCGCGCGCTGGCGCGTTCTCCATGTCCCACTTGCCGGACGGCTGCGCCGGCTTGGCGGGCGCCGCGCGGCCGGAGGCGGTGAGGTCGGCGCGGGCGGACGCGCCGCCGTCGTCGACGTACGAGCCGCCGCCCAGGGAGATGCTCGCGCGCCGCTCGACGACCGGCCAGGTGCTCTGCGCGCGCCAGTCGCCGCTGTTGTCCTCCATGGCGTACTTCGGGTAGCGGACGGTCGGCTTCTCGCCCTTCAGATACTGGTCGAAGAAGGAGAGCGTCTCGTCGTACCAGCCCTCGCGGCCCATCGCCAGCCGGCCGTCGGGCACGCGGTCGCCGCCGCGGACGTGGTCCCACTGGCCGAGCCAACCGCGCTCGGGGCCGCGGTGGTTGTCCAGGTACTCCTCCATCTCCTCGGGCTTCGTGTTGGGCTCGATGAAGCCCTGCGTGACGAAGAGGGGAGTGTCGCTGCCCTTGGCCTGCCGCGCGAGGTCACGGGACTTCCAGTGCTTGCTGTCCTGGTCGGAGATCCGGTAGCCGGCGGAGTTCTCCGTCAGGCACTCCGGATGGGTCTCCTCCCAGCGGGCGTTGGCCGCGTAGCGGGGGTCGTCGTCGGCCAGCGGGGGGATGGTCGCGATGTCGTTGTACGCGTTGGCGGTGCCGGTGACGTTGGGGCGCGGCACGCCGTTGGAGTAGATGTACTGGTACATGTCCCAGACCGGCTCCTGCGACACGACGGCCTTCAGGGCCGGCTGGTCAAGGTTGTTGCCGATCAGCCCGGTCACGCCGTCGTACGACTTGCCGTACATGCCGACCGCGCCGGTCGACCACGGCCGGCCGGCGGCCCAGTCGATCGCGGCCTTCACGTCGGCCTGTTCGCCGGGCCCGGCCCAGTCGAGGCAGCCCGTGGAGCCGCCGAAGCCGCGCAGGTCGACCATCACGAAGGCGTAGCCCTCCGCGAAGATGTCGGCGCCCTCGGTGAAGTCCTGGAACCGCGAGGAGGGTCCGGTGTGCGACCAGCCCTCGTCGCCGGTCGCGCCGGCGTGCGCGAAGTACGGCCCGACGGACAGGATGACGGGCACCTCCTCGCCCTTCTCCAGCCCTTCGGGCAGCAGCACGTCGGCGTGCAGCTCGGTGCCGGAGTCGTCGGCGGAGGGGAAGTAGTGCTGGGTCCATTCCGCGCCCTCGGGCACGCGGTCGTTCTCGTCGTGCGTGACGGGATCGGTGGCGGTGGCGATACGGGCCTGGGGGCCGGCCGCGGTCGCCTCGGGCGCCGCGGTCGCGGGCCCGGCGAGCGCGCCGGTCGCCGCGAGGGCGGCGGCGAGTGCGGAGGCGGCCCAGGCGGCCGCGTGACGTCTCTTCACATGCTCCTCCGGGATGACGGTACGGAGTTGTGGGGGGACGGCGGCTGGGCGCACCCGGGAAAACCACACGTCGCGGGCGCGACCGGGACCGACGCGTGGAGCGTATGATCACATCGCGTACACGTCAACGAGCCCGTGCGGCCGGCCTGCTGGCCGGGGCCGTACGGGCTCCGTGCGGGGGCGGCGCTAGACCGCGACGCTTTCGGCGGCAGGCCGCGCGGCCTCCGGGGCGCGGCGGCGGGCGAGCAGCGGGCCGAGCGCCAGCAGCGCCAGGCCGGCGAGGGACCAGCCGGCGAGGACCGTGAGCGGGCCGGCGGCGCCGTTGCCGTCGAAGTGGGCGACGGAGCGGGTCAGGGAGCCGCCCGCGCCCGGGGGCAGCAGCCGGCCGAGCATCCCCGCCGGCTCGGGGAGCAGTTCGGGGGCCGAGGTGACGCCCGAGAACGGGTTGCCGAGGAGCATCACCAGCAGGCTGCCGAGGCCCATCCCGGCCCGGCCGAGCACCGCGCCGAGGCCCGCGACCGCCGCGGCGCCCGCGAGGACCGTGAGGCCGAGCGCGCCCGCCTCCGCCCACCAGTCGCCGGCCAGGGCGCCGAGCCAACTGTCCGCGAGCGCGGCGGCGACGAGGCCGACGGCCGCGGCCGCGCCCACCACGGCGAGCACCCCGCGACCGCCCCGCAGCCCCAGCAGGGTGACCAGCCCGCCGACCAGGAGGCCGGCCAGCGCGAGCGGCAGGACGCTGGAGCTGAGTGCGGAGCCGCGGGGGTCCGCGGACGGCAGCGGGACCACGTCCTCCGTGGGCACCGGCTTCCCCGCCTGCTCCCCGACGGCCTCGGTGAGCATCTGCGCCACGCTGGGCCCGGCGGCGGTGGCCACCAGCAGCTCGGGTCCGTCGGGGGAGGCGACGACGGCGCCGTAGACCTCGCGCTCCTCGATCGCGGTACGGGCCGCGTCCGCATCGGCGTACCCGTGCACCTCGAAGGCGCCCTCGCGCTCGGCCAGTTGCGCCTTGAGCGGCGCGGTGGCCTGCGCGGGGCCCGCGACGCCGAGGGGCAGGTCGCGCGGCGCGAGCCGGGCGTTGGGCCAGACGAACGCCCAGAGGGCGAGGGCAACGAGGGCGGGGACCAGGAAGACGACCGCGAGCACGCTGCGGGTGGAGGACATCGGGGGCCTCGATCATAAAGAGAAGGATCGTTCGTTTTACGATCCTCACCCTGCGCGCGATCACCGGCACTTGTCAAGAAGGAACGTTCGTTTTACTCTGTCGGCCATGGCTCGCGTATCCCAGGCCCACCTGGACGCCCGGCGCCGGCAGATCCTGGACGGCGCGCGGCGCTGCTTCACGCGCAACGGGTTCCACGCCACGTCGATGCAGGACGTCTTCCAGGAGACCGGGCTCTCCTCCGGCGCCGTCTACCGCTACTTCCGCGGCAAGAACGACCTGATCACGGCCGTCGCCGAGGAGGCGTTCGAGCGGATGCGGCTGGCCTTCGAGTCCGCCGCCCGCGAGGCCCCGCTGCGCCCCCTCGACCACGTCATCGACGAGGTGCTGAGCCACGTACTGGAAGAGCAGGCCCGCAACTCGGGGGCGGACCGGCCGGGCGCGTTCGCCGAGCTGATCGTGCAGGTCTGGAGCGAGACCCTGCGCGACGAAAGGCTGGCCGCGACCCTGACCGCCGGCTACGACCGGATGCGCGCCATGTGGGCCGAGGCCGTCCGCACCTACCAGGACGCGGGCCACCTGCGCGCGGACATCCCGACCGACCACGTCGTCCGCGCCCTGATGGCGCTCGTCCAGGGGTCCATCGTGCAGCGGGCGGTCTTCAAGGACGTCGAGGGCGAACTCCGCAGCGGCCTGCGCGCCCTGCTGTCGCCGCACGCCTGAGCGCGCGGCCGGACCGGCCGCGCGCTCAAGGGTACGACCCGGCCGCGGAGGGGCGGGGAAAGCGCTGCCCGCTCCGCGGCCGGAGTCGAGGACCGTTACATGTGCGCTCGCGCCTGGTGCTTGAACGCCACGGTCAGACCCATGGCGAGCAGCCCAAGCAGGGCGGTGACACCGCCGACGAAGCAGTTGGCCCAGATGACCGAGTTGGGTGCGCCGTGGGTCACGGTGACCACCCAGGGGGAGATGACCAGCCAGGCGCCGAGGGGAATCGTCAACCATGCCAGGCCGGACGTCCGCTCCGGGGCGAGTGCCAGGCCGAGCCCGATCAGGGCGATTGCGATGCCGACGATCAGGTTGTTGATGGTGAGGTTGGTGTTCCCCGTGAAGTGCACGACCCAAGGCGAAATCGCGGCGAATAGGCCGGCCAGAAGGATCAGTCCTTCGAGGGCAATCACACCACCTCTGGCCGCCGTGCGATCGAGCCGGTCCCGCATCTCCACTACATCGGGGTGCGAGGTCATCTCGGTGTCAGTGGTGTGCTGCTGATACGACATGGTTGCCGCCTCCTCTCCAGAGACAGAGTCGGATGCATCCCTTTTCGTACGATACGCCTGTTTGGGTGACTCTGCGTGGTGAGGGCTTTCGGCCCGGTCAGAGGGCCTGCGCGCCGCCTCGCCGGCGGACCATCTCGGCGATCCAGACGGGCGCGAACGGAGACGTGCAGCCCGGGGACGTCGGGTAGTCCTTCAGCACCCCCAGGCGCTCGCCGACGGCCACCGCGCGGGCGCGGTGCGCGGGGTACTCGATGCCGATCTGCGCCAGGCAGGTGTTCATCGCCCACTGCAACCGGTCGGGGGCGGCCTTCAGCTCCGCCTCGATCACGTCGAGCAGCCCCGCGGGGTCGAGGCCCGCGGGGCTCTTCACCACGCGCTCGGCGGTCAGTGCCCAGCCGGCGCTCGCCACCACCGGGTCGGGGTCGGCGAGCCAGGCCAGCCGCAGCTCCTCGGCGTGCGGGTTCTTCTTCACCGCGTAGTTCACGAGCCAGTCGTGCACCTTGGGCGTACGCGCCTCGCGCAGCATCGCGTCCAGCTCGTCCCGCTCGAACGCCTTCGGGCGGCAGACCAGCAGCGCCAGCAGCCGCGCCGCGGTGTCGCCGGTCCGCCACAGCTCGCGGGCCAGCGGCTGCTGCGTCCTGAGCCGCTTGGCGAGCGCGCGCAGCTTGCCGAGATTCACGCCGTGGTCGTCGCCGTGCCTCTCGTTCACCGCGCGCGCCTTCGGATCCTCCAGCTCGGCGAGCTCCGCCATTACCTCGGTCAGGGGCATCTCGGCCACCGCATCCTCCTGCCGGTCGGTGGGAGCCTGGGGTCTGTCGTCCATCTCGCGTCGTTCGCCCGCAGGGCGGGCCGCAGACGGGAGATTGAAGACAGACCCTAGCCCCTGGACTACGGCCGGCTCGCCGCCCGCAGCCCGTTCAGCGTGATCGTGCCCCGGTCGAGGCGCACGCCGGCCGTGTACCGGTACGCGGCCCGCACCTCCGGGTCCGTGAGGTCCAGCACCCCGCCCGCGTCCGCTGTGAACAGGAACTCCCAGCCCGCGCCCTGGTCGATGTACGCCGTGGTGACCGTGGACCGCGCCACCAGGGCGTAGCGGGAGCCGGGGCGGGAGAGGTCCACGGTGCCGTCGAGGTTGTCCAGCGGCTCCTGGCCGACGGTGATCAGCTTCCCGTCGATGCGCAGGTCCCAGCCGGCCCGCCGCAGCCCGTTGTGGTGGCGGAAGAGCAGATAGTTGTCCGCGTCCTTGGCGAGGCCGACGAAGACGGTGTCCTGGCCGCCGGTCCCCGCGAACGTGCCGGTGTCCAGCACCAGCGCGAAGGTGTCCGTGCGCGGCGCGGTGCCGGAGAGGAACAGCAGGTGCGTCGGCGCCTGCGTGGTCACGGTCAGCCTGCCGTCGCCCGCGGTGGCGGTGCCCTGGTGCGAACCGCGCGGTACGGGCAGCACGGTGAAGCCCGCGAGATCGGTGTCGAACCGCTCGTCCAGTTCGGCCACCGGGTACGCCCCGGGGCCGGGCGGCGGCGGGAACAGGCCGACGTCCGCGAGGTGGTCGTCGAGCAGCGCGGTCAACTGGTGCAGCTTCGCGGGGTGGCGGTCCGCGAGGTCGTCCGTCTCACCGGGGTCGCGGCCGACGTGGTACAGCTCGGCGGCGCCGCCGCGGAGCCGGCGTACCAGCTTGAACTCGCCGTGACGGACGGCCGCGTGCGGGTGGCGGTTCTGGTTGAAGTGCGGGTAGATCCAGAAGAGGGTGTCGCGGCGGAGCGGCCCGCGGCCGATGAGCAGGGGGGCCAGGCTCGTACCGTCGAAGCGCGCGGCGGGGGCGCGGCCGCCGGCGGCCAGGTCGAGAGCCGTCGGGAGCACGTCGATCGTGGAGACGGGCGTGGCGTCCGTGCGCCCCGGCGCCACCCGGCCCGGCCAGCAGGCGACCAGCGGCACCCGGATACCGCCCTCGTACAGCTCGCTCTTGCCGCCGCGCAGCGGCGCGGTCGCGTCCCGGTACGGGCTGCCGTTGTCGGACGTGACGAGGATCAGCGTGCGCCCGGAGAGCCCGTGCTCGTCCAGCGCGGCGACGATGCGGCCCACCTGCTGGTCGATGCTCTCCAGCATCGCGGCCAGCGCGGGCCGGTTCGGCAGTTGGCCGGCGCCCGGCTTGGCCTCGTACTTGGCGAGCAGTTCGGGCTTCGCGGCCAGGGCGGTGTGCACGGCGTAGTTGGAGACGTGCAGGAAGAACGGCTCGTCGCGGTGGCGCGCGACGAAGTCGACGGCCTCGTCGGCAAGCCGGTCGGTGAGGTACTCGCCGGGCGTGCGGGCCGGCAGGTCGGGCATGAAGCGGTACGGGTGGAAGTAGTCGCCGTCCGCGATGTACAGCCGCTCGGAGGCGATGGCCTCGTCCAGCCCGTGCGCGTAGGGGTTGCCGGGCCGCTCGGTGTACTCGCCGCTGTAGGTCTCGGTGAGGTGCCACTTGCCGACCAGGGCGGTGGTGTAGCCGTACGGGCCGAGGAAGTCGGGGACGGTGGGCACGTCGGGGGAGAGGAACTTGTTGCTCGCCGCCGGTGCCTCGCGGAGGAAGTCGGTGATGCCGGTACGGGCCGGGTACAGGCCGGTCATCAGCGCGGCGCGGGTCGGCGAGCAGATGGGCGCGGCGGAGTACGCGCGGGTGAAGCGCATCCCCTCGCGCGCCAGCCGGTCGATGTGCGGGGTCTCGTTGAAGGTGTTGCCGTACGCGCCGAACTCGCGCCAGCCGAGGTCGTCGATCGACACGACGATGACGTTGGGCGGCGGCGGGCCTGCGGCGGTGGCGCTCCGGGCGAGTGCGGGGGCGGCGACGGCCGTGAGGCCGACGGCGGAGGCGCCGCGCAGGACGCTGCGGCGCGAGGGGCGGCGGAACGTCGTCGGGGGCATACGGCTCAGCGTCCGGGGGCCCGCGATCGGGCGTCAACACCCCGGTGAATTAGTCCGGGACGGGCGCGCGGAGTGCGGCGCGGACGGGGGCGGCCAGGGGAGTCCGGACCGGGGAGTGCGGCCGGGGGAGTGCGGCCGGCGGGGGGTCAGTCCGCGGGGCGCAGCCGTACGTGGATGTGGCCGGCGTCCGGCGCCGCGGGCCCGCCGTCCGGTTCGGTGATCCCGGCGACGTCGAGCCCGGCGACGGCCGCCAGGGTCTCGAAGCCGTCCCGGGTGTACCAGTGCAGCACCCACGGCCGTTCGGTGATGCTGCTGCCCGACGGGTGGTAGCGCTCGTAGCGCAGCAGCGTCGTCTGGGTGCGGGTGTGCTCGTCGCGGTTCTCGGCGACGACGCGGACCCGCAGTTCGGCGCCGTCAGGCCCGGTGGCGGTGCGGGCCCTGCCGACGTCCGCCGCGGCGGTGGGCGCGGGCAGGTGCAGCGGGATCAGGGCGGTGCCGCCCGCGGCGAGGTGGGTGCGGATGGCGCGCAGCGCGGCCAGCGCGGTGGCGTCGTCGGGCAGCAGGTTGAACGTCGGCCCGGCGAGGAAGACGGCGGCGTAGCTGCGCGGCAGGTCCAGGGCCTCCATGCGCTGCTGGAACACCTTGACGGGCAGGCCCTCTTCCGCCGCGCGGCGGCGCAGCCGGTCCAGCATGTCGGCGGAGGAGTCGACGCCGTCCACGTCGAGACCGCGGCGGCGCAGTTCGAGCAGCGGCTCGCCGTCGCCGCAGCCCAGCTCCAGCGCGGGCGTACCGGCCTGCTCGACGAAGGCGGCGTACGGCTCGGGGTCCTGGGTGACGGACTTCAGCGGCCCGTACAGCTCCGCGACGATTCCGGTGTAGAAGTCTGCTGGATCCATGTTCGCCACCTTATGCGGGCGGCGGCGGGGGTGACAGCTCCCCGGGGAGGGAGGTCGCCCGGGTTCCGCACCCGCGGCCGGCGCCGTGCACTCCACCCCGCGGTGCTACGCCGGGACTCCGCGCTCTGCAGCCCACCCGGAGCGCATCCGGCCCCGCCGCCGCGGCGGCCGGCCGGGGCGAACCGGCGTGCCACGCGGGTCACTTGACGAGAACGTGCTCCCCTCGCGGCCGGCGTCCCGGTGACGTACGAGGCGCCGATGGCCCGGCAGCACGGGGGGACCGACCCGTTCGCGTTCTTCATCGACGGGTGACACACGCCCGCGACGACCTCACGCGCCCGCGGGCGTGACCGCCGGGCCCGCGGCCCGCCGGAAGTGCCAGACGATCCCCGCCGGGACGCCCGCGTGGGACACCGCCGCGGCCTCGGGGACCAGTTCGCGAAGGGACCACGGCCACGCCTCCCACGGCCCCGGGTCCGCCGCCGGGGCCGGGATCGCCTTCGCCTCCCCGGCGTCCTGCACCCCCGGCTCCTCGCAGCCCAGCACATCGAGCCCGGCCGCGAGCGCGGCGCGCACGTAGTCCCCGACCGCGTGCCGGTACGTCTCCACCCGGGCGGGGCTGCCGTCAGCCAGCCGTACCGCCGGGATCGACCCGAGCGCCACCCGCTCCGGGTGGACGTCCGAGGTCACGAGGTGTCCACCCGGCCGCAGCACGCGCGCGAACTCCGCCATGACCGGGCCCAGATCGGGGACGTGGGTCAGCGCGAGCGCGCAGACCGCCACGTCCACGGCGCCGTCGGCGACGGGCAGCGCGTCGAGCGCGCCGAGGCGGAAGCCGCCCTCCGGCACCCGCTCCCGGGCCCGCGCCAGCATGTCCGGGGAGCTGTCGACGCCGAGGACGCGGTGGCCGCGCCCGGCCAGCAGGGCCGCCATCCGCCCGGTGCCGCAGGCGGCGTCCAGGGCGACGCCCGCGGGCAGCGCGTCGAGGAACGCCCCGACCACCGGCTCGTCCAGGTCGAACGCGGTGTTGGGCCCGTCGTACGTCTCCGACCAGATCCGGTAGCCCTCGACCGTGGACACCCGGGCGACGTCCACGCCCGCGCCCGCCAGCGCCTCGTCGCCGAGCAGCCGCCGGATCCCGCCGAGCCGCGCGGCGACGAACGCGCGGTCGTACTCCCCGGTGAACGAACGCACCAGGGCGATGCCCTCCATGCCGACCGCGTAGGCCAGCGGATCCTCATGCCGCACGGCCGCGACGCTAGTAACGCGCCCGGCACCCGCGCCACCCGATTTCGCGGCCGCCCGTCCGGCCGCCACCGGGGCCGGCGTCCCCTACCGGCGTATGCGCGGGTTCGGCACACTTGTGACGCTGACGGCCGTTTCCCCAGCGCGCCGCGGACGAAGGGGGTCATCCTGTGCCGGACGGTCCTGCCTTACCGCCCACGGGGCCACCGAGTCCGCCCGGGCCGGGCACCCCGGTGGCGTACCCCACGCCCCCGGCGTATCCCACGCCCCCGGCGTATCCCCCCGCCCGACCGCCTGTGCCCACCGCCGCCCCGCCGCCGGCGGAGCGGGGCCACCGCGTGCAGTTCTGGATCGGGACCGTGGTCCTCCCGGTCCTCCTCGCCGTGTCGGGCCTGGTCGCGACGTTCGCGATCGCGCCGTGGCAGGAACAGCGCGCCCAGAGCGGGGTCGAGCGCCGGGAGGCGGCGGAAGAGGCGCGGCAGCCGCCCGTGGAGGTCGGCAGCATCCAGGAGGTCTTCGACCCCGAGTCCGGCTACTGGGTCCTGGCGGAACCGCTCCCGCCGGCGGAGGAGGCGGAGTGGACGGCGCTGTTCCCCGGTGAGGAAGCGGATCTGGCGCGGCGGGCGCAGGCTGTCCAGGTGATGCAGCCGGCCGCCGTCGACTGCGCCGACTGGTGCCCCGCCACCGCGAAGGTGTACCGGCTGTCGCTGTACGGCAGCCGCAGCGCACCGGTCGAAGTCCTGGACATCCACGCCCGCGTCCTCTCCCGGAACCCCGCGCCCGACGGTGCCGTGATCAAGCCGGCCACGGGCGCGCTGGGCGAGGTGGCGCCGGCGTCGATCGACCTCGACTCCGACGACCGGCGCCTGTACTCCCAGGACGAGGACGGAGTGACCGGCGACCGGCCGTACTTCCAGGACACGTCACTGACCCTGGCGAAGGGCGAGCACCAGACCTTCGGGATCACCACGACGAGCCGCGGCACCGACTACCGCTACGAACTCGTCGTGACGCTGGAGGCGGACGGCGAGCGGACGACGGTGGCCGTCCGCCCGAACGGCACGTCCTCGGGCGCCCCGTTCCGCAATCCCGGCACTCCGCCGCAGTACTCGAAAATATATGAATGCGACATGAGCCCGAGTTGCCATATCAAATACCCCCCCGAGTTCGATTTGCCGTAGCCGCGCTTCGCTGCGGCCGCCGGGCGTGGTCGATGTCATCCTGGTATGGCTACCTTTGGCGGATTTCATGCGGAGGGGTCCCATGGGCAGGGCAGACACCACCGGGCACGTACGCGAACGAGCGGCGGACGCTGCCGACCTCTTCGCGGAGCTGCGGGAACGGGAGTTCGGATATCTCGACGAGGGCGGGCACACCTATCTCGACCACACCGGCGCCGGGCTCCCGCCGCGCTCCCTCGTCGCGGGCAGCGCCCGGCGCATCACCGGCGGGCTGTTCGGCAACCCGCACTCCGAGAGCCCCGCCTCGCGGGCCTCGGGGGACGGGCTCGCCGAGGCCCGCGAGGCGGTGCTGCGGTACTTCAACGCCGACCCCGCCGAGTACGCCGTGATCTTCACGCCCAACGCCACGGGCGCGCTGCGCCTGGTCGGCGAGGCGTATCCGCTCGGACGCGGCAGCCGGCTCGTCCTCTCCCTCGACAACCACAACTCCGTCAACGGCCTGCGGGAGTACGCGCGGGCGCGCGGCGCGACCGTCGAGTACGTCCCGCTGCGCACGCCGGACCTGGGCATCGACGAGGACCGGATGCACGCCGCGCTGGCCGTACGCACCCGGCGCCCCGCCCTCGCGCACCACGGCCCCCGGGGGCTGCTCGCCTACCCGGCGCAGAGCAACTTCACCGGCGTACAGCACTCCCTGGACTGGATCGCCACCGCCCAGGCCCAGGGCTATGACGTCGTGCTCGACGCGGCCGCGTACGTCCCGACCAATGCCCTCGACCTCGGCCGCCACCACCCGGACTTCACCGTCGTGAGCTGGTACAAGCTCTTCGGCCACCCCACCGGCCTCGGCGCTCTCGTCGCCCGCAGGACGGCGCTCGCGAAGCTGCGCAGGCCGTGGTTCGCCGGCGGCACGATCTACGCGGTCAGCGCGCAGGCGCAGTGGCACGTCCTGGCCGACGACGAGGCCGCGTTCGAGGACGGGACCGTCAACTTCCTCGCCATACCGGACGTCACCGCCGGCCTCGCCTGGATCGAGGGCATCGGCATCGACCGCGTCCACGACCACGTCGACGCCCTGACGGCGCACCTGCTCGCCGGGCTGCGGACGCTGCGGCACGGCGACGGCTCGCCGCTGGTCCGGGTGTACGGTCCTGACCGGGCCGGCGCGCCGCGCGGCGGCACGGTCGCGCTGAACGTACTCGACGCCGAAGGGCGGGTCGTCGACGAGCGCGTCATCATCCGCGACAGCGGTGCGTACGGCATCTCCCTGCGCACCGGCTGCTTCTGCAACCCGGGCGCGGGCGAGGCGGCGTTCGACCTGCCGCCGCGCCGGCTGCGCCGGGCGGCGCGCAGGCGGCTCGGCTCGCTGGAGGACTATCTGAAGATGCTGCACCTGCCGTCGGCGGGTGCGGTGCGCGTGTCCCTGGGGGCGGCGTCGCAGCCCGCGGATGTCGAAACGTTTCTGTCGTTCGTGACGCAGACCTACCGGGACCGCGTCCCCGACGTGGCCGACCTCGCGCCGCGGCTGGGCTGCTGACCCCGCGGGCCCCGGACCCCGGCCCGCGTCAGCGTCCCTGCCGGCTCCGCTCGGCGCCGTCCCGGCACTTGCGTACGACCACCCACCACGTCAGCGCCAGGAACAGCACCGCGAAGCCGGCCAGGATCAGCCACCCGCGGGCGGCCGGGTGCGCGAACGATTCTCCGTACGACGCCAGCAGCGGCCGCCCCGCGGGGGATGCGCCCGTACGCCACAGCGACTCCAGACCCACCCCGCTGCCCAGCGCCTCGAACGCCCACCGGTTGGTCATCGCCAGGCTGATCGCCTCGCCGCCCGGCGTCATCCGCGGCACCGGCACGAACGCCCCCGAGAACAGCACCTGCGGAAAGCACAGCAGCGGCAGCATCAGCGTCGCCTGCCCCGGCTCCGCCACCGCCGCGGACGCGAGCAGCCCGAGCGCGAGGGCGGCGGCGGAGGCCAGCGCGCTGGAGGCGAAGAGCGAGGCGTACGTGTCCCAGCCGGCCGACGGCAGCCGGTCCAGCGCGCGCAGCACGGCGAGCAGCAGCGCGTCGGCGAGGGCGAGCGCGGGGAGCATGGTGGTGAGTTTGGAGGCGACGTACGGGCCGATCCGCAGGCCGGCGAGCCATTCGCGGCGCAGCACGGCGAGTTCGGTGCAGATCTGCAGCAGGCCGTACGTCAGCCCGAAGAAGAAGGCGCCGAAGGCGATCCAGAACATGATCATCGCGGTGGACGCGGGGTCCGGGGATGCGGGGCCGAAGGCGCCACCGCGGAAGAGCACCGCGAACATCGCCACGATCATGACGGGGGAGCCGACGAGGACGGCGACGGAGAGGCGGTGGTGGAGGAGGAGCGCGGTGCCGCGCCGGGTGAGCAGGGCCCACTGGCGCAGGGCACCGACGCGGGCGGGCAGGGTGGCGGGGACGGCGGACGAGGGGGCCCGGGCGGGCGCGGCGGGGTCTGCCGGTGCTGCGGGACCGGCGGGTGTCGCGGGGCTGATCGGTGCTGCGGGGCCTGACCGGGCGGTGGGCTCCGTCGCGGTCGCGGTGGCCAGGCCGGTGGCGGCGACGGCTCCCGCCGCCGCGACGGCCCCGGCGGGTGCCACTTGTGCGGTCGGTGTCACGTGTGCGGGGGGTGCGGCGTGGCCGGGGGTTGCCGCGTGGCCGGCGGGTGCCGCTCGGCCGGCGGCAGTCGTCGGGCCGGCGGGAGCCGTCGGACCGGCCGGTGTCGCCGGGCTGTTCGGTCCCGTCGCCTCTCCCGCCTCCCTCCGGTCTCTCCGGGACGCCGCCCCCGGCGCTGCCGCCGGGCCGGAGGGTGCCTCGGGACCCCAGGTGTCCCCCAGCTCCGGGAAGTCGCCGGCGCCCGCCCCCGGCGCCCGTGCGCCGGCGGCCACCGCCCCGTACACCTCCTCCGCCGTGGCCACGCCGAACGCCTCGCACAGCGCGCCCGGTTCACCCGCGTAGGCGACCTCGCCGTCGGCCGACAGGAAGACCACCTGGTCACCGCGCGGCAGATCGGCGAGCACGTGCGTGGTCAGGACGACCGTCGTGCCGTCGTCGGCCAGCCCGCGCAGGGTGTGCATCAGCTCCGCGCCGGTGGCCGGGTCGAGCCCGGACGTCGGCTCGTCGAGGAAGAGCACCCGGGGCCGGGTCAGCAGCTCCACCGCGATGCTCGCCCGCTTGCGTTCGCCGCCGCTCAGGGCCCGTACCGGCGTATCGCGCCGCGAGGTCAGCCCCAGCGTGGCCAGCACCCGGTCGACCGTCGCGGCGACGGCCGCGGCCGGGGTCTTCGGCGGCATCCGCAGCCCGGCCGCGTACACCAGCGTGCGGTGCAGCGGCAGCTCACGGTGGATGATGTCCTCCTGCGGCACGTACCCGAACTCGGGCCCCGGCGGCCCCGGCGGCGCCCCGTCGTGCCACACCTCGCCCTCGCTCGGCACGCTCAGCCCCGCCAGCGTCTGCAGCAGGACCGTCTTGCCGGCGCCGCTGCTCCCGGCGATCACGGTGAGGGTCCCGGGCGCGACGTCGAGGGACACCCCGCGCAGCACCCGGCCCGCCCCGCGCACGTCCCGGCTCACCCGCCGCGCCCGCAACCGCAGGCCGCCGGCCGGCGAAACGGACACACCGGCGGGACCGCCGGGGGAGACACCCGGGCGCAGGGGCGGCGTCGACATGAGTGCAGCATGCCAAAGGTTCGGGGTGCCGGACCCCCGCGGCTCGCGCGCGGTACCAACGATCGGACGATCCGTCAGCGGCCGCCGTCCGCCCGCGCGGGCGCCTCCGGCCGCCAGTCGGCGGCGAGCAGCCCGAGGATCACCTCGTCCAGGAACGTGCCCAGCACCCAGGCCGAGGAGCGCAGCACGCCCTCGCGGACGAAGCCGTTGCGCTCGGCGGCGCGCAGCATGGCGGCGTTGTCGGCCAGGGTCTCGATCTGCAGCCGGTGCAGGCCGCGTACGACGAAGCCGTAGTGGCAGAGCGCGGCGACGATGTCGGTGCCGTAGCCCTTGCCGCGCGCGTACGGCATGAGCCCGAGGCCCACGTGTGCGGACCGGTGATGGGTGTCGATGCCCCACAGCGCCGCCGTGCCGACCAGCGCCCCGCCGTCCAGCTCCACCACCGAGAACGGGACGATCCCCTCGGCCTTGTCGTCGACCAGCAGCGGGTTGTCCTTCGACGCGGCGGCGACCGGCCGCCACGGCGTGGCCTGGGCCCGGGAGCCGGCGACGACGTCGTCGTAGAGGTCGGCCTGCAGAACCGGGATGTCGTCCGCGTGCCGGGCCCTGAGCCCGACCTTCGTGCCTCGTAGCATCCCTGTTTCCTAACCGGCGGGACCCACCGCCCGCAAACGCATTCACCCGGCAAGCCGTGCCCGTTCGGGGGAAAGCGGTCGCCGCGGCTCACGGGTCACTCACGGCAGCGGGCTCGGGCCGCGCAGCCGCCGTCGGCTGTGGAGGACGTAGAGCGTCAGGACGGCGCAGCCGGTGAGCATCAGCCCGAGGCCCAGCGGGATGCGGTAGGCCGACATGGTGACCAGGCCGGAGAGCTGGAGGACGAGCTCCAGCACGAGGATGAACCTGAGCATCCGGATGCCCCCGCGCGGGCCGGTCATCGGGCCGCCCCGGATAAGCCTGTTGTCATATCCGCTCCCTCCGGTGTGGCCTGCATTCTGCCGCGTTCCGCCCGGGACCGGGCGGAAAGGGAGGAACGGGGTCAGGCGATGAGAAGACGGAGGCCCAGTTCGGCCGCGTCGAGGGCGAGGAGGCCGCGGTTGCGCTCCGTCCAGCGGCCCGAGGCGAGGTCGTCGCGGAGGCCGGTCACCGCCCGGCGCTCCGCCTCCGGGCCCACCCTCGTCCACACCGACACCGCGCGGCGCACGCGGTCCTCCAGGTACGCCTCGGGCTGCCGCCGGTGCGCCTCGAAGAAGCCGTCCGCGCAGTCCCACGGGATGAGCACCGGCTCCGCGCGCCCGCCGATCGCGCGCGTCAGGTCGGCCAGCGCCGGCCAGTCCGTGCGGAGTCCGGCGAACTCCGGCAGGTAGTCGCGGGTGAGCCGGAACCGCTCGCGCCGGCCCGGGTCGCAGGCGTCGTACGTGAACACCACCACCCGCCGCGCCACGCGCCGCATCTCCCGCAGCCCGGCCACCGGGTCCGGCCGGTGGTGCACGGTGCTCACCGCCATGGCCGCGTCGAACGCCCCGTCAGGGAACGGCAGCCGCTGCGCACTGGCCGCCACACACCGTGCCGCCCCCGGCGGCCGCTGCGCCCGCATGACCGCCGCGTCGGTGGCCGGGTCGTCGACCAGTTCCGCGATCTCCCGCAGCCCGAACCCCAGCCGCCGGTACCCGAGCACCTCGCGCAGCCGCTCCACGTCGCCCGCCGCGTACGTCCGGTAGCCGGCCGCGGTCCGCGCGGAGGGCCGCACGAGGCCGATCTCGTCGTAGTGAGGCAGCGTGCGCACGCTCACCCCGGCCAACCCGGCCACGCGCCCCACGGTCAGATGTTCCGCCACGCCCCCGACGATGCCCCCTCACGCCACGTGAGGGTCAAGCGGCCTTCCTCGCGCCCGGCACTCCGCAGTACGTTGGCCCCGACGCACCGCGCTCCACCTAGTTCCACCCCCGCGACCCCCAGGGCGGTCCTGATGGCAGACCACGCACCGGACGCGATCGACACGAGCCGCCCGCATTCGGCGCGTATCTGGAACCACCTGCTCGGCGGCGAGGACAACTACGAGGCCGACCGGGCCGCCGCGGCGGCGATCCTCTCGGTCTTCCCGGGGATGGCCGACATCACGCGCCACTCCCGGCAGTTCACCGGCCGCGCGGTCGGCCACCTGGTACGCGACGCGGGCATCCGCCAGTTCCTGGACGTCGGCAGCGGACTGCCCACGGCCGACAACACCCACGAGATCGCCCAGCGCACCGCGCCGGAGGCGCGGATCGTCTACGTCGACAACGACCCCCTGGTCCTGGCCCACGCCCGGGCCCTGCTCACCTCCACCCCCGAGGGCCGGTGCCAGTACGTCGACGCCGACGCCCGCGACACCGACCGGATCCTCGAAGAGGCGGCGCGCACACTGGACTTCACGCGGCCGGTGGGGCTGATGCTGATGGGGATCCTCGGCCTGATCGAGGACTACGACGAGGCCCGGTCCCTCGTACGCCGCCTCCTGGCCGCCCTGCCCCCGGGCAGCCACCTGGCCCTCAACGACGGCACGACCACCGACCCGGCCTACGTCGAGGCCCTCCACCGCCACAACCCGAGAGCGGCGGTCCCGTACACCCCGCGCGCCCCCCACCAGATCGAGCGCTACTTCGAGAACCTGCACCTCCTGCCCCCGGGCGTGGTCTCCTGCCCCCGCTGGCACCCGGACCCCACCGCGGAGACCCCGCCGGAGGTGGCCGCCTACGGCGGCGTAGCCCGCAAGCCGTAGCGCGCGCCGGGGTCGCAGCCGCGTCCGGTGCGGGCAGGGGCGGCTGACCGGCGGGCGGCTTACAGTGGGCCGCCATGAGTGCTGCCGCCTCCCGCCGCTCCCACTCCTCGCGGTGGCGGGCGCCTTGCAGGTGCTCGTGCTGGCGGTCCTTCCCGCCGAGTGGCCGCTGCGCGTGCTGGACTGTGAGGACATCGCCCGCGAGAGCCTCGACGGCGAAGGCTGGTACCGAGTCGAGCACAGCGTCGGACCGCTCGGAGTCGGGTGCCGCGTGGAGCAGGAGGGCGCGGTCGTCGCGTACGCGGACTTCCCCACCCTCCCGGCCGCGCCGGGCGTACTCATCCTGCTTGCCCCGCTGCTGATCACCGCCCTCGCCGCCCGGCGACTACGCGCCGCACGACCCGCAAGCACCCACCCGGACCCGGCCCGCACCGAAGCGGTGACCCGCCCTCCCGGCTGCGCCGTCCCTCAGGCCGGGAAGGTGGCACCCCAGGTGGCGGGGCCGACGATGCCGTCGACGGCGAGGCCCTTCTTCGACTGGAAGTCCCGGCACGCCGCGTACGAGTTGGGGCCGTAGGCGCCGTCCGCGGTGAGGCCGTAGCCGTGGCGGGCGTTCATCTGGTTCTGCCACGTGGCCACGCTCGCGTGGCTGAAGGTCGGCGGCTGGCGGAAGTTGACGCCGGGGTGGGGGAGCGGGCCGCCGCCGGGGTTCGTCGCGCCGTTGAGCACGCCGTTCACGTACAGGTTCCCCGGGCAGCCGGTGCTCAGGTGGTCCCGATGGCCGCAGATGGCCCGGGCCGCACCACCCTGCGTGCGCAGCCGGTTGACGGCGTAACGGAAGGCGTTGATCAGGCCGGTGGTGATGGTGTCGTAGTCGCCGGCGGTCCCGCCGACGAGACCGCAGACGGCGTACCAGTTCTGGTTGCCCGGATCGGTGCCGTTCGCCGCCGTGCGGCGGTTCTCACCGCGGCCCTGGAACACGTAATCATGCACGCAGACGAGGTGGCTGTACGCGATGTCGGCCCAGCCGTTGCTGTCCATGTGGTAGTTCTGGATCCCGCGCACCTGGGCGGCGCAGTCCGCGTGATTCGCGCGGGCGACGCGGACGGCGTCGACGTGATGGATGGTCACCCCGCCGTGCTGGGGCGTGATGTTGGCGTTGGTGTTCCGCGGAGCGCGTGCACCCCAGCCGGACCGGGAGACGAAGGTGGTCACTGGCCCCTCCGTCCGGACAGCGCGCAGTCGACGGTGGCGTTGAGCGGCTCGGCCTGTGCCTGCCGCAGGCCGGCGGACGGGTAGACCGCGCCGGGATGGTCGGGACGGTTCACGATCGGCAACTCGCGCGGCCCCGCGGCGAAGGCCGGACCGGAGCAGATCACGGGTGCGCCGGCCACGGCGACCGCGGCTATCCCCAGGAAGCCACGGCGGGATGGTCGTTGCGACATGTCGTCTCCAGACGGTCGTGGGGGTGTCGTCGGCTGACTCGCACGCATCGCTGCTTTCTCGCGCACACCAGAGGTACAGGACCCCGGTAGCGCCACGGTTGCGCCGTCACGCGCACACGCCTGTCGCACGGACCCCCACGCATCGCCGGCCCCGGGAACCGACGGCCGTCGCCCGCACACAAGAAGACCCCGCACTCAGCGCTTGCGCTGGTCACGGGGTCTCGGGCACCTCAAGCGAGGTGCCCCCGGCAGGATTCGAACCTGCGCACACGGCTCCGGAGGACGTTCGATTTCCCGGTATTCTCGCAGGTCAGAAGTATACCTGACGGCTTGTCAGCGAGGGAATCCCGCGCATGCCCCGCGGCCGCGAAAGCGTCAGATTTGACCGATATGGCCGAAGTGGCGTTGTGATCCCTCTCGGGCTGACCTCTGACGACCAAGATGCTGGGACCTAGAGACCAATTTTCGAGCGCTCAAGGGCTGATGACGGCCCCAGGTGCGGGGCGGCCGGCTCGACGCCGTGCTCGGGTTGCGAGCCTTCCAGGGCTGATGAGCCCACTGGACGGCCGAGGGCGGCCTGCTGACCCGGGGCGGACCACCTCCGCTCGCGCGGAGAGCACCGGAGGTCGACAGGGCCGTGAGTTGCCTTGTTCGGACCACCTCCGCTCGCGCGGAGAGCACGTTCGGTGGCCGCCAACACTGCCTGCCTGCCGCGGACCACCTCCGCTCGCGCGGAGAGCACCCGTTCGTCGTGACCGCCCACGTGTGGACGTGCGGACCACCTCCGCTCGCGCGGAGAGCACATCTCCTCGGTCACCCAGAGGACATCGCCCTTCGGACCACCTCCGCTCGCGCGGAGAGCACGTTCGGTGGCCGCCAACACTGCCTGCCTGCCGCGGACCACCTCCGCTCGCGCGGAGAGCACCGGTTGATGTCCTCGACGTCGCCGACAGCGAACGGACCACCTCCGCTCGCGCGGAGAGCACGACGCACGCCTCCCGCCGGGTGCTGGCGCTCACGGACCACCTCCGCTCGCGCGGAGAGCACAGATCAGAGACCTTGCTCGTCGCCTCGGGCGGCGGACCACCTCCGCTCGCGCGGAGAGCACGTTGCTTGACTTGCGTGGCGGCGGAGGGGGACGGGACCACCTCCGCTCGCGCGGAGAGCACCGGCCGTCGGCCGGGTGCACGTAGGTGACCCGCGGACCACCTCCGCTCGCGCGGAGAGCACATGCGGAGCTTCGACTTCTTCGACCGCCACGCCGGACCACCTCCGCTCGCGCGGAGAGCACGCCCACTGTGGGCTCTGTTCGAGGACCGGCAGCGGACCACCTCCGCTCGCGCGGAGAGCACAGGGTCGCCAGATCCGGGCCGACCTCCCCGCGCTGGACCACCTCCGCTCGCGCGGAGAGCACGAGCGTCTGCCCGTCGCCCATGGCGTCACGGTCGGACCACCTCCGCTCGCGCGGAGAGCACCGCGGCACTGCGCGGCGTGGTCACGGCTTCTCCGGACCACCTCCGCTCGCGCGGAGAGCACAGGTAGGGCTTGTTCGTGATCAGTTCGGCGATCGGACCACCTCCGCTCGCGCGGAGAGCACGCGGACATACCGGCCGCCCACGGGACCAGGAACGGACCACCTCCGCTCGCGCGGAGAGCACAGCGACATCCGGCGCAGGCCGCCGCCCCTGCGCGGACCACCTCCGCTCGCGCGGAGAGCACTTGCGGGCAGCGTCCGCGGTGATGCCGAACGGCGGACCACCTCCGCTCGCGCGGAGAGCACCGCGCCTGACGCCACCCCGTACGCGGGCCGGGCGGACCACCTCCGCTCGCGCGGAGAGCACCCGCACCGGCCCCGGCAGCCGCGGACTGACAGCGGACCACCTCCGCTCGCGCGGAGAGCACGAGACCGTGCCAGGGGTCTTGGCCGTCCCGATCGGACCACCTCCGCTCGCGCGGAGAGCACGATAAGGGGCGCCTGCCGCGGGACATACGGAACGGACCACCTCCGCTCGCGCGGAGAGCACGTCTTGCCGTACGGGTCGAACTCGCCATTCACCGGACCACCTCCGCTCGCGCGGAGAGCACGGGGAGCACCTGCGCGGCGTCGGTGACCTCAACGGACCACCTCCGCTCGCGCGGAGAGCACGGTGCCGAGGCGCGCCAGCCAGGCATCTACGACGGACCACCTCCGCTCGCGCGGAGAGCACAGCACTTCTCCTCGACGGACTGGGACTTCCTCCGGACCACCTCCGCTCGCGCGGAGAGCACCGCTTCGGCGGCTCGGGGTGGTCGAGGGCGTGCGGACCACCTCCGCTCGCGCGGAGAGCACGGAACGCCGGCAGCGGAGTACGCGGCGGCACGCGGACCACCTCCGCTCGCGCGGAGAGCACTAGTCGAGGCTCCCGAAGACGTCGCTCACGTGCGGACCACCTCCGCTCGCGCGGAGAGCACTGCTTCATCCCCACCCATCCCATTGGAGGATTCGGACCACCTCCGCTCGCGCGGAGAGCACGGAACGTCACGCTCGACGTACAGCGCCAGCACCGGACCACCTCCGCTCGCGCGGAGAGCACTCGCCGACGCCGCACGCGCACGTCGGCTAGAGCGGACCACCTCCGCTCGCGCGGAGAGCACTGGAGTTCACCGACGAGCAGGCGATGTTCGTGCGGACCACCTCCGCTCGCGCGGAGAGCACCCATCAAGCTGTCCACGATCGACCCGATCTTCCGGACCACCTCCGCTCGCGCGGAGAGCACGTGCTGGAGATGAGCGTCGAGAAGCGTTTCGCCGGACCACCTCCGCTCGCGCGGAGAGCACTCCGGCCCGTCTCCCGCCACCTCCCCAGCGGCAGGACCACCTCCGCTCGCGCGGAGAGCACCGACACATCGCGAAGCGCGTCCTGATGGACGCCGGACCACCTCCGCTCGCGCGGAGAGCACCACACCCTGGCCGAGATCGTCTGCCCCTCGATCGGACCACCTCCGCTCGCGCGGAGAGCACCGGGGGGACCTCCTCGGCCGCGCCATCGCCGACGGACCACCTCCGCTCGCGCGGAGAGCACGGGAGCACAACGGATCCGAGCCCAGCGCGCGGCGGACCACCTCCGCTCGCGCGGAGAGCACTCTTCGGTCTCGGTCTCGGTCACCGCGCTCTCCGGACCACCTCCGCTCGCGCGGAGAGCACACCTGCTCGGCGGCCGTAGACGTGGTGTCGTCCGGACCACCTCCGCTCGCGCGGAGAGCACCGCTGCCGCCACCCCGATGCGAAGCCAGTAGTCGGACCACCTCCGCTCGCGCGGAGAGCACGACGAAACCGCCGTCGACGGCCGGCTCCAGGACGGACCACCTCCGCTCGCGCGGAGAGCACTTCTCCGGGGCGAGCGGGTTGCGGAACGGCACCGGACCACCTCCGCTCGCGCGGAGAGCACCGGTCGGCGTCGGCCTTTCCCCGCGCCGCCGCCGGACCACCTCCGCTCGCGCGGAGAGCACCCCTGCCGCCGATGATGTCGCTGCCGTTTCGAGCGGACCACCTCCGCTCGCGCGGAGAGCACAGGCGGTCAGCGCGTTCCGTACCGCTCTCAGGCGGACCACCTCCGCTCGCGCGGAGAGCACTCGCTCACGAGATCGCCGACCTGCGGCTGCCACGGACCACCTCCGCTCGCGCGGAGAGCACGGGTACTTGGGCTGGAGCGGGTTGAGCCTGGGCGGACCACCTCCGCTCGCGCGGAGAGCACGGCCCTTTCCGTTTCGGCGGCACGCCGGTTCGCGGACCACCTCCGCTCGCGCGGAGAGCACTCCCGGACCCGATCGGCGAAGGCACCGTGCGCCGGACCACCTCCGCTCGCGCGGAGAGCACCACCGCTTCGGTCTGGAACTGCTGGACTCGTACGGACCACCTCCGCTCGCGCGGAGAGCACTCCCGGATCTTGGCGATGTACTCGCGGGTGAACGGACCACCTCCGCTCGCGCGGAGAGCACGCGCGCAGCCGGCGCTTGTGCGCGGCGATCTCCGGACCACCTCCGCTCGCGCGGAGAGCACTCGCCCGGCTGCAGCTGGTCGCGGGCGACCGCCGGACCACCTCCGCTCGCGCGGAGAGCACGCACAAGCCGTCGCCGACGGCCTCGACCGCCTCGGACCACCTCCGCTCGCGCGGAGAGCACCTACCCCCGGGTGGCCTTGGCTCGGCGTGCCCCGGACCACCTCCGCTCGCGCGGAGAGCACACATGGAAGCCGTGCTCGCGGGCCGCCGCGTACGGACCACCTCCGCTCGCGCGGAGAGCACGTATCCCTGACAGCTCAACATGTCAGGGATACCGGACCACCTCCGCTCGCGCGGAGAGCACTCTTTCTGACCTGCGGTGTTTCAGGCGCTTTGCAGTTCCTTGACTCTGGCTGGTGCGTTCACCTCTGCATGATGTCAGAGGCGTGTGCTGGAGTACGCGGAGTACGAACCGGTGTGCGTGGGGGGGCGGGATGTGATCGATACGCGGCTGTGGGGGAAGGCTGACGGGCTGGAGCGGCCCTATCCGTTGGTCGGGCATCTGGTGGATACCGCGATGGTCGCGGGTGGCCTCTGGGATTCCGTGTTGGCTGCGGGGCGGCGGGAGTTGATCGCCGGGGCGCTGGGTGTCTGTGGTGCTGATGCCCGGCGGGTGGTGATGTTCTGGGCTGGTCTTCACGATGTGGGGAAGATCCTGTCGCAGTTCCAGGAGTTGGCCCGTCGGGACCAGCCGGCGCATTGTGCGTTCCTCGGCGAGGCGCCGTACGTGCTTGAGCCCGGGTTGCAGCAGTCGGCGAAGATCCGCCATGAGCTGGCGACGAGTCGGGTGGTGCCGCAACTGCTGGCGGAGCTGGGTTATCCGGTTTCGGGCCGGCCTGCGGGGCTGTTGCTGATGCAGGTTGCCCAGCTTCTCGGGGGGCACCACGGCCGTTACCCGCGGGCGGCGGAGGAGCGGGACTTGCGTGATCCGCTGGCTGGGCTTCCCGAGCTGGGCTGCGGTGGTTGGGAAGATCAGCGGCGCGAGCATGTGACCGCGTTGCACGAGGTGTTGGGGCGGCCGGTGGTGCCTGCGGTGCGGGCGCTGCCGGTGGATTTGGCGGTGGTCGTGGCGGGTGTGGTCATCATCTCGGACTGGCTGGCGAGTCAGGAACACGCGGTGGCGGCTCAGCAGGCCGCTGCGGAGGCCGATGGCGGTCTGGCTTCTCCGGAGGCGTTGGCGGCCCATGCCGAGCGTGCTGAACGCGCCGCTTCCGGGCTTGTCGAGGCTGCTGGACTGGGCTGTGCGCGGTTTCGTTCGGGTGGGCTGAGGGAGCTGTTTCCGCAGATCGCGAAGCCGTATGAGCTGCAGGCCAGCCTGGAGCGGGGGCTGTCGGGCGCGGTGAGGGGTCCGGGTGTGTTGCTGGTCACCGCACCGCCGGGGGAGGGCAAGACGGAGGCGGCGTTGTACGCGGCGGCGCTGATGGGTGAGGTGTGCAGCAGCAGCGGGGTGTTCTTCGCGTTGCCGACTCAGGCGACGGCCAATCAGATGTACGGCCGGGTGCTCGACTTCACGGCACGCAATGTCCGCGGCCCGGCGAAGATCTCTTTGCTGCACGGTGCGGCGGATCTCTTCGCGGGGTATGCGGAGCCTGCTGCGGGTGAGGATGAGGTCGAGCCGCGGGTGCTGTCGCAGAACGATGCCGACTCCCGGGGTGCGGCGGAGGCGGCGTCGTTGGTGGCCGGCCGGTGGTTACGCATGCGTGGCCGGGGCATTCTCGCGCCTGTCACGGTGGGTACGGTCGATCAGGCGTTGATGGCCGTGTTGCCGATCAAGTGGAATGCGCTGCGCCATCTGGGTCTGTCGGGCAAGACGGTGATCATCGATGAGGCTCATGCCTACGATGCCTACACCCACGCTCTGCTGCTGCGGCTGCTGACGTGGCTGGGCGCGATGGATGTCCCGGTGGTGCTGTTGTCCGCGACGCTTACCGGCTCGACGGCGACAGGTCTGATCGAGGCGTATCTGGTCGGCGCCGGTCACCCGCCCGGCGCATCCTCGATTCCCCAGCCCGCCTACCCAGGGTGGCTGTACGCGGATGCCGCCCAGGGCAGGACCATCGGCCCATCGGCTGTGATCACCAGCGAGCGGGCGCGCACTCTGACGATCGCCCGCCGGGAGGTGGCCCACTCCTACGACCCCACGCGCGCTGACGGGCGCTTGGCCCTGTTGTTGGAAGAGCTTGAGCCGGTGGTGGCCGAAGGCGGCTGCGCGGCGGTGATCTGCACGACGGTCGCGGAGGCGCAGCAGACGTACCAGGCCCTGCGCGAGCACTACCGTGCCCTGTTCGGCGCCGACTACCGCGGCTGGGACGACCGTTCGGCCGATGACGCCGCCGGAAGCGGTGCTGCTGCCGGGCCGCATCTGCGGCTGCTGCATGCGCGCTTCCCTGCCCACCGCAGAGGGCAGATCACCGCGGAGATGGAGCAGTGGTTCGGGCCTGTCGGCAAGGAGGGCGTACAGCGCCCGAGGCCGCCGCGTGGTGCCGTGCTCGTGGCCACGCAGGTGATCGAGCAGTCGCTCGATCTGGACTTCGACCTCATGATCACCGATCTGGCGCCGATGGCATTGCTGTTGCAGCGGGCCGGGCGAATCTGGCGGCACGCGGCAACGCCGCGGCCACGGTGGTGCCAGGACCCGCGCCTGGCGGTCCTCATCCCGGCAGATGACGAGGGCCGGCTCTCACCGCCGGCGGCATGGGGCGATGTGTATGCGCCGTCCCTGTTGCAGCGGACGGTGGATCTCCTGGAGCAGCACGGATCTGCTTGCGTCCGGGTGCCCGGTGATGTGCAGACGCTGGTCGACGGCGTTTACGCCGAGGAGTTCGTCTCCAGCAATCCCGAGAACCTGATGAAGTGGGACATCAAGCGCCTGGGCGATGAGATGGCTCGCACGCATCTTGCCGGGATGGTGATGCTTCCGCCGCCGCAGCAGGTGGGCTCGTTGCACGAGCTGACCACCAGCGAGGCGGACGAAGATCTCATCGCCACCCGGCTCGGGCTGGAGAGTGTGCCGCTGCTGCCCGTCTTCGTCGACGCGGCAGGGCGCCGATGGCTCGACGAAGCATGCGAAGTCCCACTACCGCCCCGGGGTAGCCGCCCCGACGGCCGCTTCACCCGCGCAGAAGTCCGCGCACTGCTGGGCTACGTGGTTCCGCTCGCCCACGGCCGCTGGCACCAGTCGGCCGGCGAGGCCCACGAACCTCCGCCGGACTGGAGACAGGAGCCCAGGCTCTCGCGCCTGGTGCTCGCTCCCCACCAGGTCACTGAACAGAGCACAGCCGGCGCGATCTTCGGAGACCACGTACTGACCCTGACGCACACGTTGGGGCTGACTGTACGGCGACTCGATGAGTAACCCTACTACTCCAGACGTGCTTTGTACTGACGTACCTCACCACCTTTCAAGAAACTCCACAGTGGATCAAACAGCCCCCTACCGTCGAGTTGTCGCGACTGTAGGAGGGCCGTCCCTGGCATCCAGTCAGGGCGGTCCCTCCGGACCCCCGCCTGCGCGGGAACGGGACCTGACAGGTCTGCGCGCTCCTGACCTGCCTGACCGCCGGGCCACCTCCGCCGTGGCGGAGAACCGGTCTCACGTTACGTCACTTCGGCGGCCAAAGCCCCGGTCGCAACCGCCAGTCTCATCGTCCCGTTGAGGTGCGCTATCTGCCATGTCTGACGTCCAAGCCGACTATTTCGATCTCCGTAGCCGTCCGTGGATCCCCGTGCGGACAGCGGATGGTGCCCGCGCCGTTGGTTTGCGTGAGTTGTTTCTCGACGCGCATCGCGTCGAGTCGCTGGCCGTTGGGCTGCCGCCGGCCGCTTCCGGGCTGCTGCGCATCCTGTGTGCGATGGCTGCCCGCTTGTCCGGTCTGGACGCGCTCTCCGACAGTACGGTCTGGCTGGATCGCCGCTATGAACTCCTGCAGGCTGCCCGAGGGTTCGAGCCGTCGGTGGTGGAGGAGTACTTCGCCGAGCACGGCGGGCGGCTGCGGCTGCATGATCCGGTGCGTCCGTTCCTGCAAGATCCTCGGTTGGATGAGCAGTGTGCCGGCAGGTCGGGGGTGAACAAGCTGGTCATGGCACGTCCGGCCGGCAACAACCAGGTGTTCTTCGGGCACTTCACCGATGGTGAGCAGGTTCCTCTTCCGTCGTCCGAGGCGGCGCTGCATCTGATTGCGCAGATGTACTACGGCCCGTCCGGGCAGTGCACCCCGCGCACGGTGGACGGCCAGCGCTTCGGCAACACCTACGCCGGGCCGCTGCGGCGGGCGTTGTCGTATCACCCGGTGGGCAGGTCGCTGTATGAGTCGTTGCTGCTGGGCATCCCCGCGCCCGGTACGTGGCAGCAGGCGAGCGGTGGCCCGGACGCCGATAGGTGCCCGTGGGAGCGCGATGAGCTTCCCGACCCGCTGACGCCACCGGACGGGGCCGTGGGTCCGCGGTCGCTGCTGACCCAGCGCTTTCAGCACGCGGTGCTGCTGTACCCGGGTGAGGACGGGCAGAGCGTCGTGGACGCCACGATGACCTGGGCCTTTCGCAGCGTTCGGCCGCCGGATGCCGACCCGTTCCTGGTGTGGGACGAGGGCCGCGACGGCACGCTACGGCCGCGCGACGCGCAAGCTAAGCGGTCCTTGTGGCGGGACTTGGACTCACTCGTGCTGCTGCATCGCGGTGATGGCGGCCGGCGCCCCGCGGTGCTCGACAAACTCGCCGGCCAACTCCCCGACGAGGTCATGCGTGCCGTCCGGGTCGTCGCCTATGGCTTCGACCAGGACGGTCAGACGCGGGATCGCACCTACTTCACCGCCGCCACACCCGAGCTGTTCACCCTCCTCGATGCCTCCGCGGACCGTCAGGACAATGCACTTGCGCGTGGGGCGAAGGATGCCCGGGTAGCGGCGGAGAAGGCCGCGAGCCGACTGGCTTACGCCCTGGGCAGCGCCTGGCGCGCGTATACCACCCCGTTCGGGGACGACCGCCTGGCCCGCACCGCCGGTGACGCCCCGGCGCGCACCGGCAAAGCAGGCAAGAGCGGCGGACCGTGGCCGAAGCAGGCCCTGGCCCGGTACTGGCCGGCAGCCGAAGAGCGTTTCTGGGCGCTGCTGGACGCCGGCGATTTCAGCGGCGTCCAGGGCACCTTCGGCCGGATCGCCTTGACCACCTACGACGAGATCACCCGGCCAGTCGCCAGCACCCCCCGAGGCGCCAAAGCCCGTGAATCCGCCCGCGGACTGGTGCGCAGCCTGCTGGATCCCGACCGCCGCACGTGAAAGGAGAGCACCCGATGACGAGCACCACACCCCCGCCGGAGGGCGAGGAGGTCACGGCGCCGGATCGCCAGGAGTTCCTGCGGCCCTACGACACCTTCGTCGCCGCCGTCCGAGCCGCCTGCGCCGATCCCGGTACCCAGCAGGCGTTGCGGCGCGGCCTGGGCAAAGCGGTCGAGGAAGTACCCGCCCGAACCCACGCGAAGCTGCTGCGCCCCGGGCTGGTCCCCGACCATGCCCGCGGCGATGCCCGACGTGCGCACTACGCGGTGGCCGCGTTGATCGCCGCCCGCCCACGCGCCCAGCGTGACCCCGACGGTGAACCCCCACCCGCCGCCGCATCGGACACCACCACGACCCCAAACGCCGACAACTCCCCACCTCCCACCTCCCAGGCTCGTGACACCGCCTCCTTCGGTCCCTGGGGCACCAGCTTGGGGGAGAGCCTCGCCCTGGCCGTAGCACGCCGCGACGGGGAACCACTGAAAGAAGACGGGGTGGAAGCCCGTCTGCACCTGATGGTCCGCCAGGACGTCGACGGCATCCACCGCATGCTCCCTGGCGTGCTGCGCCAACTGGGCACTGTCGGCGTCCCGGTGGACTATGCGTGCCTGCTCAGCGACCTTTCCGGGTGGCGGTATCGCCGCGATGCGATCGCCGCGCGGTGGCTGGAGCACTACTACCGCACCCTGCGCCGGCAGCGCGCTGCCGCAGCAGCCCGCAACGGCCCCGCGGCCAACGAACCTCAGGGCACCGCTGCCCCGGCCACCTGACCTGCACGCCCCTCTGCTGGCCCGCAACGACCGGCTGCGAACTCATGACACGCCACCAGGAACGAAAGGGAACCGCTATGGGCACGCCCGCAGCTTCCGCGCCTGATCAGCCTCGTTTCGTGGACATCCACGTCCTGCAAACACTGCCGTACAGCAACGTCAACCGCGACGACCTCGGCTCGCCCAAGACACTGACCTTCGGCGGCACGAACCGCACCCGCATCTCCAGCCAAGCCTGGAAGCGCCCCACCCGAAAGGCCGTCGAGGAAGCCATCGGAGAACAAGCCGTCCGCACCCGCCGCCTGCCCCAGCAAGTAGCAGGGGAACTGACCGACAACCGCGGATGGCCAGCCGACCTAGCCGAACTCGCCGCAGCACAGATCATCCGCTCCACGGACTCCAAACTCGCGCTGGAACAGGGCGACAAGACCACCGCATCCCTGCTGTTCCTTCCCGACACCGCGGCCCCCGCCCTCGCCGACATCGCCGAAGACCACCGCGAAGCCCTCCACAAGGCACTGGGCACCAAAGCCGCAGCCAAGGCGCTGCTGCCTAAGGACGACATCCACGCCGTCCTGCGCTCCCTCAATGGCTCCATCGCCCTCTTCGGCCGCATGCTCGCGGAAATCCCCGGCGCTGGCGTGGACGGCGCCGTCCAGGTCGCCCACGCCTTCACCACCCACAGCACTGCCGTGCAAGCAGACTTCTTCACCGCCGTCGACGACGCCGAGCAGTGGGCCACCGACGCCGGCAGCGCCCACATGAACACCGCCGAGTACAGCAGCGGCGTCTTCTACCGCTACGCCACCCTCGACGTGCGTGAACTCACCGACAACCTCACCGACCCCGACGCCCATCACGCCGACACCGTCACCGCCCGCACGCTGGCCGCCGCGTTCGCCACCGCGTTCATCACCAGCCTGCCGCAGGCGAAGAAGACCTCCACCGCCCCGCACACCATCCCTGACCTGGTGCACATCGCCGTACGCTCCGACCGCCCCGTCTCCCTGGCCGCCGCCTTCGAACAACCCGTACCGGCGCTGGCGGCCGGCTGGGCCGAAGGCTCCCGCGAAGCGCTCGACGACTACGCCCAGCGCATCCGCCGCCTGCTTGGCGGCTCCGGCCTGATCCACAGCGCCTACGCGTCCATCGACGACAAACCCCGCGACGGACTCGGCAACCAGGTCGCCTCCTACCCCGAGCTCGTCGACGCCGCCCTCGCCGCGGTCTGGCCACCGGAAGGGGCCGGCCAGTGACCGGGCTCCTCCTCCACCTCGCCGCCCCGCTGCAATCCTGGGGCGAACACAGCGCCTTCACCGACCGCGACACCGTCGCCCACCCCACCCGCTCCGCCCTCATCGGGATGATCGCCGCCGCCATGGGCATCCCCCGAGCCGAAGCCCTTACCGACGACCTCTCGCGCCCGTTCAGCCGGCTGCCGCGCCTGCGCTTCACCATCCGCATCGACCGGCCCGGCACCCACCTGGTCGACTTCCACACCGTCGGCGGCGGCTACCCCGCCCACCGCACCCTGCCCACCGCCAAAGGCACCCGACGAGGCAAAGACACCGCCACCCTCGTCTCCCACCGCCACTACCTCACCGACGCCGCCTTCACCATCGCAGTCACCGCACCCGGCGACACGACCCTCCTGGCCGACTGCGCCCACGCCCTCACCCACCCTCGCTGGCCCCTCTACCTCGGCCGCCGCTCCTGCCCACCCGCACCACCGCTCCTCCTGCGCGCCGACGCCCCCGACCCCGTCGACGAACTCAAACAAATCCCCCTGGCTCGGCCCCAACCCACCACCCACGGGACCGACGAGGCTGCGACGGTCACCGTCCGCCTGACCTCCGACACCCCCTTCAACGAAGGCCCACACCCGGCCCCGTCCAGCAAGCACGCCGTAACGACCCTCAACGACGAACCAGTCCGCCTGACCGCCCGCGACCGCATCCACCACGCCAGAACTGCCTACACCACGAGCTGGGAACTCCCCGCCGAACAATGCGCCGGCTACGGAAGCGACTACCTCGACGCCCTCGACACCTACCTCCACCCCCGGGAGGGATGACACATGGCCACCACCACACCGCAGGCCCCGGCCACCGCAACCGACCACGCCTGGCTGACCCGGCTCGCCCTCAACCCCGCCAACCGCCACGTCCAGCGCGACCTCACCAACGCCGGCCGCCTCCACCACCGCGTCATGAGCCTTGTCCCCGACCACCTCGGCCCCAACCCCCGCGCCCAGGCCGGCGTCCTGTTCCGCCTGGACACCGACACCATCGGCGCCCCCACCCTGCTCGTACAAACCCGCACCCCACCCGACCCCGGCCGCCTGCCCCACGGCTACGCCACCGCCCAGACCCGCAGCATGCAGCCCGCCCTTGCCGCCCTGCGCCCCGGCCTGCTCATCCGCTACCGCCTGCTGGGCAACGCCGTACGCCGCTGCGGCCGCAACAGCACCGCAGGCAAATGGAAACAAGCCATCCCCCTCCACGGCGACGACGCCGACCGCTGGTGGACCACCCGCGCCACCACCGCCGGCCTCACCCTCCACACCATCCTGTCCACCTCAACCGACGCCCTTACCACCTGGCACCCACCCCAGCCCACCACCAGCAGCCACCCCCCCAGCCCACCCTCCGACCGCAGCAGGGACGATCTGCGCATCGACCGCGCAGCCACCCTCTTCGAAGGCACCGCCACCGTCACCGACCCCGACACCCTGCGCACTGCCGTGCTCAACGGCATCGGCCGCAGCAAGTCCTACGGATGCGGCCTGCTCAGCCTCGCACCCGCCACCGCCGCACAGGGATAACCCCAACCCATGCCAGCACCCCAACACACACCCACCCAAGCGCGACGACGCATCGCAGCCCCCACCCTCGCCATGCTCCCGCGCGTCGGCGACTCGCTGTCGTTCCTGTACGCCGACGTCGTGCGCATCGTCCAAGACGACACCGGCGTCTGCGCCGAGACCACCTCAGCCAACGGGGACACCACCCGCGTCTACCTGCCCATCTCGTCACTGTCCTGCATCCTCCTCGGGCCCGGCACCTCCATCACCCAGCCCGCCCTGACGACCCTCGCCCGCCACCAAACCACCGTCATCTGCACCGGCTCCGGCGGGGTCCGCTGCTACTCGACCACCACCCCCGACTCCCTCACCACCCGCTGGCTTGAACACCAAGTCGACCAATGGAGCGACCCAGACCGCCGCACCGCCGTAGCCACACACATGTACCTCAAACGCTTCCCCACACCCGTCCCGGCCTCCACCACCGTGCAGCAACTACGCGGCCTCGAAGGCCAGCACATGAAAGCCCTCTACAAACTCCTCGCCCAACAACACCGCATCGGACGATTCCGCCGCCGATACGACCCCGCCTCCTGGGACACCCAAGACCCCGTCAACCTCGCCCTCTCCTCCGCCAACACCTGCCTCTACGGCATCGTCCACGCCGCGATCACCGCCCTCGGCTGCTCACCCGCCCTGGGATTCATCCACCAAGGCAAACAACACGCATTCGTCTACGACATCGCCGACCTCTACAAAGCCGAACTCACCGTCCCCCTGGCATTCGCCCTCCACGACTCACACCAACCAGAAGCCGAAGCACGACGACGCTTCCGCGAAGACCTACGCCTCTTCAAACTCCTGCCGAAAATCGTCACAGACATCCAAAACCTCCTCGCCCCCGACGAAGACAGCACCCCCGCCGACGGACACACCGTTGAGATCGTCAACCTCTGGGACCCGACCACCGGCTCAGTACCCGCCGGCGTGAACTACGCCGACCAACCCACACCCGAATGAAACCCCCTGCCAACAGCAGATAACCCTGAGCCCCAACCCCTCGGCATCGGAAGGTTCCCCAAACCCGTGCCCGCGATGACTGTCATGGCCACCACAGCCGTCCCCGACCACGTCAGAGGCGCACTCACACGCTGGATGATCGAACCCACCCCCGGCCTCTACGTCGGCACCCTCTCCGCCCGAGTACGCGAAGAACTCTGGTCCGTCATCCGCGCCTCCATCGGCCCCGGCGCCGCCGTCCTCCTCCACCCAGAAGCCAACGAACAAGGCTTCACCATCCACACAGCAGGCGAACGCCGCCGTATCCCCCTTGACTTCGACGGACTCACCCTCATCGCCTTCCAACCAGAGGACAATCACGAAACGATCAAACCCTGCTGAGGCTCAGGCCGACACACGAGCCCCCGCCCAGGCAGGGGCGGGCCTCGCTCGGAGCACAATCGGAGGCACGCGGAGAGCACGTGTCCGACGTGACGGCCTCCATCAGCGTTCCGGACCACCTCCGCTCGCGCGGAGAGCCGGCCTGTTGTCGTGTCGACGCGGTGTTCGGTGCGGGACCACCTCCGCTCGCGCGGAGAGCCGGGGTCGGCCAGCCGGTCGTACTCCGGAGCGGTCGGACCACCTCCGCTCGCGCGGAGAGCCGTCGCCCTCAGCCAGCTCGCCGTCCCGGATGCCCGGACCACCTCCGCTCGCGCGGAGAGCCGGTGTAGGCGTCCATCGAACCGGCCACCTGCGCCGGACCACCTCCGCTCGCGCGGAGAGCCGGGCCCCTCAACCGGCCGCACCACCGCCAACTGCGGACCACCTCCGCTCGCGCGGAGAGCCGGAGTGGTTCCTGCCTGACCCGGAACTACGCACCGGACCACCTCCGCTCGCGCGGAGAGCCGTCTTTCTGACCTGCGACGTCTCAGGTGCTTTGCAATTCCTTGACCTTGTCACGCCAGTTCATCACTGCATGGTGTCAGAGGCGTGTGCTGGAGCACGTGGATACCGGGAGGGCGTCGGGCGATCGATCCACGATTGTGGGGGCTGCCCGGGCTGGAACGGCCGATCCGTTGGTCGGGAAAACTGGCGGCTGCGATAGTGGGCGTGCTCAGGGATTCATGTGGACGGGCTCCCCGCGCGGAGCGGGTGCTTAGAAGGCACCTGCTCTATCCGCGGACCAACGGGGGCTGACCTGCATGTATACAGCTTTCTGGTGCTGGCCTTCTGGGCGCGGGGGACCCATGGGGGAATGACCAGGGCTGCATCAGCGCCCCATCCGCCGATACAAGCGCGAGCGGCTTGCGCCGGCGGCGCTGCGCCGAGGGCTGCTCGCGGTCCGGTACCTATGCCTGGTGGGGCAGCGCGAGTGGTCCGGCGCCCTGCGCACCCCACCAACCGATTAGGACGGAGCCGTCCGCGTTCGGCACGCTCGACGAGTAGGCCCTCGACCGCAGGCACGACGATGGCGCAGAAAACGAAGAGGTGCCGGTGAATGCCTGGGTGACGCCTCGCCTGCCTGAGCGCTCGCCTACGCCCAGTCCAAGACCGCCAACGTCCTCTTCGCGGTAGAGGCGACTTCGCGGTAGAGGCGACGCGCCGCTGGGCCGACGACCGCATCACGGCCAACGTTCTGATGCCCGGCACCATCTACACCAACCTCGAGCGCCACACCGGCGGTCAGGGCAGCGGCGCCATCCCCGCCGAACTGATGAAGACCGTCGAGCAGGGCGCCGCGACCTCCGTCCTCCTCGCCCCTCCTGGCGGGCGTCGGCGGCCCGCGTACGGCCAGCCGGGCCCGGCGCTCACGCTGCTCTCAGCCCGCCTTCTCGAAGGAGATGAGGTCGTTCGGGCAGCGGGCAGCACGCTCGTTGAGCGCGGCAAGTTCGGCGGTGTCGGCTGTCAGGTCCCACCGGTGCTTCGTTTTCACCCACTGCTGCAGGTACTCGCAGGACGCTTGCTCGGCGGGTACCCACCAAGTCGACGGATCCTGGTCCGACTTCGAGCGGTTCGAGCGGGCCGTCACCGCGACGAGCGAGTCGTCGGCGCCGAGGTCGTTGGCGTACTCCTTGCGCCGCTCGGCACTCCAGCCGGACGCGCCGCTATCCCACGCTTCCGCCAGCGGCACCAAGTGGTCGATGTCCAGGCCGCGCGCGCCGTCGACGTAGGTGTCGTCGTAGTACGAGTACCAGCGGCCACCGGTGATCCGGCACCTGCTGTCAACCTCCGGAGCCTCGATTGCCTCGGCAATCAACACCTCCGCCCTCGTGTCGCAGCCGTCCTTGTCGTCATCGACCCAATGACGGAAGAGATCGCGGTTGTAGCCCTGCCGGGATTCGGCCGCGACGGGGAGCTGCTCGATCGCCGTACGCAACGGCAACGTCACCGGCGCTGCTGGTGCTGGGTGGGTAACCGCACCCGCCGCAGGGACGGGATCGGCGACCGGCACCGCGGCAGCCGATCCCACCGACCCGGCCAGGATCGCCGCGAGAAGAGCGAGTACGGCCAACAGGCCGCGAGAGGTCTTCTTCATGCAGGGAGGCTGCGCACCGTCAGCCTGCGCATGCGCACCCGGCCACCGGTCCACCCGCAGGAGTCATTGCACCGCCCGGCGTTGACGCCGCCCGCCAGGAGCTTCGGTGCCGCGCGGCGAACGGCCAGGAGTCAACAACCGGCACCGTGGCGTCCAGGCCGTCGCCGACAGATCGTCTGCGTCGAGCGCACCTCGCCGGTCAGTGCTCGACGGAGGCCATGATGATGGCGATGCTGTGGCGCGGCGAAGCCGGAGTGGTGAGCCAACAACCTTTTAATCCGTTGGTTGTGGGTTCGAGTCCCACGCGGCCTACCGCTAGAGCCCAGGTCAGAGCGTATATGACCTGGGCTCTTCTGCGTTTTAGGCTAGTTGAAGATCGTTTGCTGGCACGCTGCTGGCCCGAACGCCAAAGGATCATGATTCCTGGCCCGCCGGTTTCGTGAGGTGCGGGACCTCGATGGGGTCGGCGCCCTCGCCGGAGACAAGGTGTACCCGGGTGGCCGACGTCATGTACGAGTCGGTGCTCGCTCGACTTCGCGACGTCATGCGCTTCGACCCCGGATCCGAAGGGAGCCGGCGGTGGCCAGGTAGCCGCGCTGGCGGAGGCAGAGCCTCATCGCGGGCCGGGCCCGGGGGACGGCGTGCTCCGGGAAGAGGGCATGCCGTGTCAGCTGCGGGATCCTCACAGCCAGTTGAGGCGGGTGGCGTACCACGGGCCTGCGTCGAAGTCCGCGGTGGCGTGGCAGGTGGGGAACGACGCCGCCCCCGCCGGTGGCGGTGTGTGGAGCCGCAAACGGTATTCACAGCACGAACCCTCTTGCGGAAATACTTCACCCCTCCTCGGCGTTGGCCTTCCTGGCCGAGGAGGGGATGGTGTCGGGTCTGAAGTTGTTCCGTACGAGGACGGTGGACGGCGGCGTGGCCGAGGTCGCTTCGCGTCTTGCTGAGGTCGAGGCGGATGTGCAGGGGCTCGTCGAGGCGCACATGGAGACGCTGCTCGGGGTGCGGTTCCTGGCGAGTGAGTACGGCACCGGGCCGGTACATGGGGGCCGGATCGACTCCCTCGGGCTGGACGAGAACGGATCGCCAGTCGTCATCGAGTACAAGCGGGGTGTCGACGCCGGCGTCATCAACCAGGGCCTCTTCTACTTGGCCTGGCTGATGGATCACCGGGCCGAGTTCGAGCACCTGGTCCGCGACCGGCTCGGGGCGACGGCCGCGTCCCAGGTCCTGTGGAGCGGGCCGCGGCTGATCTGCATCGCCGGCGACTTCACCCGCTACGACGTGCATGCCGTGCGCGAGCACCGTCGGTCGATCGACCTGGTCCGCTACCGACTCTTCGGCAGTGACCTGATCGGTCTTGAGACCGTGGCGTCCGTCAGTGGCGGCACGCAGGTGCCTCGCCGAGCGCGCCGCAAGGTGGTTGCCGAGGCGGCGGCTGACGTTCAGGGCGCGGCGATGGTCGAGCTGGCGGGCGCGGTCGATGAGGCGCTGCTCGGGCTCGGGGACGGCGTGACCCGTATGGAGCGCAAGCAGTACCGGGCGTATCAGCGGCTGCGGAACTTCGCCTGCCTCATCCCGCCTCAGCAGACCAAGGTGCTGGTCTATCTGAAGGCCGACCCGAAGGACATCGACCTTGTTCCGGGCTTCACCCGGGACGTGTCCGGTCTCGGTCACCACGGAACGGGTGACCTGGAGGTGCAGCTCCGTACGCCGAGGGACGTGGAACGGGCGCATGACCTCTTCCGGGCGAGCTACGCGGCGGCTTGATCGCTCGCTTGTGGTAGTTCGGGCCGCGTGGCCGGAATGGAGCAGTTGCCCGGGCTGCGACTGACGTCGCCAAGTGCGCCTGCAGGGAGGTGCTGCTCATCGCCGGGGACGGAGGTATGTGTGGCGGGTAAGGACCAGCCGGGAGCGTCGGCGGACATCGAACTCTCTCTGGTGTCTGCCCCTTCCCGGAAAGACCAAGGTGCTGGTTCGTCAAGGCCGACTTGGAGGAGGTCGGTCTCGTCCAGGCTTCGTACGGGACGTGCCAGGCCCCGCCATCACCCCGCGGGGGAGACCTCGGGGCAAACTGCGCACCGAGCAGCACTTGGAAAGCCGACCCTCTTGATCCGTCTCGGCAAGGTCGTCGCGTAGAGGTCACTGCCCTCTTTCAGCGCGGACGTTCGAGTCGAGGGGCGGGGACCGTGCGGCCCTCCTTCGGTGTTCGGACACGGTGGCCGATGGCCTACCAACGCTGCGCAGGATCACTGGTTTGGCCAACTGGCGCTCCTACGCTGTTATGCCCCGCTTCGCCGGTCAGAGGTTGTCTCGGTCGTCGGCCGGGACCGCCCCATCCTTGGCGTGCTCCCGCCGCGCAGCACGGGAATTGCCGATATCTCCTCGCTCACTCGCCTGGTCGAAGTCGTCCGGCGCGATAGTCCGGATGATTCCCAGGATTGTCGTTACGGCAGGTCTGCCGTTCCCCGGAAAGAGTGACCCCTGCAGTGGGGCGGGCTCGCGTTTTTCACGAAGGCGGAGATTCCTCTGCCCGGGATTGACCGCATCGTGGAGCATAGTGAGAGTGTGGTGGCGCTTTCGCCGTACGAAGTGACCGGTAGGGGCGTCCGCGTTCGTAGGTGCCGAGAGTTCCCGCTTCCGTTCTCACGATTGTCAGCTCATGCGGTAGTCCGTGCGGGGGGTCTAGCGTGCGAATGCACGAAGATGGGCCCCAAGTTGGCTGGCGCTCGCGTCGGGACCCATCTCCTCGTGCTTTATCACCCGACGCACCAGGAGGTACGGAAGTTGATTCAGCACGTCCGCAGGGGGCTGGCACGTCTGGCGCCGCCGCCCGTCGATAGCATTCCGCTGCCTGCACTGTTCCAAACGGCTGATGCCAGCGTTTTCCTGCTCACGTTCCGGTTTGGCTCCGCGCTGACCGCCGCAGTCATGGCGGCGGCGGTCATCTGGCCCGCTGCTTTGCCGACGGAAGTGCAGATGATGCTGACGGCGTCGGCGTTGTCCGATCGCAGTGCCGTCTCTTTCATCAGAATCCGCTACGCCGACTGACGCAGCGGTTGGCAGGGCAGCCCGCGTTCCGGCCAACCGGCTGGGTCAGGGGTGAGGCGTCTGCTCGGCACTGTTCGAGCAGACGTCTCGGCTCTCCTCCCCGATGACTGCACCGCCGCCGCGGCGCACCCGCGCCGGGCGCACGACGCTGCCCTCGTGAGAGGCGGCGCAGTCACCTTCGAATCTGTGGGGTGAACACCATGCTGCTGCGCAACGGCCCGGGCGGGGCGCGCGCGACTCTCCAGCCCGGCCACCCCGACTACGTACTGCCCCACCAGTCTCTCGCGCCGCCCACGAGTGCACCCGTCACGTACAGCGCGTTCTGCCAAGACCACTGGCCGGTTTACTGGCGGTTCGGCTGCGCCGTCGCCTGCTCGCCGAACCGCGGTGGTGAACTCGCCCGCGCCGCCCTGCAGGAGGTCGCCGCCCGCTGGCCGACGGTGCTGGGAAGCGCATCGGCCGCGGCGGCGGCCTGGGACCTGCTGTCACAGGAGTGCGCGGCCCAACGGACGGGACCGGCCGCACGGCTGTACCGCGTGCTCCCTCGTCTTGAGGCCGACGCGCTCGTGCTGCGCCACAAGATGGGGCTGACGCCTCATCAGGCCAGCTGTGCCATGGGGCTGGCGGCTGCGGACTTCGAACTGCTGCACGGCAGGGCCGTGCTAAGCCTCCGGCAGTGAATATGACACCGTCGAATGCCGTTTGTTGTGCGCCGGGGCATCAAACGACGTAAGAGCGCCTATACCATTCGAAGGTGCATCGCCCGATGATGGTTGCCGGTAGCAAACGTGCGAGCAACTCCCCTAGCATGGAAGCACCATCGATGCGCCGTGTCAGCGCAGGTAGACGCGGGGAACTGTAGCCCGGGGAGCAGCCCATCGTTGATACCAGCAAACCCAGCGTTGCCAGAATGTATGACCACCTCCTCGGCGGCACGGACAATTACATCGTCGACCGGGAGGCATGCCATGAATTGCTGCGCCTTGCCCCCAGTACACGTGAGTTAGCGCTAGTAAACAGGGCGTTCCTTGTTCGTGCGGTCCGGTATCTCGCCCGTCAGTGCGGCGTGCGCCGATTCCTCGACCACGGCTCCGGCCTGCCGACCCGTCCGAATGTTCACCAGGTGGCGCAGGAGGTCGACGAGGCCAGTGAAGTGGTCTACCTCGACAATGATCCCGATGTCCTCAGTTATGGCCGCATGATGCTGGCGGAGGATCCGGAGACGACGGCCGTCCTGGGCGCGGACATGCGCGACACGGAGGCGATCTTCAGGAGCGGGGAAGTCAGACGCCTACTGCGGGACGAGCAGCCCGTAGCGGCCTTGTTCGTAAGCGTTTTGCACTGCATCCCTGATGGTGATGATCCGTGGGCGCTGGTGAACAGGGTCGCCCGCCGGCTGCCTCCCGGTAGCTACATGGTGATCTCGCAGTTGGCGAGCAGTGACCCTGATCTTCGGCACCAGGTAACGGAGTTCATGCGTCAAGCCACCGGCGATAAGTGGGGTCGCGTCCGGTCGCTAGAGGAGGTAGAGCGGTATTTCGAGCACCTGGAGGTGCTGGAGACGCCAGGGCCCGTCGAGGTTTCTCGCTGGCTGCCGGACAGTGACTTGGCACCGCGCCAGAGGGACCCGGACCCGGAGTGGATCGAGTTCGGCGCCGTGGCACGGATCACGTAACTACTCTGCGGGACTGCCGGACAGTTCGGCGATGCACTCCAGAAGCAGATCCAGGGTCTCCTGCTTCGACAGCGTCTCGCCCCACAACTCGTCGATCGACGCTTGGTAGACCTCCACGTCGTCCGCGGCGAAGAAGGTGCCGCCGCGGTTCATGTCTTCCAGATAGATCGTCCGTCCGGACGCGCTGTCGTGCGGCTTGAACAGCGTCATCGCCGGATGGGCGGGCAGCTTCGACTGCGTGACGGAGGACGGCAGGATACGGATGTGCACGTTGGGCTTGTTCTCGGCGAAGTTGTGCAGATGCCGCAACTGCTCGCGCATCGCCAGCTTGCCGCCCAGCGCCGCCCTTACAGCCTGCTCAAAGATCACCGCGGAATACTCGGGCGCGTCATGCTGGTCGAGCAGGTGCTGGCGGCGCTGCCGCAGCTCCAGACGCCGCTTCATGGCCGCTCGGTTCTTCTCCCGCTTCGCCGGGTCCGGGTAGGTGTCGTAGAAGTTCTCCATCACCGCCCAGGCGTAGCCGGCGGTCTGGAGCATGCCGGGGATGAGGAGTTGGTGGCACGTCTTGATCACCTTGGACTGGGTCTCAAGGGCTAGCAGACCGACCATGATGTCGCCAGCGACGTCGGAGAAGTGGGTCCACCACTGCTCACCGCGGGACTGCTGCAACAACGTCTCCACCTCCTGGCGGATCTCAGCAGGAGCGTCGTAGAAGCGCAGCAGGGCGTAGACGCGCTCCTCCTTGAGCAGCCTCGTGGTGACCTTCTCGCACCGCTGCAACGTGGCGAGGGAACCAATGTACGGGATGTTGTGGGCGGCCACCTGTTCCAGCGTCAGCCCGCTCTGGATACGCAGATGCCGCAGCAGAGCCCCGATGAGCTGTGCTGCGGCCTTCGGCGTGGCAGGGGGCGTCTCCCCCTCCCGGCCTACCAGGGTCAGAACCTGAATGGACATCCGAACTCCTCGCGGTGAACGACGGCTTCGCGTCGCGCACCCCAGGATGGACAGTCCGCTGGGCTGAGAGCAAGCGCTGCCCGCGCGTTTTTAGACAGGCATGTTGCTGAACTCCCCCTTGCCTACGCCATCGACGAACGCGTCGAACTCGGCCTGTGTGTAGATGAGTGCCGGTCCGTCGGGGAAGCGCGAGTTGCGGATGGCGTATTCGTTCTGAGTGAGACGTGCGACTTCGATGCAGTCGTTCAATGCATCGCTGGACTTGGCCTTCTGCCACCGCGCCCCGAGGATCTGGTCGGCCGCGATGCCGTTTTCCCACTTGCCCATCCTGTGCCTGCCTTCCGCCCGTGGCCAGCGGTGATGCTTCACCGCCGCGCTGCCTCAGCTGGACACACCCACGTGAGTTTTCACTCCGGAGTGAGATTTTCACGGAGTGTGAGAATGGTCATGATTCTATGCCGAGGGAGGGCTTGAGCGGTGTCCCTCGAAAGGGTGTTCCTGCCTCGCAGGAGATCATTAATAAGATCAACGGGTAAGTGTCTGTCCGGATGCTGATCGGGGTGAAGAATGGCCGGACTTGAACCGTGGCGGTTCTGGGACATGGTGACTTGGGGCTGGCGTCAGCTCGGCGAACAATGCAGAGTTGACGTGTCTATGTAATTTCGGGGGTGCGTGGTCGGCCAGAAGTTACGGCCGCGCCCCAGGTCCTGGGGGCGGTCTGCGCCTGATCTGTATCTCCAGCGGAGTTCATCCGTCACGACGTGCAGGCCAAGTGAGCACCCGAGGCCGACCGACCTGGTCCCTACAGACTTCGGCAGGGACCTGCTCTGGCTTGAGACCGGGAGCCCCGTCTCGTTTCTCTCCGTCGGTGGCCAGGCCCTCGGGGCATGGCCAGGCGGTGTACGCGAGGGGTTATCGGGTTGACCATGTGCCCCGTGTGGCTTGCGCTGGCGTGGTGGTTGGCGGCCCGGCGCGAGTGGTGGACGCCGGTCGCCTCCGCTGTGGTGGGGCGGGTGTGGTGGCGTGCTGCCAGCGGGTGCGGACGGTGGCGATGTCGGCGAGGGCGCGGCGGGCTCCGACGACGAGTTGGAACGGGCTGGCCGCCGGGTCGCCGGCGTACGCGGCGATGCATCGGCCGGTGTGTTCGGCTGTGGCCAAGAGGGAGCGCTGTAGGACTCGCTCGGCCCAGTGCTCGACGGAACCGGCGGGTTCGGCCAGCAGGCGCAGGACCTCGCTCGGTTCGCTGCCGTCGTCCAGCAGGCCGCGCTGCTGTGCCTCCCACAAGACGGTGACGGGGTCGACGGGTTCGTGGCGTCGGGCCAGGGCGGTGATGCACTGCCACAGGCCGGTGTGCAGCGGCAGGGTGAGGTCTTCGGGGAGCAGCCACCGGACGGCTTCGATGTCGGAGGGGTGGGCCGTGGCGGTGGCGAGCAGTATCTGCTCCTCCTCGACGCCCTCCGTGTGGCCGGGCACTGCGCCCCGCGGCGGTGCTGCGGTGCGGGGCCGTACGCCTGCCCGGGGCGGGAAGCGGTTCGCGATGTCGTCCACGACCGCGGCGAGGGCGTCGGCTTCGGCGAGCACCGTCTGGACGGGGTGGGGGAGGGAGACGTCGTGGACGGTGTGGACGAGGCGGTCGGCGGCCGTGTGCAGGCGGCGGCGGGCGTGCTCGGCCTCGACCATGCGGGCATAGGCGGGGGCGTGGCCGGGGCGGGGGCAGAGGTGGATGAGGGTGTGCAGGTAGGAGGCGGTCAGCCCGCGCGCCTGTTCCCGGCTCGTGGCGAGTACGCGGTCGAGCCACGTGGTGTTCTTCGCGTGTTCGGCGGGGTCGGGCCGGGGCAGGGTGGTGATCGCGGTGTACAGGGCGGTGTGTGCGGCGGTGGAGAACGAGTCGGCGGCGATGCCGCGCACGTCGTCCAGACGGCGTGGGTCGAACAGGAGGGCTCCGAGGAGGGCCTGCTCGGCGTGGAACACGGGCTGGGGCGGTGCGATGGGGGCGAGGTCGTCTTCGTCGGGTTCGGGGGCGTGGGGCATCAGGCGGCGAGGGTGAAGTCGTCGGGGTCGAGGGTGGCGCCGAGGTGCGGGGCGAGGAGATGTCCCGCGAGGAGCGGTGGGACGGCGTTGCCGATCTGGGAGAACTGCTGGCCCTTGTTGCCGGCCCAGGGGTAGTTGGCGGGGAAGGTCTGCAGCACGCCGGCCTCGCGGACCCCGATGCGGATCGGCTCCGGCGCGGCGGTATCCCCGGCGTCAGAGGGGGTGGCGACCCAGGTGCATTCGTTCGCGCGGTGTCCGAAGAACAGCGTGCCGGCGGGCTCGTCGATCGTCCGGGTGGTGGCGTGGGCCTGGTTGTTGCTGCGCAGGGACCACGACCAGCGACGTGCCCGCCCGCCCGGCGCGGCAGCCGAGACGGCACGGCTGTCGCCGGCCTCGTGGCACCACGCCGGCCCTCCACCGCGACGGCCGGGGGAGGTGGCGCCGTCGTCGGCGGGGTGTGTCCAGGTGCCGCGCTTGCGGGCGTCGGTGAGGGTCTTACGGGAGCCGGAAGGAAACGGTTCCGGGCCGCCGCCGGGTCCCCCGCCGGCGCAGACGGTGGGAACGGGCCGGTCGGTCGCGCCCCACCCGAGGGCCTGGGCCATGCTGACCCAGCGGGCGCGGCCCGGGCCGAACAGCGACTCCGGCTCAGCGGCTTGCGCATGCGTCGGCGCAGGCGGATGCGCCGTACGCACCCGGGAGGCCAGCAGAACGGCCCGCCTTCTCGTCTGCGGCACCCCGTAGTCCGCGGCGTTGAGGATGCCCGCCCATACCGAGTAGCCCCAGGCGCGCAGGATCGCCGCGTACTGCTGCCACAGCGGAAGGACGTGGGGGACCTCCTCCATCGCGATCCACTCGGGCTCGCCGACCGTGTTCAGGGCGTGCAGGTAGCGCATCGGCTCGGCGGCCAGCAGGGAGCGCTCATCACGACAGGCGGACAGCAGTCGGGCTCTGGTGTCGCGGCCGGCGGCGAGATCCTCGACCGCCTGGTGGACCAGCGGCTGGTCCACCAGGCCAAGTCGCTTACCGGCGATGCTCCACGCCTGGCACGGCGGGGAAGCGATCAGCCCGTGTGTCCGGCCGGGGAACGGCCATGTCGGGTACGCCGCGACGTCGGTGCGGACGGTCAGGTGCCCGGCGGCGGTGCGGGTCCGGCAGGCCCATGCGTCCCATTCCAATCCGACGTCCCGTACGCCGAGGACGCTTGTTGCCTGGCTCCAGCCTCCTGGTCCCGCGAAGAGGTCGAGGATCACGCGGCCAGATCGAAGTCGTCCTGCGCGGCGTCGCCGCGGCACGCCCAGGGTGAGCAGCCGTCCACGACACCGTTCTCCAGCCTTTCGGCCTCGCTCGCGCTGAGCGCTGCTCGTTCGGCTGCGGTGACGTGATCGATCGGGGCCTGATCGAGCGGCAGGCGGGAGCGGTGCAGAAACGCCTCGCCGAGCAGTTGGTTTCCGCCGGCGTTGGCGCGGGCGTTGCCGTTGCGGATGGCCGCGTCGAACTCGACGACGTCCGCCCACTCATCCGGGGAGTTGTCCCTGATGTGCCTCCATTGTGCGTTGCCGTGGAAGGGGCATCCCAGGCAGCTCGATTTCGGTGTCCCGGCGAGGCCGAGTGAGGTCAGGTATCGGGTGCAGTCTGCTCTGGTCCAGTCCAGGTCCAGCAGCGGGTGGAGGTTGCGCATGTACTTGACGTCGGCATCCTTGGCCCGGTGGAACTCGTCGGTGGAGATGCCCACCCACTGCTCGACGAACACCCCCTTGGGGATGCGAGCGGGGTAGGGGTAGCCGAGTAGCTCGCGGACCTTCTGCTTGATCGGTTTTATCTTGTATTCGCCGGTGCATTGTCTTCGGGTCATGCCGGGGCGCCCGTCCTTGTTGAGGATGTGGAGGGGCATGGACGCGAATCGGTGATGCGGGTCGAGGGCATCTTCGCGGATGTTCCCGGACGAGACACGCAGTAGCGGTATCCCGGAGGGCTTGGCGATGTCTTGCTCCAGACGGTCGAGATGGGCGTAGACGGCTTTCGGTTCCCATCCGGTGTCGGCGAATATGGCGTAGTCGACCTTCGGGAGGATCCCTTCGGCGGAAAGGGCGAGGAGGGTGCTGGACTGAACTCCGGCGCCGAGGGAAAGGACGCGGAATCGGGGCTGATCTGAAATGGTCTGTCCTGAAGACGGGGAAATAGGGTGGCGCGTTGTTGGTGGGCAGGCAGGGGAGCGGGAGCGTCGGGTGGGATCAACGGGTTCGGCGTGGGCGCGGAGTTGCTGGCGGTGCGGCGATGTCGGACGACTGGCCGTGGGGTGCGGCCGGGATGTCGGCCAGTGTGGGGATGCCGAGGCTGATGCGGACATCCAGTCCGTGGGCGTGGGCGTGCCCGTCGGTCAGGGTGACGGCGCTGATCAGACCGCGTTTGCTCAGCTTGTCCGGCGGGCGGTAGGACGCGCCGTCTGCCATCGGGATGAAGTGGTGCTGTTCCAGAATGGAGCGGGCCGTGGCGCTCTTGGCTGTCACCGAGACGGTGTTGTCGCTGAACCGGAAGTGGAGGTCCGGATTGCTTACGGGACGATCGGGGCTCCAGAGCGTCGTCCAGGAGAAATCGATCAGGTCGTGAGTGTGGGCCAGAAGCCCGTACATGATGGCTCCGGCGCGTTCGTGCGAACTCTGAGCCGTGGCCGGCGGCAGGACATAGAGGGTGCGACCGTGGTGCTCGCGTGCCTGGAACCCGGCCTCGGCCAGCATCCGGTCGGCGTCGGGGATGCGGCGGTTGATGACGACGAAGGTGTGCGCGTCGTCGGTGGATCCGATGAACACGTCGGGGACATACAGAAAAGACACCGTGCTCCAGTGGAATTTTCAGTTTGGGGATGAGAACCAACCCCGGCGGGCGCGTGACCCGCCGGGGTTGGTGCCGAACCGTCGGCGCTGCGGGACGGAGTATCCGGAACCGAGGCGGAGGGTCCCGCTACGGCTGGCGTGTGCGGTTCAGCGCCGCCCCGGGCTGGAGGCACGTTTCTCGGCCGGGATTTGCGGTGTGGGTGTCGCGGTCGGGGCCTGCGCCTCGGCGAGGTGCGATTTCATGGTGCCCGCCACGTACATGCACAGGATTCCGGTCAGGTCCAGCTGGTGTGCGGCGTCGGTCATATGGCCGGACAACTCCTTCGCCGCGGTGGAACGGCGGTGCGCGCGTATGGAGTCCGTCGGTTCCGGGACTCCCGGGGATTCCTGGCCGGTGAAGTCGTTGGCGGCCAGGGCGCTGGTCAGGTCCTGGACGGCGACGGCGGCGGAGGACACGACCGTGGCGATGCCGTGCAGAGCGTCGCGGCTGCCGGCGACCTTGGTGATGGACCCGGCGTCGAGGGCGTTCAGGTGGGTGAGGACGGCGTCGGCGAGCTGGTGGCCCTTGATCACCAGCGGGCTGATGGCGCGCAGCGCATCGGTGCCGGGAGCGCATTCGACTTCCCGGACTTGCGTGCCGAGTTCCGCGAAGTCCCGGGACATAGTGTGCAGTTGGGCCATGTGGTGAGTGAGGTCGGAGGTGGTCACGGAAGCGGTGTTCCTTCCGGGTCAGTGGCTTCGGACGGGAGGTGGGCGCGCGGGCGCGGGTCGCAGAGCCGCCCCCGGTGAAGTCCGCCGTGGAGGTGGGGGTAGTGCGATGACGGAGGCCAGCGCGGTGATGCCTGCGGGGGTGAGGCGGAAACGGTCCTGGGGCGGGCCGCCGATGTAAGTGGCAGGCGCGGAGCCGGGGTCGCGGCCGGTGAGGTGGTGTTTTTCGAGGGCTCGCAGGGTGCTCAGCCGGACACGGTTGTGCCGGCGGGACTGGGCGCGCTCGCGGTCGAAGAGGATGCTGACCGTGACGTGTCCGCGGGCGATCTCCGCAAGTGCGGTGCGCCGCTCGGCGCTCAGCCGGTCATCCGGGGCGGTCGCCATCGCCCCGCGGCGGCGCATCTCGACGGCCAGCGCCGCCGCGCAGCCCACCGAGGCGTCGGCCGCCAGGGCGGTCAGGTCACGTGCGGTGCGGACGTCGTGGCCGGCCGATGCGTGGCTGAGGTAGGCAAGCTGGCCCAGCCGCGCCAGGATCTCGGTCATCTCTGTGCTCGCGTAGAGCCGCTCTGCCCGGATCGCGGTGATCGCGGTACGGGTGTCGTACGCGAGCTGCTGCGCGGAACCTGCGAGCGCGTCGTCGCCGGGCGCGGCGCCCGGGTCCGGCTCGGCCGCCAGGAGGTCGAGCATGTCGTTGTGCCGGGTGTACTGGCCGGCGAGGTGAAGCAGCCGCTCGACCGGCGTCGGCACGTCGAACAGCCGGGTGTCGGCGGCGGTCATGAACGGCGGCGCGTACCCGGGGCGGGCCCTGCGTCCGAGACGGGCCCGGGGGGCGCCGCCGGAGCCGACAGGTGCTGGGCGTTGACGGGGCCGGGATGCTGCCGGTCATCGGCTCGTTGTGGTGGCAGATGCCGGGGCAGGGGGGTGCGGTGCGGGGGCAGCACTGCGTTCGTGTTCATCATCTCGTGGCCGACCTCGTGGAGTTCGCGGTCGAGCGCGTGCAGGCGGCTGCTGAGTCCTTCGAGTCGGGCGGCCAGGTGAGCGCCCTGGCGGGTCTGCGTGGCCGCCGCGTACTCGCCCGCGGTATCCAGCAGCGTGCGCACCGCGGGCAGTGCGGCGTCGTGCGCATCGGTGACCGCGAGCAGTGCGATGCCCGCATCGACCCCGCCTCTGGCCTCGATGACCCACCGCGTCAGATCCGGCACAGTGGTCTGGATCGGCGGGATGGTGTCGGTGCTGGAGACGTCGGGGCGCAGGACGCCTGCCGGCGCTGCCGGTGGGCAGGCGCCGATGGCCTCGTCTTCGTCCTCGAATCGTCCCAGGATCTTCAGCTCAGGGCTGTCGAGGTCCCCGGCCAGTGCGAGGAGCGGATTTCGCCCCTCGATGCGGACCAGGGAGATCAGTCGGCCGGCGGTGTCCCACCAGGTGCGGACGATGTCCAGGCGGCCGTGACTGCGGGCGGCATGCACTTGTTGGGTGAGCTGGCGCTGTTCGGTATCGGACGGCACCGGGGCCGGGGCCACGGGGTGGAGCTGCTTGATCAGGCTGTCCACGAGGTAGCCGTGCTCGGCCCAGGTGGTCACATACGGCCACAGGGCCGCATCCTGAGCACGGTGGGCCTTCTCGTCGCCGGTGACGGGCTCGATGTCCAGGATGCGGCGGCACTCGGTGGCGGCGTGCTCCAGATCGTCGAGCAGCAGGCGCCAGTCGTCCAGGTGGTTGGCCGGGGGCATCATGTCGAGGGCTGTACGGGCCTGGTCGATGAACCCGGCCGTGTGCGGGAGCATCAGCACGCGGAACTCCTCGGCGGCTGCGCGGTTGCGCGAGGCCGTGGCGTCCTGGTGGGCGACCGGGTCGATGGTGACGCCGAACTCGTTGCGCGCCTCGTGAAGGGCCGCGTTGCAGTCCAGACGAAGGTGGTAGTGGAGCTGCCGGAACCGGGCAAGGGTGTCCGTGTTGGCAGGAGGGTGGGGAATCGGTGCCTCCGGGAAGGGGGGTGTTGCAGGGCTCGCCAACCTGGCCACGCGGCGGGGCCGTGCCTCCTGGCGGGCGGCTTCAGTGTCGAAGCGGAGCCAGCCGAATGCTCTGGCACGAGCAGCTCGGTGTACCGGGGCGGGAAGTAGCCCTCCATTTCGAGCAGGGTGGTGGCCAGACCAGGGGGGCGGTGCCGTGGTGAAAGGGGCGCCGCGTGCTGGCGGAGGTCAGCGGCGGTGTCCGGGTGGGGTCGCGGGCGGGCCCGCGGCGTGGCGCGATTGCGGGCCAGGCGACACCTGCGTGGCGGGCGGGCTGCTGAACTCGGGCGCCGCGCGGTCGAGGATCTCGGCTATCCGTTGGGCTTGGCTGCAGGCGTCGCTGAGTTGCGTGGCGATGTCGTCGGGGAGCCGGTCGGCTTGGGCTTGGTACTGGTAGCGCTGGATGATCTCGGCAGCGTTGCCCAGTTGGTCGGCGAGCCGGCGCAGCACCGCTGTCCGCTGCTCGGGGCTCGTTGCGGTGTGCGTGGCCTGCAGGAGTTCGTCCAGGGCGGTGGGCAGCGGGTCGTCGTCGACGGGGAGGCCGTAGAGGGCGGCGTGCAGGGCCTGGGCGAAAACCGTGACGGGGCCGCCGCGGGAGCGGTGGTGGTATTCGGCTGCTGCTTGCCGGCGGACGCCGAAGCTGACGGTCACGTCACGGGGAGCGGCGCCGGGACGGATCTGGTCGGCGAGGGCGCGTGCCACATCATGGGCGGTCGGGGTGTCGGAGGACGTAAGGGGCCTGCCTTCGGTCGTCGCTTACCGGGGCGCAGGAGACCGGGGTTTCACCGTCGCGGGGCTGCGGCCGGTGCGCGGGGTGAGGGCGCGGCTGCCGGCGGGGCGGTCGCTTCGGCGTGCACGCGGTGCTGGGCCAGTGCGCGGCGCCCGTTGGCGGTCACGGTGATGGGCCGCCCCTGGTAGAGCGGTACGGAGGTGTCGAGGTGGACCAGGCCGCGCTTGTCCAGGGCTTGGAACGTGGCGATGGTGATCCGGGTGCGGTCGGGAGTGAGGACGAAGGTCGAACCGCGGCCCTTGGTCTGCATCGTCGCTCCGCCCCTGGCCAGCGCTTGGAGTGCCTTGTGCTGTGTCTGACTGAGCTTGTGGACAGCCTGTCTCGCGCTCGTAGTCGTGTGCTTCGAGGCGGTGTGGTCGAGGGTGCGGGCGATGCTCCCGGCGAGGTAGAGGCATCCGTCCGCGCACACGTCGAGCTGGAGGGCACTGTCGGCGAGGTGGCCTTCGATTGCCGGCACCGCGTCGGCGTGCCGGGCCTCGCGGCTGCCGTTGTCGTCCTGGTCGAGACGGCCGAAGGGGACGCCGTGGAGGGGGTTGGCGGCCACCGCGTGGGCGAGGTTGCAACTGGCCAGGGACGCCTCCAGGACAAGGGCCCGGAGGGCGTTCAGTCCTTGCAGGCTGCCGGCGGCTTCGGCGTACGGGCTGCTTTCGAGGGCGGACAGGCGCAGGAGGGTCTTGCTGACCAGCTCCTGGCTCGTGAGAAGCAGGGGTACGAGTCGACGGAGCGCGTCGGCGCCCGGGATGACGGTGAGGCCGAGGACCGAGTCGTCGAGGGCTTTGAAACCGGCCGCGAGGCGGCGCAGGTGGTGGATCTCTTCGGTGAGGTCGACGGAGGAGGTCAGCGGGCGCTCCGGGGGTGTTGTCCCCTGGGAGGGGAGGAAGGAACGGGGCCAGCGATAGGGGGAGCGGATCACCGGGTCGGCGTGCGTGCCGCTGTGGTGACCGGGCGGCCGGCCGCGCGGGTGGTGGTGGGCTTCGGGGGCCGTTCCCGGCCGAAGGTGGCCGTCAGGCCGCGGCGCCCGTCGGGGGTGAGGTGGATGCGCTCGTCGTGCAGCAGCAGCGGGCAGGGGGCGCGGGCCACCAGGCCGGCGGACTCCAGGGAGCGGATGGTGCTGATGGACAGGCGGATGCCGTCGCGGTGGAGGTGCGGCTTGCCGTTGGCGATCGTCACCTCGCCCTGCGCGACGGCGCGCAGCGCAGCGTGCTGCGTGGGCGACAGCGAGGGCGGCTGATGCAATGGGGGCGCGCCCCAGCGACGCCGGTCGGTGACGAACAACTCGGCGGTGGCCACGGCGTCGGGGGCGCCGAGTGCGGTCAGGTCCCGCACGAGTTCGACGCGGCGGCCGGCCTCACCGAGGACTTCCTTGTGGCTCAGGGGAATCCCGGTGGGGCCGGGGATTCCGGCGCGGGTGTCGTCGATGATGTTCACGGCGTCCAGGAGGTGGTCGGTGGAGTCGCTGACCAGGTAGGCGAGTTGCCACACTCGCGCGTATACGGTGCGGATCGCAGGGCTGAGGTACATCGGCTGCGCCTTGAGGACGTCAACGATGTCCATCGTCGCGTTGGCCAGGCGCTGGGTGACGGCGGCGTGGTCGGTCAGGGCGGTGGCGGGGCTGGAGCCGGACAATCCGTACCGGGCCAGGGTCATCCGGAGGCGGGCCAGGTCGTCGTTGTGCCGGGTGAACTGCATGGCCAGGTCGAGAAGGTGCTCGGCAGGCGCGGTCGGGTTCATCAGGGGACCGAGGGCTCCGTTCTGCTAGGGGGCGTCAGCGGCCTGGCGCGGGGACGTGCCGGCGAGGTCGGTTCGGACAGCAGGTGCGTCGGTCGTCTCCGGGCGTGCGGTTTCAGGGGGCTTGCCACAGGAAGCGGGCGACGTGGTCGTTGCCATGACTGGACCGGGGGCGGGATGCGGTGTGCCATCCGGCCCGGGGCGGGCGGCTGGCGATCAGGTGCCAGCCCGCGCCGCGAAGAGAGGCGCCGCTTTCGCCCGCTTGCGTGTACGTGATCAGACGCCGGTATCCGAGGGCCTTGGCCGCTCTCCAGGCGGCACCGTAGAGCAGGGAGTTGGCGTTGGGCGCGCCGTCGCTGGCGGTCCGGGTGACTTCGAGGGTGGCGCCGTCCGTCCAGGTGCCGTGCCACGGGGCGGCCCACCACGGCCACGGCGCGCAGGGTGCCGGCCTCGTCGGCGGCCCCGACCGAGAAGATCTGCCCGACGGGTGGCCGGTGGTGGCGGTGCCACAGGCGGACGAACTCCTTGGCGTCGCGGGAGCGGACGGGCACCAAGTGCAGACGCTGGTTGCTCACGCGGCGGGTCCGAAGTCGGCTTGCGTGGGCGCGTGCTTCGCGACGGCGCGGGCGGTGATCGCCTTCGACGCGCGGGCGGAGGCCGCCGACAACTCCGCCGCTCCCGGTTCGAGGTACCAGGGGCGCAGGGTGAGCATGGCGGCCCGCATGCCGGTGGCGAAACAGATGGCCATGCCCTTGGGCAGGGCGCGGATGGCGTCCGCGGGCAGGATCCGCTCCTGCCGCATCGAGACGGACGTCGACGTGCCGGACTCCGAGTGCGACGTCGAGGTGGTCTCGACGTCGTGGTCGCCGATCAAGCGGCTGAGCTTGTCCGCGAAGTCCGGGTCGTCGATCCCGCTTCCGATGATCTTGATCGTGGCGGCGCTCCACAAGGCGTCCATGCCCGCGTCGCCCCAGACCTTCTGGCCCTGGCGGTAGGACTGCAGGATCGTGATCGGGATGACCCCGCGGGAGCCCAGGTGGCTGTACAGATCCGGCAGGTCGGAGATCTTGCACACGTTGGCAGCTTCATCAAGGATCGCCAGCAGCGGGGGGTCGAGGCGTCCGCCGGCGCGTTCGGCCTGGGTGGTCGCGGCGCGCATCACGCTGTCCGCGCACGCGGCGATCAGGGCGGAGGCTCCGCCGCCGCCGTCCTTCGACAGCAGATACAGCGAGTCCCGCGAGGTCACGAACCCGGCGGGCTTGAACTCCGGGACGTCTTTCTGGGGGGTGACCCAGGCGGCGATGTTGTGATCGAGGAGGGCAGCGGCGTACTGGCGGGCCGTCTCGTAGATCCCGTCGCGGGTCTCGGGCGGTCCCTCGACGGTGCCCTTGAGCTGGGCGGCGACCGCGATGTGGTCGTGGTCGCGCAGGATGTCCAGCGGGGTGCGATCGCCGGGGAACGCCAGCCACTGCATGACGTCGGTGATGGGGCGTTCGTCGAGCGCGGCGGCGAGGAAGAGCTGGGCGAGGATGTTGGATCCGGCCTTGGACCAGAAGTCGCCCTGCGCGCTCGCATCGACGCTCGCGGCGAGGAAGTGGCCGGCGAGCCTGCCGGCGCCTTCGAGGGTGGTGGCGTCGGCGAGGGGGTTCCACCACATGGCGCGTTCGGCGTGGGCGATCTGCTGCGGGTCCATCGACCAGACCCGCCCGACCGTCGCCCGTGCGGCGAGGGTGGCGGTGTAGGCGTCGCCGGCGGCTTTGTTGCTGGTGAGCATCACCGGACCCGGTGCAGCGAGGATGGCGGGGATGGCCAGTGCGGTGGTCTTCCCCGAGCGGGGCGCCATGATCGCGACGGCCACGTCCTCGTAGCCCATGCGGACTTCGCGCCTGGTGCCTTGCAGGTTGCCGAGCAGGACGCCGGTGTCGTGGGCGTCGATGTGCTTGCGGGTCTTCAGGCTCGGACGCAGGGAGCGGGCCTTGGCGGTGGTGGCCTTGGCCATCAGCGGTTCGATGTCCCGGGCCCCGGCCAGAGCGGGCGTCTTCTTCTTCCGGGAGCTGCTGCGGTTGTGGTGCCGGATCCACAGGACGATCCCGGCGGTCACGAGGGCGAGGAACACCGCGGCGGGCGCGATACGGGCGCCGATCAGCAGGGACGTTTCTCCCGCGTCGGGCCAGACTTGCTCGGGGTGGAGCAGGGCGTCGGTCGGCTGGTACGGCGCCTGCCCGGTGCCGGTGAGGTGGGCGGTGAGGTTGCCGGACAGCCAGGCGAGATGGGACAGCGGGACGACGAGGGCGACGACGCCGAGGATCAGGCGCAGGACGAGGTCGTACCCGTCGGTGGAACCGTTCGGGGAGGAGGAAGGGGGCAAAGGCTGGGTGCTTCCGGGAGGGGCGGTCAGCGGCTGCGGCGGTTCTTCGCCGGCGCGTGCAAGGGGTTCGGGCTCGCGGGCGGGCGGGTGTGGCGGGTAGCGAGGGTGCGGACACGTTCTTCCAGGGCTGCGACGGCGCAGTCGGCGCGTACGGCCTGGGACCGGCGGGTGATGAGTTTCGGGTCGTGGATCGGGAGGGTGCCCCGGTATCCGGTACGCAGGAGGGGCGCGGGATTGGCGAGGGCGATGGTGAACGCGCCGATGAGGTGCGGCGGGGTGTGTTCGCCGAAGCGGGCCTGCCACACCCGCTGGTGCGCGCCGAGCTTGATGGTCACCAGCCAGGCACCTGGGCTGTCCGCCGTCCCCAGGCGCCTGATGTCGGCCGTGCTGTCGGGTGATCGGATGCCGCTGGCGCTGCGGGTCCAGTCGGCGTGCCGGAGGGGTTCGTACGGGTCGCAGGGCGCGTCGGCTGCCGGGGCAGGGGCGGTGAGTGCGTCGGTGACGGCGGCGATGAGTTCGACGGGGGTGCGGGCGCCGAAACTGGCGAACCAAGTCGGCCGCCGCTCCGGCCCCGGGGGCGTGGATCAGGGTCCACCACCGGTTGTCGGGGTCGGGTTCCAGTCGCAGGCGCTGCGCAGGGGGACGGTGACCCAGGAGGGGTCCCCGCCACCGGCCAGATGGCGCGGGGAGGTGAAGTCGACCTCGACGCTCCCGGGAGGCGGCGGGGTGGTCACTTTCGTGCCGGGTTTCGCGCGCCGGGTACGGGGGCGGTGGTGGGCGGCGCGCTTCTGCGGAGGCGGGCGTTTCGTGCGGCTGTGTTGATCTCGCGGAGGGCGTCGCCGTGGGTGGCCCAGGTGTCGAGGTGGCTCCACGCCTCGGCGTGGTACTCGGCCTGGGCGTCGTCGAACGCCGGGGTCCCGGGGGAGGCGTTGGCGGGCAGGCCGTCGCGCGTCTCCAGCCACTGCTCGTGCTGTTCGTCGAGTTGGTCGAGCGCGGTGCGCAGGACGTCTATCTGCCAGCGCCAGCGGCTCTGCACGGTGTCCGCCGGCAGCCGGGCAAGTTGCGTTTCGGCGGTAGCGAGCAGGTGGCGGGCGGCGGCGTGGAGCGGTTCGAACGCCGCGGCGGTGTCGGCGTCGCGCTGTCCGGCGCGTATGCCGTAGGCGTGTTCGTCGTGGGGCCAGCCGTCGAGGTCGGTGTGCTCCTCGGAGTAGGCGTCCCAGTCGGCGAGGATCTTCTCGCTGTCGCGAAGGTAGGCGTCGAGGAGATGCAGCAGAGCGCGGTGTCGGTGATCGGTGGAGATAGTGGGTCGTCCTGTCGGTTCAGCGGCGTGCGGCGGCACGGGCGGTGCCGGTATTCGCCGGGCTGGCCGCGGGGATCTTCTGCTGCCGTCGGGCGGAATGCGCGGCGCGGTGCAGGGACGTGATACGGGTGGCGTGCGCGGCGACGACCTGGTCCGGGGTCAGCGCACTGGGCGTCGACGCGGCGCCGTAGTGGACGGTGCTGTCGAACATGGCGCGGTGCAGCGGGGCGGGGTCGGCGAGCGCGGTGACGAAGGCGGCCACGAGGCGCTCGGGCATGTAGTCGCTGAACCAGGCGTCCCAGATCCGCGGCCCGTCGTAGCGTCCGCTTCGCGGCTCGCGGGTCTCCACGTGCCAGTGCGGCGTGTCGTGGAACTCCTGGTTGCGCAGTTCCACCTGGCACATGCCGTCGGCTGACACGGCGGTCGCCGGGGCCGGGTCGATCACGCGCCAGGCCGCGGACTTAAGGGTCGAGATGATGCCCGGCGGATCCGCGATCGTGGGGCTGACGAGCGTGTCGGTGAGTGAGGCGATGACCTCGGCGGGGACGAGTCCGCTGAGGTTGGCGTGCCAGCCGAAGTCGATGTCGGTGGGGTCGGCTTGCAGGTACCACCACCTGGAGTTGCTGTGTGCTGCCGGGGTGTACTGGAGGCGGTAGCGGTAGTCGGGGCTGCGCAGGGCGACATCTTCGGCGTCCAGCGGGTCGGATTCGGTGCGCCAGCCTGCGGCGGCCAGGCCGTGGGTGACGTGGCGGGGATCGCCGGGGCCGGCGAGGTGGCGTGGGGTGGTGTCGTACGGGATCTGCCAGGCGTGCGTGTCGGCGAACGCGGCGGTAAGCCGTTCGGTCAGCAGCACCAGGCGCACCCCGGCCCGCTTACGAGGCCGTGCTCGTAGAGGTCACGGAGGTCGTCGAGGAGGTAGTGCAGGGCGTGCTGGTCGGCCTGCGCTGACGCGGCAGCGCGCACCTGCGCGATCAGGAGGCCGGCTTCGGTGGTGCGGGGGGTGTCCGGGTGGTCGTGGACGGCGCGGACCAGGGCACGCAGGGTGTCGGCGAACTGGACGGGCAGGCCGGTGTATTCGTCGAGGAGGGGCTCGACGAGGGCGAGGGCTTCGTCGGGGTCGGGGCCGGAGCGCAGGTAGTCGGTCAGGCGTGCCAGCGTCTCGGTGACGGTGCGCAAGTCCTCGGCGGTGGGTTCGGGCATCGGTCTCCTCGGGAAGGGCTGCGGGTTCAGCGGCGGGTTCGTACGCCGCCGGCGGGCGCGTAGGGGCGGGCAGGGGTGGTGCGCGGCCGGATGCGTTGGGCGCTGCTGGTTGCCCAGGCGGCGGCACGGGCAGCGGAGATCCTGGTCTGCTGCCAGGCGCGGAGCTGCGAGGGCAGGACGGATACGGACCAGGTGCGGATCTGCGCGCTGAAGGGAACGCGTCCGCGTGGGCGCATCACCGGGTCGGGGCTGGCGAGTTCGGCCGTGAAGGCTTGCACCAGGTGCATCGGTGTGCTGATCGAGAACTGGCCGGTCCACCCGTTGCCCTGCGCGTCTTTCGCTCCGGTCCACCACATCGCGTCGCCGTCGGACTTGTGGTGGTACTGCATCCAGGCGCTGCTGTCGGGGCTGGTCGCGCTGTAGTGCCGGCCTTCGGCACGCGCGTTCCAGCCCTGCTGCTCCAGGGGCGCCCAGACGTCGGGGGCGTGCGCATCGCGGGGGCGGGTGAGGGCGTCGGTCAGCCCGGCGACGATCTCCACCGGTGTCTGCCGGCCGAGGTGCGCCCACCAGGCGGCATCCTGGCCGTTCGCGTCCGCGTAGATCGCCCAACCTCCGGGCAGCACGTGCGGGTTGTAGGCGAGGCGGACCGTGCGGTCGGGGCTCTCCATGACCAGCGGGCCGCCCGCCTTCGAGGTGTCCTGCCATCCCGAGGCGTGCAGGAAGTGGGAGACGTGCCGCACATCGCCGCCGCCGGCCAGAGCGCGGGGCTGGACGAGGTAGTGCTGCTCGGCCTGCTCACCCGCCCCCCAGCCCGGCACCGGTCCCCGGCCCTTCCACTGCTTGTTCTTCACCGGCGCCGCCGGTCGACGGGCGGTGCAGGAGCGGGCGGCGCCGCTTCCGGCTCGGCGGGCCGGTTGCCGACGTGGCGCAAAACGTCGAGGTGTTCGTCCAGGTCGCGTGCGATGTCGTCGAGGGTGTTTGCGGCTCGGCCCAGGGCCAGCCACACCTCCGGCGGGAGAGTGCCTCGTGCGGTCTGGTTCTTGGCGAACACGCTGCTGACGGCCATGAGGTGGGTGACGGCGCCGAGGAGACCTGTCTCCGGGGCGGAGTCCAGGGTGCGGGCGATGACCTGTGCCGCCTGGTCTGGGGGGAGTTGGGAGAGGTGGTCGGCGAGCAGGGCGATTCGGTGGGTGATGTCGTCGGTCAGCCTCTCGGCGTATCCGGTGGGTCGGGGCATGCGGCTCCAGGGCGGGAGGCGTTCAGTGGTGGTGGCGGTGCCCGATCCTGCGGATTTCGGTGGCGGTGGGGTCGGGGCGCGTGCCGGCCAGCAGGCGGTCGCTGGCGGCGGGGGTGCAGGCGCGGAGGTAGCCGCGGAACAGGGCGGTCGCGAGGCGGGGCTTGAGACGGTGGGTGATCGGCGGGGGAGTGCGGGGTGCTACGGGTCTCTCCGAAAGGTCAGATGCTGGTCAGCGGTGCCCCCGAGGGGCGGCCGGGGGCTGAGCGGGCTGTGCTGCCCGTCGCGGCGGCATGTAGGTTCCGCCGATGGCGACGACCAGCTCGGTGTGGGGGTCCTTGGTGAGGGTGACGTACTCCAGCACATCGAACCCGCATTCCCTCTTCATCGAGACCTGCCGGCCCGCGAAGGACGGGAGCCTTCGGGGGGCGGCGAGGTGGACGGCGCTGGGGAGGGCGCACTCCGGCTCGTGGGGTGCTGCAGTGCGGTGGTGATGCCGAGGTCGTCGAGCTGCGGGCCGATCGCGCGCACCGCGCGCGCCTGGGTCTGGGTGTCGTCCGCGGCGAGGCTGTAGATGCCGGTGTGCGGGTCCTGGACGAACCCGGCCGCCGTCAGGACGGGGCCGGCGGTTTCGCCGACGGGGGCGGTGGCGATGCTGCCGTCCGGCTGCCAGGTCAGCACGAGCCGGTCCGGCTGGGACGGCTGTGTGCCGCCCAGGGCGTTGTGCCGGACTTCGGCGAGCGCGGCGTCGTAGCGGACGAGGAGGTCACCGGTGACCGCCTCGGCGTCCAGGAACGGATCGCCGGCAAGGGCGATGCCGCCTGGCTCGCGTACGGCGCGGTACGCCTCGTCGGGCAGAGCGCGCGGAGCGACCGGGGCGATGAGGAACCCGTCGCCTGCGTCATGCCGGTCGAAGAGGGCGAGTTGGGCGCCGTCCGGGCGGCTGAGGACGGCGGCCTGCTGCAGGGGCTGCTCCGCGAGGGATGCAGCGGCCAGATCCAGGTCCCAGATGCGCTCGGCCAGGTCGGCGAGACCGGCGAGGTAGGAAAGGTCGTCCCTGTTCTTCGTCGGCAGGTGGGTGGTGGTCCAGGTGCCGGGAAGCTGGTCGGCGAGGACGTCGGCGTACGAGGCCAGACGCCCGGTGGTGTCGTGATCGTGCATGGTGTCCTTGACGGAGGGTGGGCGGTGAGGTCAGCGGCGCAGGACCGTGACGATGTCCGGCGGCGCCGGCGGCACGCTGCACGGCGGCGGGCATGCGCACACCGCGGAGCGCTCCGGCTCGCCGGCGGGGACCTGTTCGGTGCAGGTGCTGCGGCCGGGGTGGGCGGCATGGCGGTCGGCGAACGCGTCGCGGGTCCAGGCCAGGTCGGTGCGCACGGCGCGCAAGTGGTGGTCGGCGAGGTAGCGCAGGCGCCGCGCGATGTGCGGGTCGGCAGCGTCGCCGAGGTGGTCGTGGAACTCGGCGGCGGCGAGGAGGACGTCGTCCAGCGCGGCCAGGACGCCGTCGTGCGGGGCGGTCACCTCGGTGAGCACGTGGGCCGCCTCGGCGGTGGTGGTGGCTTTGCGGAGGAGGTCGGCGAGGTGGGCGACGCCGGCGCCCAGCGGGAGGTAACCGGCCGGACGCGCGTCGGTGTCGAAGGCTTCGTCGCATTCGACGCGGTACCCGGCAGTGCGGAGCCGGGCGACGGCTTCGGTGCCCAGGCGGGCCTCGTCGGCTTCGGTCAGGCCGGTGGGGGCGCGGTGGTAGGTCTCGTGGACGCGGACGACGGCGACGAATCCGGTGCGCTGCAGGATGCTGTGCGCGGCCCGGTCGCCGCCGCGGGCGAGGAGTTCACCGGAATGCGGGGCGCGGCGGATGTCCAGGAGTTGTCCGGCGGTGGACAAAGGAACGTTTCTCCTACTGTGATCGGTGTGCGGCCGGCCGGGCAGCAGCCGGTGTGACGGCCGGTGTGGGCTGGGTCATGTCGTGTGCGGTGGCATCCAGGTCCTGCTGGAGGGCGTGGATGCGGCGGGCGATCAGCTCCAGGCGGTGTGCCGTGCCGGTCCCGGCGGCGGTCGGCCGGCGGGTGATCCGCTGGGCGGTGTGTTCCACGAGGCCGCGCACCGCGGCCAGCGGACCGGTCTGTTCGTCGGCGAGCTGGGCCAGGACGGCAGCGAGCTGCGTCTGCGCCGTGGGCACGGGGCGGTTGCCGGACCGGGTTCGGGGGGTGTCGTAGACGGGGATCAGCCGCAGGTCCGCCTCGATACGCCGGGCCTCGTCGGAGACGCGCCGCGCGATATCGGCGGGCGGGTTGTACCAGGCTCCGCCGAGCCGGATGAGGCTGGCGATCAGGTCCAGCCGTCCCGGCCGGGCCTGGAGGGCGACCCACCGGCACTCTCGTGCGTGAGAGCTTCCCGGAATCTGGATCCCGGAGGCCCGGGCCAGGCGGTGGGCAATTTCGGCCCACTCGGGGCCGGTGAGGGTCCGGTCTTCTGGGGCGAGCGTGACGTCGAGGTGGAAGATGGCGTGGCGGTCGCCGTATCGGCTGGCGGCGTACGGGTGGTCCGCGTAGGGGTCTTCGAGGTGCTCGGCCCACTGCGCGGACGTCCACGTCCGCTGCTCGTCGTCCTGCGTGTAGTCGTCGAGGCCCGGCCAGTAGGCGACGACCGTGTGTTCGGTCAGCCCGTCCTCGGGTGATACCGGCCGCCCCAGGGCTTGGGCGAGGGGCTCGACGGCGGTGTGGGTGCGCTGGTGGATGCGGGGGATCACCAGCCGCTCCGCTTGTCCGCGATGTGGATCAGGTAGTTGAGGGCGTTGATCGTGTACCAGCCGCAGTCGATGATCTCGTCGCTGCTGGCGAACTTGGGCAGGAAGGTGTCCTCCATGGCCCGCAGGTGGATCAGGCAGTCGGGGCAGCGGCGTGAGAGGTGCAGCAGGTAGCGGGGGTGGGCGGTGAGATAGGACTGCGCGCCGCCAGTCGCGTTGCGCAGCCGCCAGCCGTTCTCCTCGGTCGGGGTGTGCCACGACGGGGCGACCACCCGCATCGCATCTCCCCACAGCTCGCCGCCGGCCACGCCCTTCAAGACGACGACCGTTTCCCCGGCCCGGAAGTGCTGGGCCGTGATGTCCCGGTGGGGAGTGAGCGGGTCCGGCGTCGGGACGAGCACCGAGGTGGGTGGCGGGGGCACGGGCATGCGGTTCCTTCCACGCGAAGCAGACGGGGCGGGAGGAACAATGGTCCGGAGATTCGCCGGTTTGCCTAACCGGCGATCACCGGCTATGTTCCGGCCCGCTCAGCGGAACGGGTTCTCCGTCCCGCGGTCGTCTTCGCCTGCAGCGTCAAGGAGTTCGGGCAGGTCACAGCCGTCGGCGTCCCGCTGGTCGATCCACCACCCGGCCCGGGTGATCGAGCGCGCCTTGTCCTCCACCTCCGCCCAGTCGGCCTCCTCCCAGGTCCCTTCGACGACCAGCTCGGTGTACGCGGCGGCCATCAGGTGGTGACGGGTGCGCTCACCCCACGCCAGCGTCTTCTCCGGGCCTTCCAGCGGCGGCATGTCGAACCGGCGCGTCCAGTCTTCGGCGGCCTGCTGCTCGGCGGCGCGGCGGGCGGTGAGCCACTCCTGCCGGGAGTCGGAGTCGGTGTCACGGGCTGCTTTCCAGCAGTCGGGGCAGTCCCGCTCGGCGAGCCAGCGGGCGAATCCCGCGCGCCGGTCGGCCGGGCGGTCGGACAGGTCGTGGACGACCTCGTGAGTGCAGGAGTGCTCGACGGTCCAGTGCGTAGGGACCCCCGGGGAATTCCGTTTGATGGGCGTTACATTCGAGGTCGGGCTGCTGGTCTGGGGCTTCAAATCGAGTGCCTTTCGTTGGCGGTTGGGGTGGTGGCCTGCGTCGTTGCGGAGGGGGCGTGCATCAGATGCACGACTCATGCGGCGGACGGAGGTGGTCTGGAGTGCTTGGCGGTGGTCTCGGGGACGCTTCCGCCTTCTGCGTCGTCTCAGCGTGTCCTGCGGATGGCGTCTGTGGCCGCCGTGGCGATGGCGACGGGAGCGCTGGAGGGCTGGGGCAGGTGCAGCAAGGTGGTCCCCGGCAAGTGGCGGGACTTGGCGGTGAGGGTGAGCTGGAGTACGGCGCAGCCGGCGGTCGTGAGCTGCTTGACGCGGGTGACGGCTTGAGCGGTTTCGTCGCTGTCGTACCGGGCGTCGGTGACGATCACGAGGAGGCGGCCGGTGCCGGGGCGGCTGAGTTCGAGGCCGTGGTCGAGTGCGTCGATGGCGTCGCCGAGGTTGTGGTCGCTGCCGTTGGCATCGAACGTTGTCACGCGCTCCGGTGCCCGGTGGGTGGGTCGGGTCAGTGCGGTCAGGTGCGTGTCGTAGGCGATGGTGGCGGTGCGGGAGTCGGGGTCGGTCAGGGCTGCTGCGCGTGCCACGATCCAGGCTGCGGACGCGACGGGCGCGCAGGCGGCACGCATGGAGCCGGAGACGTCAACGGCGATACCCGCACGCAGCGGTGGGGTGGGGGAGTTTCGGCGGCGGGTGTGGGTGAACGGTTCTGCGGTGGGGACCGACCCGGCCGCGCGCTGAGCGTCGCGGGCGAGGGCCGCGCGCATGTTGAGGCGGCCGGGCGGGGTGGGGCTGGTGGTCCGCTCCTCGGTCCGCTCGCGGTAGGCGGCGGCACGCAGGGCGCGGCTCAGGCGCGCGGCGGCACTCTGCTCGGCGGCGGTGGGCCTGCGGGTGCCGGTGACCGGGGTGGCGTAGGGCGCCGGTGTGCCGTCGGGGGTGACGGTGGCGCCGCCGGAGTTGAATACGGAACTCGCGGTGGCGGCGGCCTGGCGTCGCCGACTGGCCTGCTGGGCACGGTCGTTGGCCTGTGCCCTTGACCGGGTGGCTATGGCGTTGGTCGCTGCGGCCTGTGCCGCGAGGTCGGCGGCGTCGGTGGCTGCCGTGCTGTCCATGACGACCCCCACGGCGCCCGACAGTAGATCGGTGAGGTTCTCCGGCACGGGCAGGGCGGGGGCCGAGGTGTCCAGAGCGTCGCACCATTCTTGAGCGTGCGCGAGCATGGTCGTGGCGTCGTGGTCGGCGCACTGGTGGGCTGCGGTCCAGATGCGGGTGAGTGTGGCCAGCAGGTTTGCGCCCAGCACCTTTTCGCACAGATCGGCGACGGCCCGGGTCTCGCCGGCGTCCAGGATGCCGACGTCACGGCGGCCGAGGACCAGGGCCGCCACGGCGGCGGCGTGCTCGATGCCCTGAAGGGTGGGGTGGGCGATGTCGGGCATGATCAGGGTTCGGGCACTGGTGCGCAGGTACGTGCGGTCCGTGGGCCGCGTGATCAGGTGTGCGCCTTCGACACGGCTCTCCTCCAGCAGGAGCGCGGCCTCGACGACACGGGGGTTCGCTCCGGCAGTCTTCGTCCAGACGGAGTGGGCCGCGTGCGCGGCCTCGTGGACGAACACTCCCCAGGCGGCGGGATACCGCTCCTCATCGCCCACGATCCGCGGATGGATCTCGTGGGGCTTAAGCGGGGCGAACAGGCCGGCGTCGAACTCGACCTCGCCCAGAGCGGGGAAGAACGCGGCCGGTGCGCCGCTGCGCGTGCCGGGGCGGCAGGTGACCAGGAGGTCCTGGCGGCCACAGAGGGCGACCAGCCGATCGCCGAGTTCGGCTCCCACGCGCAGCCACGCGTCCGGGGAGGAACGCGGTTGCGCGGGCGGGGCGCCGTCGTCGTCCCATCGCGCGAGGTCGGCGTCCTCGTCCGGCGTGGTGGCGGGGGACTGGACGTGGTGGTGGACGCTCACCGCGAGCGGCCCCGGTGCGCGGAGCCGGCGCTGCCCGGGGGCTGCAGGACGGCCGAGGCGGAGAGCTGCTTGCCGAGAGTGAGGGGCGCAACCTCCTTGACACCGGCAACCTTGATGACGGCAGCGGCGACGGCGTCGCGATCCTCCACAGGAGCGATGCCGACCAGGTTCGCGAGCGCGGCTTTGGTGCCCAGGACGGCCTCCGTCCTCTGGTAGCTGAGCAGTTCCCGCAGTTGGGGGGCCCAGCCCAGCTCGCCGAGTTCGACCTGCTGGGAGAGGTGTCGGGCGACCCGGACCACCCGGGCATCGATCCTCAGCGCCAGGGCGAGGTCATAGTCCGTGCCGATCTGGATTTGCACGCTGAACCGGCTCGCGAGCGCCTCCGTCAACACCGCCCCGTGGACGCCGGGATTGTGGCCCGCCACCACGTAGAAGCCCGGCTCGGCCTTGACGGTCTCGCCCTTGTGGGCCTTGACCTGGATCTGCCTGCGCCCGTCCATCGCGGGATACAGCGCCGCCAGGACCTTCGGTGAGATCAAGGTGGCATCGTCGATCAGCAGGGCGCGGCCCTCGGTCATCGCGGTGACCAGCGGACCGTACTGGAAGACGTAGGCACCCGCGTCGTCCTGTGTGTACTCGCCGATCAAGTCGCCGACCGTGGTGTCGCCGTCACCGGCGACGGTGAGCAGGTCCGCGAACGCCGCCTCGACCAGACTCGTCTTGCCGGTGCCCGGAGGGCCGTAGAGCAGCACCGGCACGTCGGCGTCGCGCAAGCGATTCAACGCCTCGACGTCGGGCAGATCGGCCAGCTCCCGGGGGTGGTAGACCTGGCCCCCCGCGCGGCGGATCGGGCCGGTCTGCCTGGGCGTGGCTGCTGCGGGAATGGTCGTGCGGGCCGCGGCCGCCCGGGCGCGGGGAGAGTGGGTGCCCGGTGGGCTGATCACAGCGGTCTGCGCGGCTGCGGCGGTTTTCGCGTTCGCGCGGAACTCCGGTTGTCCGGTGCCGCCTTGGTCGGCCTCGCCGCGCCGCACCAGGGTGAGGGCGGCGTTGCGGACGGCGCCGTGGGAGTGGCCCAGCTGCCTGGCCATGTCCCCGATGGTGAGCGTGTCCGCCGGCCGGTCGGCCAGCAGTCGGGCCACCTTGGCCCGTAGTTCGCCGCCCTTGGTGCGCGCTGGACGGGCAGGCGTTCCGGGAGTGGTCAAAACGAGGCCCCTTCAACAGGTGCGGGTGCGGGCGATGCGCTGGAGAGGCTGGCCGCTCTCGGAGCGGATCACGGACTGTGCCGACACCGGCGACCGGGCCAACCGCGGCTTACCGTCGGCGCTCACCGGCCGACCCAGGGCTCGGCCCAGGTGCAGGGGATGGCCGGCGACGAGCAGCTCGCCGGCTGCCCAGCAGGCCCGTGCGTCCGCTCCGTACCGGGTTCCGTCGCTCGGCAGGCGCAGCCTGGCGTCTCTTCGAAGCCGGCCTGGAGGAGGATCCGCCGGGCGGCGGCGTTGTAGCCGGTGGTGGTGATCTCGCCGGTGATGGTGTGCCGGATCGTCATGAACGACTCTGCTGGTGCTTCGGGCAAGGCGGATCTCCTATCGGTGGTGGCGGGAAAGCGGTGGGGTGTTGGGCGAAGGCGAGGCGGGCCCGGAGCTTCCAGCACATCAACGGTGCGTGGCTGGACCACGAACGGATGCTCCGGTCGTACCGCAGGGATCAAGGACCGTTACAACCTTCGGTGTCTAAAAGTTCAAGCTGTGCAGCCTGACTGCCGTTTCTGACAATGCGGGATTCGGCCAACATTCATCAATTTCCGCTGTCTTTCTTGCGGCGCCTACCTGCATTTCTTCCGATCCAATGCTCTTGCCACAGCCGCGTTCACTGGCTCAATCCAAGCCATCTGTCGTTGTTTGCTTGCCGAAATGGCTGGTAATGTTGCCGATCTGTACAGGCATGCCCCAATCTCCGTCATCCGCAAGCTCCCGCGATTCGCATTCCACAAGTGAAGGGGATGACCGTGAAACGCAGTTACCTTGTACTGCTCATGGCTGCATTACTGGCGTTACTTTCCGCGCCAGCTCTCCCCGCATTAGCCGACGCGCCTCCCGCATCCCGGGAGGCGCGCGGAGACTCATCGGGAGAGGAGTATAGATCCGTCCGCGAGTTCCCGAGTAAAGCCCTGGGCGGTTCCTCCGTCTCCCAGCAAGATCGCTGTACAGAGGGAACCGACCGCAAAGGACAGAGCGTCGCAGTATGTGAGCGTGTCGATAACACCCCCTCCGCAGCCGACAAGGCTGCGGTAAAAGCCAGGAGTAACGTCTCCACCAAGAGCGCAATCAGGCCGCTACCCCAGTGGTGCTTGGACAACGCGTTCACCGGATGGTGGTACACCCGCACACAGCAGTGCGACATCTCCTCGCGGGTCCTCACCTTCTATACCGACAGAGGCCCCGTCGGCACGCTTCGATTCGTCCAGTACTCCTACACGTACACGGACGACAGCCTGAACGCCTGGGCATACCAGATGGAACTTAGCGCCACCTCTGCGGTCGGCGACACCTCCAACATCTATGTGCAGGGCGCAGCCATCTGCAATGGGCCTTGCACCACTACCGGAGAGGGCTTCTCATCCCAGGTGCTCAGCCTCACGAGTGATGCGACTGCTGAGATGTTCTTCGACTCCACGATCAGCAGTCCTGGGTCCACAGGAACCGCCACCACCCCCTTCACTCGCTTCTTCACCAAGACGGGATTCCCGCCCACCACTCCGGCCGCCTTCACCCCCCCAGCCGAGACCCGGTGTGACAACGCCACTCCCGGCTTGAGTTCTGTCGGCTGCGTCTTCCCCGACTACGAGCCGGTCTTCCAGGTGACGAGCGCGCAAGGCAACCCGGCGTTTGCCCGCCACCTGCGCGATGCCCTGGCCTCCGGACTGCCCGGCGCATACCAGCAGACCCCCCTGACCCGGCTGACCGACACTACGCTCTCCCGCCGGAACGGCAACACCGCCTGCCCACAGGAGGCCGATGGCGGCTACCCCCGCCCAGCCGGCTACAGCTGTGACGAGTACCCGTTCCGTTCCAGCTGGCAGGGCGCCTTCACCTCGACGGCACCCAATCCACCGCACCCGGGCCGTACCTTCGACTGGTGCCAGATCCCGGCTCTCGGCCCAGGCAGCGGCCCGAATGGCTGGAGCGCCTGCATGATCCCTGAGGGGCAGAACAGCTCCGGCGGCGGGTACCTGAGCAGCTTCTACCGGAATAACCGAGTGATCGAGAAAGATCCATTCTTCGTCTGGATCGCGCCCGGTGCGTAGCATGAACGCATGACTGCACCGATCCGAGCAGCGAGCGGACTGGTCCCGGTGAACTACCGGGTGTTCCACTTGGCAGACCCAGGACACTGGGATCAGCCCGCGTTCCGACCCCTGAACGGCCTGATCTTCTCCGAACCGGGCATTGCAGTGATCTGCACGGGTATCAGCAGCGGCGACGTATCCGTCACTGTCGAGATTTACCGAGAATCATTGCCCCAGCCACACACAGACGGCTGGGACGAAGTCATCGACCACAGCATCGAAACGCGCACCGGGCAGATGCGCATCAGCAGCCTGATGGAAGACGCACCCAGCCTGGTAGTCCTCACACCCTTCGGTCCAGGCCCGTACCGAGTGCGCTGCCATGCACGCGGCCGGGACACCGCACCTGACGGCGTCACATTCGAACCGGTAGAGGACTACACGCTCATGGTTGCGCCTGGTCCTGTGCAACCGGACGCCGTGCACAAGCATAGCGACGCGGTAGGCGACAACTGGCGACGAAGCGCACTTAACACGCCTGCGCACAATCAGCAGGACGACACCGATGTGCGTGACAACGACGAAAAGGAGAGCATCAGGCGCGCCCTTCAACGCAGGAAGCAGTGAACCTCGTTCCACCGCGTGTTGGTCGGTTCGGGTAGACCCGGATTCGAAGAACTGCCCGCCGACCTGCGGATGGGAGTTCCTAACTCATGCGGTGGATCGAGGCTGAGGTCTTCTCAACAACGTGACGGCTGCGGTGATACTGAACCTGATCGAGGGATTTCGAGTAATCGCCTGACAGCCGTGCGTTGGGTCCGGTAGGTCTCTGCATGTGAAGTCTTCCGACCAGCATTCCGAGGTCAACGACCAGGCCAACCCCGAGGACGGCGAGCCCACCTCCTTCGCCGAGTCCGTGAGAGACTGGTGCAAGAAGCAGAAGCCGAAGATTCTCGCCGTCGGCGCCATTGGCCTGGCCTTCGCCGGCGTGGTCGCCAGTCTCGCCGAGAGGCGGGATGCCCACGAGGGTTCCGAGCCTGCCTCTCCCCCCGAAGCCACGGCCGGGTCTCGTCAACCCCCCGGTCCCTATGGTGTTGAGGACTTCCGGCGGAAGCTCCCCCCTGGCCAGCGCGCAAGCCCGGCCAAGCGGGCGAAGTACAAGGAGGTGACTGGAGAAGACCTTCCTCCTGGATACACCTTTGTCGATGGGTGGTCTGTCCCCGGACGGACCTGCGCGCGCTGATCATTTGGGGCGTCTTCATGCAGGCGTTCCTCCGCCGCACGCGGGAGGCGACCCAAGTGGCGGGCGTGCTGCATACTGCCCCGCCACGACGAGGAAGGGCACCCATGGGCGTCTTCAGGGAGAACGGGCAGCGGATCACGAAGGCGGCGTTCCCGGCAGCCGCCGTCAGCGACGCTCTCAAGCGCATCACCGAGGACGTCTACCAGAGCGTGCCGTACGGGCCCGGCGACGGCCGACCCGAAGGCTCAATACGGCGCTTGCTGTACGAAGCCGGGACCGTTGTCCTCCAATCCGAGATCGACCGACTCTTCGCCACGGCGACCATCGCATCCGTCAGCCCGGCGACCGGCCCAGCCACCGGCGGCACCACCGTCACCATCAAGGGCACCGAACTAGACGGCACCTCCGCCGTCAACTTCGGCTCTACGGCCGACACCGAGGTGCAGATCGTCTCCGCGCCCGAACTACGGGTGAAGACCCCGGCCGGATCGGCCGGCGCGGTGAACGTCGTCTTGATCGACGACGCCGGGAGCATGACCAGGATCAGCGGCTTCACCTACTCCTGACCGCCAGCAGAGATGTGCGATCGGCGGGGCGCACCCCAACTCCCCGCCGATATCCTTGCCGCCCGAGAACTCAGGGGTGGGCTCGTGACGGCGCAATGCCTGCCGACATGCTCCAGGGCGTGCCTCACCGCCCCGCAGCTACCTGACTCGCCTTTCCGCACGATCTGATAGCCGGGTGTACCAACAACGGCCATCCACGAATCTCCTCAGAGCAGTTCGGAAACATGGGGGCGGGGCACCGGGCCGGGCGGTCACTGGGCCCGGTGCCGGCCCCACGCTGGGCGCCGGTGCCGGCCGCGGCGTGGCCGGTCGACGGGGAGGGCCAGGCGGCGGGCGGTGAGCAGGACGGCCAGCGCGAACGCCGCGCCGGCAGCGGGAAGTGAGGCGCCGGCGAAGGGCTGCTCGGCGAGGCGGCCGGCCAGGGCGGTGCCGGCGGAGGCGCCGGTGCCGATCGACAGCAGCAGCCACGCGTACGCCTCGCTCGTACGGCCCGCGGGGGTGAGCGTGTCGGTCGCACCGAAGGCGCAGGCGATCACGACGGTCAGGAACGCACCGGGCAGCACGACCGCGGCGGTCGCCGCGTACGGACCCGGCAGGGCGAGCAGCGGGAGCCACCCGGCCAGAAATCCCGCGGTGACAGCGGTCAGTCGGATGGTGGTGGTGCCGGGCCAGGTGCGGCGTCCGTAGACGAGGCCGCTGAGGAAGCTGCCGGCCGAGAACGCGGCAGGCAGGGTGCCCGACAGCATGCCCTGCTGGTGGCGCTCGGCCATCGCCAGCGCCCACACGTTCATGGCGCCGATGGCGAACCCGATGCCGGTCAGGGCGACGAACAGCAGCACCAGGCCGGGGTTGGCCAGTCGCCGCGCCGTTTCGGCCGCCGGGCCGGCGGCGGTGGCCGGGCGCCAGCGGCGCGTCGGCGGCGCGGACGCGACGACGACGGCGCCGAGCAGGCCGAGCGCGGCGGTGGCGGTCAGCGCGAGGGCTGGGCTGTGGGTGGTGGTGAGGGCGGCGGCCAGTGGGGGTCCCACGATGTACAGCAGTCCTTGTGAGCCGGTGTCCAGCGCGAGCGCGGCATGCCGCAGACCGGGGTCGGGCAGCACGCTCGGCCACAGGGCCCGCAGTCCTGTTTCCAGGGCGGGTGTGGTCAGGCTGGCGGCCACGACGACCGCCGTGGCGGCGGTCGGCCCGCCGTAGGAGCCGGTCAGGGGTAGGGCTGCCAGGAGCGTGGAGTTGGCCAGCGCGGCCGGCAGGTGCACGGCGGGTTGCCCGTGGCGGTCCATCAGGCGGCCCTTGACCGGCTGGGCCAGTGAGGCCGCCAGCCCGTACACGGCGCTGAGCAGCCCTGCGAAGGCGAGGCTGCCGTCGGCTGCGACCGCCCACCAGAGGATGGCGACCGGCGCCATGCCGTTGGGAAGGCGGCCGACGAGGGTGGCGCCGAGGAGCCGGGCCACGTACGGGCTGCCCAGCACCGCGCCGTAGGTGATGCGCGGTGCAGCGGGTGTGGTCAAGGACAACGGGTGTTCTCTCGGCAGGGGTTCTAGCGGCAGGGTGCGGGCGTGGAGGCAGGTGCCGGTGCGGCGGGGGCGGTGGTCTGCACGGCTGGCCGCTGGCCGAGGTGCGGCTGGGGGGTGCGGTGCGGCGGGAGCACCGCGACGGTGGCGGCGAGGTCCTCGGCTGCCTCGCGGACTTCGCCGGTCAGGAAGCCGAGCTGCCGGCCGGCGGCGGCAAGGCGGGCGGCGATCTCCCGGCCCCGCGCGGTCTGAAGCGCCGCGGCGAACTGGCTCGCGGTAGCCCTCCGTGCGGCTATGCGCGGTCCGTCGGTGCGGAGGCGACGGGCGGGCCGGAGGCATCGGTGCGGGCGCACGTGTAGCCGATCAGGCGGGATGGGGCCGCCTTCGCCGGCACGGTGGCGGCGTCGATGCAGACGAACGTGTAGGTCACGGACGTGCGCGGGATGCCGTGCAGCCAGGCGTTGTCGTCCTTGTCGGGGTTGATCTGAAGCCCGGAGTGCGCGACGGCGTCGGTCTGCCTGTGCGTGTGGGCGAACAGCACCAGTGCGCCGCCGTCGGCGGTCTCCAGCGCGTAGGCGTCCTTGAAACGGTTGGCCCCCGCGGCGAAGGAGGTGGTGCCCGACTCCCCGAATTTGCCGGTCGTTTCGTCGTGGACCTTGATCTGCTGCTTGCTGGCCTTTGTCGGGTGGAAAACCTTGTCGCCGGTGTTCGTCCACCGGTCGCGAAATTGTCGATCACCGCGGTGCGCAGCATGTCGGCGTCGGCCGCGAGGTGCTTGTTGCCGGTGGCGGCGACCGCGAAGGCGTAGCCGTCCTTGTCGAGGGCGACGTCCGGCAGCGTCGTGCTGTTGAGGTCGACGACGGAGACCAGCTCCCACCGCTTGTCCTTCGGCTGCTCGGCGAAGACGGCGATGCGGCTGGGGTCCTTGCCCTTCTCGCCGGAGAGCGCGGCGGCGAACCAGCGGTCCTGGCCGGCGGTGAAGCGCGGGATGTACAGCTTGGCGCTGGAGGTGTCGTACGACCACGGCTTGTACGGTTTGCGGTCGGCCTTGGGCAGGCCCTCGGTCTCGGTGTAGTCGGAGACGGACATCGCGTACATCGGACCGTGTTCGACGGTGTCGAGCAGAGCGCGGTCACGGTGCTCGGTGGCCTCGTTGTTGATCTTCGAGTAGTGGGTGATGACGGCATGGGCCTGCGCGTCACTGAGCGCGGGCACCGGCTTCGGCGCGGCGGGCGTGGTGGGGTTCGTCTTCGCGGTCGGGGCGTCGCCGCCGCTGTTGCAGGCGCTGGCAGCCCCGGAGAGCAACGCGGCACAGACGAGCAGGGGCAGGGCGCGGCGGGCGGTGTGGATGGGTGTACTCCATGGAGACTCGGGCGCGTTCATCGGGTGGGGGCGGTGCGCAAGATGCGCTGCGATTGGTGCGGCAAGCGGTGGCGGGTGGACGACTCCGGCCCCTGATTCGGGTCTGGGGGACGGAGGCGTGGTGCTCAGTTCGGTGCCCGGGGCTGTGGTGCGCCGGCAGTGGGCCGGGAGCGGTGCTGGGGCGGCTGGGTGCGCATCGCGGTCTTCGAGCGGCGGCCGGCGGGCGACCTGGTGGGCGCCGTCTGGCGGGTGTTGACGGCCTTGCTCAGGCTGGCGCCGAGGCGGTGCGCGAATTGCCGGGCGGGCGGCTCCAGCTGGTGATACGAGTCCTGGACGGTCATCTGGCCCGCGTGCTTGCGGTAGCGGTAGACGGGGACGGGCAGCAGGATTCCGTCGGCAAGGCACGTCACCGCCAGCGCGCAATAGTCCTCGCCTTGGACGAGGCCACCCATGGGCGCCGCGCGAACCAGGTCGGTGCGGGCGAGGATGGTGGTCGGGCCGAGCGGGATCGTGTCCGACGGGTCGGGCCAGAACCGCCAGACGTCTCCCGCTTGGTGCCGGCCGGGCGGGGTGGGGCACCGCCACAGCGTGGTGGAGCCGTCCTCGTGGAGGTCTTCGCTGTATCCCGCGCACCAGCCCACCCCGGCGCCCTCCAGGGCGCGCAGCCGTACGGCCATGGCCTCGTCGGTGAACTCGTCGTCGTCATCAGCCCAGTTGACGAACTCGGTGGTGACCTCGTTGAGGGCGAGGTTGCGGGCGCACGCGGCGCCGACATGACGCGGCAGAGGCAGGGGCCGTACACGCGGGTCGGCTGTGAGTGGCTCGGGCAGGCGGGCGGGGTCGGCGCCGTCGAAGGCGATCACGGCTTCCCAGGGCACGCTTTGGCGGGTGAGGCTGGCGTGCATGGCGGTGAGGTAGTCCAGCCGGTCGGGCTGCGCCCGGGTGGCGATGACGACCGTGATCTTGGCGGGGTCGGACGCGGACAGGGTTTCTCCAGAGGACGGCGCTAGGGACGGGAGGTGCGCTGGCCGGCGGGGTGCGGTCCGGCCGGGGTGGTGGCTACCGGGGGCGACGCGGGGCGGGTGCGTACGGCGGGCGGACGGCCGGGCTTCCAGAGCTGGTGGAAGTCGCTGAACGCGGTCCTCGGGTCGGTGCGCCAGTCCACGATCGGCCCGCGGTGCCGGTCTTCCGTGTGCAGGTTGATGACCTCGATGCCGTGCGGGTGCAGGACGTACCCCCAGTCCAGTCCGCCGGTGGTGCTCGGCGTGACCAAGCGGCCTGCCGCTGGCGCACCGCTGGGGTCGATCACGTTGTCGAGCGTGCGGCTGGGGTACTCGTCGCCGCCGGTCAGCGCGTGACGCAGTTCTTCCGGAGCGCCGCGGAGGAGGCCGGCGCCGAGTACATCCCATCCGTAGGCTGAATCCGGCAGGTCGTCGATGAGGTAGCCGGCCAGGGCCTCGACGTCACCGTTGAAGCGGTAGCGGCAGCTAGTGAGGAGAAGCGGCAGGCGTGCGCTGGGGTAGCCGTCGTAGTGGACGTAGACGCCGGCGTATCCGGTGTCGGTGGGGCGGGCGATGAAGGAGCGCGTGGCCACCTGGGTCTACCGTCCACGTGTCTGGCCGCCGGACGGGGCACCCGGCGAAGCCGGAGGGAGCCCCGACGGCCGGCCCGGTGCCGGAGAAGGGGGACGGGGGGCTGGTGCGGGGTCGTACTCGGCGCGCAGCCTGGCGAGGTCGGCTTCGTCCGCGACGGCCAGCACGTCTCGGGCCCGGCTGGCTGCGGCCATCAACAGTTTGGGCGGGGAGCCCGCGGGGGCGTCGCGGTGCCGGTTGCGCCACTGGGCGGCCTCGACCAGGCAGTCACTGACGGCCTGCAGCACGGGTGCGGCAGCATCCAGCAGGTGCTGGGTGACGGCGCTGACCTCGGCCGGGCTCTGGGCTGCTGCCAGTGCCGAGCGGTAGGCGGGCAGGTCGAGTTCCGGCAGGGCGCTGCCGGGGAGCGGGTGGTCGGCCAGGAACGGCGCGGCGTCGGCCTGGGCCCACGTGATCAGGTCGAGACGGGTGGTCGTGTGGTGTTTGGCGGCCTCGATCTGTTCGGTGTCACGGCCGACGTTGTCGTAAGCCTCGAAGTCGGGGTGCGAGAACAAGAAGTCTCCGGGTCGGGGTGGTGGTCAGGGGGAGCGGGCCGGCCCTGGGCGGTGTGGCGCGGGAGGGGCAGCGGCGGCTGGGACCGGCGGGGCTTGCAGGGTGTGCAGGTGGTCCGCGGCCTGGTGGAGGCGGTGGGAGGTGGCCGCGAGGTGGGCGTGGGCGGCCTGGATCCAGTCGAGTTCGACGGGCGTGGCCCGCTTGGTCCGGTTCCCCACGGCGTCGAACGGCGCAGTGTCGTCGATCGCCCGGGCTCCGGCCGGGGCGATCACTTCGCTGAGCGCGGCCAGGGCACGTCCCGTCGAGGCAGCCGCCAGTGTCAGCTCGGTGATCACGAACCGGTCGAGGGCGGTTCGCCTGCCGCCCGCGCCGGTGATGCGGGTCATTTCCGCGTCGTGGACCAGGTAGGTGAGCAGGCGCGCGATGGCGAATGCGCTGTCGTGGAGGTCGCACAGGCGCGGAGGGTGGTAGGGGTCGGGGAAGGGCACCTCATCGGCTGTGTGGTGGGTGCGCTCGGCGAGGGTGCGCAGCTGGTGGACCGCGTTGCGTACGTCGGCCGGAGGGTACTCAGCGGGCACGGCGAGGGTGCGGGCCCCCGCCCGGGGGTGGGGTCGCGGCCGGCTCCGCGGGGTTCCCGCTGCGGCGGAGGTTCACGCCGATGCCCGCTGAGGTCAGCGCGTGGGCGACCGAGCGGAGGCGCCGGGCCTGTTCGTCTGCCGGGTACGCGGCGGACAGGACGAAAGCATCCCGGTGCGGGAAGTAGCAGAAGCCGGCCATGAACAGCGTGGCGCGGACCTCGGGCGGCACGCTCGTGTACGGCGCCCCGAAGGTCCCGTCGGGATACCAGGTCAGGGTCACGGTCTTGCGGACCGGGGACGGCGCCGGCAGCCGGGGCGGGTCGGGCCGTTCGGCGCAGTTGCGCCGCAGAGCCTTCAGGGCTGCGCAGTAGGTGGGCAGGAGCCGCCGGGCGATCAGCGCCGCGGCGCGCACCGGATCGGCGGGCACGGTGATGCCGCTGGGTCCGTCGATGCAGTCGAAGTGGTGCTCCAGGATCGCGTCGTCGTCAGGAGCGAGGGGAGCGATGACGAGTTCGCGAGTCCGCAGGGGCCGGTGGGTGACGTACAACTGCTGTTCACCGGGGCCGTGCATCACCGCATCGTCGACGTGGACGTACTCCTCGATGAGGGATGCGGCATGGCCGGCTTCGTCCCATAGCCGTTGGAGAGTGGCGAAGTACTCCGGGCCGGTTCTGGCGGGGTTGAGCCGGCTGGTCCAGTGGCCGGGAAGCCGGTCGGCCACGGCCCGGGCGAAGGTAGCGAGTTCGGGGCGGTGCGGGGGCATGGGGTACCTGGGCAGGGGGTCGGGGACGGCGCGGTATGGCGGCGGAACGTGAGGCGGCGGAGGTACCGCGGGTCGGCACGGTTGTCTTCGCTGGCGGCCGGTACTGAGGGGTGCCGGCGGTAGTTGTGTGCTGGTAGGTGTGGATCAGGTCTCTGAGGTGCTCGACGGCCTCGGCGCGGCGGGCGGCCAGGATGTCCAGGGTCAGGGCGCTGTTCTGCAGGATGCCCGGCGAGTCGATCTCGACCGCGTCCCTGCGCGACGCGGTCGAGATCGTCGGCGGTGCGCTGCTTGCGTACGTCATCCAGGCGGGCGGGATGCCGTCATCGACTGGTGGGCGAGCATGTCTTCGCCGCTGCCGGGGCGTGGATGTGACGCAACTGCACGGGAGTCGTGGCCAGGCGGGCGACGGTCCCTTGCGCGCCGGGGAGATCGCCCTGGCAGCCTACGGCCGCTCCACCGCGCGAGGGGCGTTCGGGGCGCTGGCGGCGGGCGAGCGGCGGCGGGCTTCGGCTCGCGGCGGGTCTTGCCGCCGAACTCGTACTCGGTGGTTTCCCAGTTGCTGTGGCGGGCCTGGTGCTTTGCCGAGTCCCGCGCTATCTGGCGCGCAGGCTCTGTGCCGATTGGACGCACCGGACGACGCTCCTGTGGCCCAGGCACGGCCGTTCGCCCGCCCGCTTCTGGCACTGCCCCTGCTAGCCGACAAGGTCCGAGTTTCGGCCCTAGCCGAAGTACTCGACCTTGTCCCAGAAGTCGGTCCGTGGGGCGGTGACGCGCGGGTCGTCGGTGCGGAGCATCCAGTTCTGGAGCTGCTTCCGGAGCCGGGTCTTCACCGCGGCCTGCCGCGGATCGTCCGCCAGGTTCTTCAGGCTGTGCGGGTCTGATGCGAGGTCGTAGAGTTCCTCCTTCGGCCGCTTGCCGGTGGCCAGCTCGAATGTCCGCGCGAATTGCGGCCTGTGCCGGTTCTCAAGGAGCTGCGTCTTGGTGGGTCCCGCGTCGATATCGCCGAAGACCCCCTGCAGGCCCTGGTCGAAGTCCGGATCGCCGGCGGGCCAGCGCTCCGGGAAGAAGTTGCGGATGTACAGCCACCTGTCCGTACGTAGTGCGCGGACGGGGTAGGCGAGGTTCCCCTCCCGGGCCCTGGCGTGTCGCTCGCGCTCGACGACGACGAACTCGCGCGGGGCAGCCGTGCCCGAGAGGGCCGGCAGCAGCGACTGCCCGGTCATCGCCGCCGGTACGGGCCGCCCGGCGGCGTGGAGGAAGGTGGGAGCGAGATCGCTCAGCAGCGTCAGGCGATCGATCACCGTGCCGGGGGTGGCCCGGCCCGGCCAGCGGATCGCGAGCGGCACGCGGGTGCCGGCGTCGTAGGTGTTGGCCTTGGCCCGTGGCCAGGGCCAGCCGTGGTCGCCGGTCATCACCACGATGGTGTTCCCAGCGAGTCCGCGCTCGTCCAGGAGCCGCAGGGCATCGCCGACCTCGCGGTCGAAGCGCTGCACTTCGGCCAGGTAGTTGACGATGTCGGCGCGGACCTCCGGCGTGTCCGGGAGATAGGGCGGGACATCCACGGCGGCCGGGTCGATGCCTGACTGCTCGCCCAGCTCGGGGTCGTACGGCCGGTGCGGATCGGAGGAGCCGAGCCAGAAGCAGAACGGCGTCTGCTCCGGCTGCTGGTCGAGGAACTCGCCGAATGACGGGAAGCCCGGGCCCGCCGGGTCGTGCGGCCACTGCGGAAACACGCCGGGGCCGTAGCCCTTGCGCATCCTGCCGACGCGGTAGCCCGCTTGCTGGAGGAGGTCCGGGTACACATCGTACGTGGCCGGGAGTTCGGACCACAGGTTCGCACCTGCCCCCAGGCGGTGCGGCGCCTGGCCGGTGAGGATCGCGTTCCTGGACGGCGTGCACGAGGGGGCGGCGCAGAAGGCGCGTGTGAACAGCGCGCCTTCGTCGGCGAGCCGGTCGAACGTCGGCGTCCTCGCGGCCGGGGAACCGTTGGCGCCGGCGTCCGGGTAGCCCCAGTCGTCCGCGATCGCGAACAGGATGTTGACCGGTCGCTCCGGCCCCTTCCTCGCCGCCCGGGCAGGCGTGCCCAGCGTCAGCGCACCGGTGATTCCGGTGATCCCGGCGAGCATCGTGCGCCTGCGTATGTCAGGTTCGTCAGGGTTCCTGTCGCTCAACGCGGGCCTCCGCTCCATGTCCTCGTCAGTGATGTACAACGTTGAACATCGCCAGTCCCAGCGTGCCCCCAACTGGTCTGAGGAAACGTGCTCGGTCAGGCCGTGCCTCGTGGAGGCGACGGGATAGCCCATTCATCGGGACACCATCCTTGGGTTCAGGGGAATGAGGGCGTGATAGGCGCGAACCGACGGGGTTTTTTCAGTGCATGCGGGCGTCGGTGTCGAACAGCGCCAGTTCGTGGGGGTGCAGGAGGTGCTGCACGATGAAGCTGCGGCCGGCGACTTTCCACAGGCCCCGGCCGCGGCCCAGGTGGGAGACGGCGTCGGTTTCGACGGATGTCATGCCCAGGAGGGTGGCGGCGGTGAGCAGTTGGTCGGTTTCCTGGCGGTAGATGATGCGGGTGGAGCAGTCGGCGAGGAGGCCCTCCGCGAGGGCACGGCCCTGGGAGCCGGTGTCGCCGGCGGTGAGCAGGTCGGACAGCCGGTGGATGATCAGCATGTTGGCGATGCCGAGGCCGCGGCTGAGTTTCCACTGTGCCTGCATGCGCTGGAGCAGGCCGACGTGCCGCATCAGGCGCCAGGCTTCGTCGTAGATGATCCAGCGCCGGCCGCCGTGCGGGTCGGCCAGGGCTGCTTCCATCCAGGCGGAGGCGCAGGTCATCGCCAGGACGAGGGCGGTGTCGTCGCCGGTGCCGCCGAGCCGGGACAGGTCGATCGTCAGCATCGGCGCGGCGGCGTCGAAGGCGACGGTGGAGGGGGCGTCGAACATGCCGGCCAGGTCCCCGTGGACCAGGCGGCGCATGGCGTGGGCGAGGTCACGGGCCGCTTCTGCGAGGTGCCCCGACCCGGTCTCGGGTTCGTCGAGTGCGCCGGGGTTGGTCAGGGCGGCGGCGATGTCGCCGAGGAGCGGTGGCCGGCGGGTGCCGGCGGCGTGGGCGACGGTGTGGTCGAGGGCGATGTCCAGGGCGGTGTGTTCCATGGGCATCAGGTCCCGGCCCAGGACGGTGCGGGCCAGGGAGCCCAGCAGGAGCAGCCGCCGTTTGCGGATCTCGCCGGCCCAGTCCGCCTCGGAGACGCCGTCGGGCCGCGGAGCGGCGTCCAGGGGGTTGAGCCTGCCGGGCAGCCCCGGCCCCAGCGCGACGGTCCGGCCGCCCAAAGCGGTGGCGACGGCAGTCCATTCGCCTTTCGGGTCGCAGGGGACGTAGACGCGGTATCCGAAGGCGACGGAGCGCAGCGCGATGCTTTTGGCCAGCGCGCTCTTTCCCTGGCCGATCACCCCGGCCAGCATGAGGTTCGGATTCGTGAAGCCAGCGATCTTGCCGTACAGCTCGAAGGGGTCGAAAACGAAGCTGGCCTCGGCGTGGACATCGCGTCCGATGTAGATGCCGTCGGCGCCCAGGCCCCCCTCGGCGAGGAAGGGGTACGCACCTGCGGCCACGGCCGTGGTCATGCGGTGGGCGGGCAGCTTCAGCCGGTTGTTGCGGGCAGAGGCGGGCCCGGGGCGCCCACTTGGAGGGTAGAGCGCGACCGCCGCCTCGCTCCCGGCCGACGCGGGTTCCGTCTGCTGGATGCCGGCCTGGGCACGTACCTCGGCCGTGGCTTCGGCGAGACGGCGGCGGGCTGCCTTGCGGCCGGCACGGTCGGTCCCGTGGGGAGTGAACAGCGGTGAGGCGGAGGCGCGGACGGCGCGCCGGGCGGGCCGGTGGTTCATCGCGTGCAGCTGGTGGTGCGGGGCTGCCGGTGGTCGGCGGGGGTGGTCTTGCGGCGGATGCTGTGCCCGGCGGCGAGGTGCCGCTGGCAGATCGTGAGCACCGGCGGCCCTTCGGGCAGCCGTTCCGGACGGCACGTGCGGGCCTCGGTGTCGTCTGCCGCGGTGTGGCTGGGCAGCAGGTGGAAGGCGTCGTGGAGTTCGGCGGCGGCTTGCCACAGGCGGGTGTGCGCGGCGGCCAGACGGCGGCCGGCCGCCGGGTGCCCGGGCCGGGTGGTCTCGGCGAGGTGGTCCAGGAGCTGGTGCACGGTGGTCAGGTGGGCGTGCAGCACGTCAAGGTGCGGACGGCCCGCTGGCGGTGCCGGGTCGGTGTGTTTCTGGGCGCGGGTGTGGTGGCGGATTCCGGCGCTCGCGGCGCGCAGGTAGGGGTACGCATCGTCGGGAGGCGGGCGCAGGGTCAATGATGGTCCTTCCTGCCCGAGCCCAGGGGGCGCGGGTAGAAGTCGCCCCCCCCGGGGGGCGGTGGCGGAAGCAGTGCTCCTGGCGGGCTCTGGCGGAAGCGCCGGGGAACGCCGGCGATCACAGGGCGGTGCGGGCCAGCGGCAGCGCGGTGATGGTGAAGGCGTCGGGCTGTTGGTAGTTCAGGCGCCGCAGGTCTACGCCGGCGGTGACGGCGTGGGTTTCGATCTGGGCGCAGGCGGTGTCCAGGAGGGCGTCGGTGGCGGCGGTGACGGTGACCAGCCCGGTCAGGGCCACGTCCGCGTGCCCGGCGAGGAGCTGGCGTTCGCGGGTTTTGACGTCGGCGTACTCGACGGAGTCTTCCTCGCTGTCGACCTGCCCGCGGCGGGCGCGCTCGTTGGCGTCGGCGATGATCGCGGCCTTCTTCCTTTGGACGTCCCGGAGCGCGGCTTGCAGGCCCTGCGGGATGTAGATCAGTGACAGGGTGCGCCGCACGCCGGGGGTGAACATCAGCCCGTGCAGGAATCCGGCGTTCGACTCGGTGCGGGGCCAGTTCTCCACCCAGTAGGTGGTGTGCCGTGCGCTGTCGGTGGCCAGGCGGTCGTACTCCTCGACCTGCACGACGGGCCCGGCCGCGGCGGGCTCGGCTTCGGCGCGGCCGGTGCTCGACCACTGCTGGAGAGCGGCCAGCGCGTTCGGGTCGTAGGCGGTGCGGATGACCGCGGCGATCTCCCGTGCGGTCAGCCAGCCGGTGGCCAGCAGTCCCGCGTTGCGGGCGGCCTGGGCGACGGACGTGGTGGTCTGCGCCATGACGGTGAACGCGCCGGTCAGCCCTCCGCCGGCCTGCGCGATGAGACGGCGGGCGGCTTTGAGGTCGAGGGAGACGGCGAGGTAGGTCTCGTGAGGGGCGGCGGCGGGGCCGGCGGAGGTGAGGAGTTCGGAGTAGATCTGCCCGGCAACCGGTGCTTGCGCCTGTCCGTTGCGGGTGAAGTGGCGGGCGAGGCCGTCGCCGCTGTCCGCGACGGTGCGCTCCAGCACCTGCACGGCGGCGATGTGCCCGCTCCGGGCGATCCCGGCCAGGGCGCGTCCCCAGCCGGTCACGTGCTGGTTCTGCGTGGCGGGGTCGAGGAGGACGAACGCGGGGCCGGTGACGCGGGCGATGGCGGTCAACGTGTGCCGGTGCGGATCGTGCACGGCCGCGGCACCGTTGGCGGAGTCGCCGGGGGTGACCACCGCCAGGGCGGCGGCGGCCCCGGGCAGGTGCAGGATGCCGTCGCGCCGGGGCCGGGTGACGGGCCGGGCAAGCCACAGGGTCTGCCCGGTATGGCGGCGGTGTGCGTAGCGGGCGACGATCGGCGCCCAGTCGATCAGGGAGCGGCCGTGCCGGCGCACCGCGACCAGCGCAGCGGAGGCCGCCCACAGCGGGGCCAGGACGATGGCGCCGAGGAGCCCGGTGGTCACCACCGCCATCAGCAGCAGCGCCAGCGTGCTGGAGACGAGGACGAGTTGGGGCAGCGAGAGCCCCAGGAGGATGCCGCGGCGGGACCGGTGCGGAAACTTCACCGTCACCGGCGCGGCGGAAGGATCAGTCAACGAGGCAGGTCCTGGGTTCGCGGGTGGACCCCGGGGGCGGCAGACGGCGTACGTCTCCCGCCCCCGGCGGTTGGGCGGAGGGTCACGGGCCGGCAGGCGGTGGCGGTTCGGCCGCCCCGCCGGCCGGGGCGTGGCGTGCACCGGTCGCCGGGGTGCGCTGCGGCGGCGGGCTGGTCGTCGGCGGCGCGGACTGCCAGCTGCTCCCGGGCCCGGAGCCGCTGCTCGACGGGGGAGTGGCGGGCCCGGGGCTGCCGCCCACCTGGCTGCTGGTGTCGTCGGACACGCTCATCGGAGCGGGCTGGAGCGCCTTGTCCAGACTCGGCTTGCCGGCCCCGCCCGAAGACGGGCTGCCTGCGTTCCGGCCGGGCTGGGCTTCCTTGCCGGTTCCGCCGGTGGGGTTGGCGGCGATGTCGCCGGGAAACCCGCCTGCGCCGGCGGTTTCACCGCCGGGCGATGCGGCTCCGGTCTGGCTTCCGGCTGCTGCGCCGCCTCCGGCGCCGGCGGTGGCCGCTGCGGCGGCCTTGCGGGCTGCCTTCTCGCCGTGGGCCCGGGCGATCTGGGCTCCGGTGCCGCCGGCCCGGTGCAGGGACTCGCCGTCGGTGTCGGCTGCCCAGTGCACGAACTTGAACACCGCGTACGGGCACAGCAGCACCATCGCCATGATGACGATGCCGGCCATGACGTCGGCGAGCGCGGCGGCACCGTCCTTCGCGTCGGACCTGCCCATGGCAGAGACCCCGAGTACGAAGATCACCGTCATCAGCAGTTTGCTGACGACGAGGGTGGCGGTGGCTTCGATCCAGCCCTTGCGCCAGCGGCGCGCGACTTCCCAGCCGCCGCCGGCGGCGGCGAAGATCGCCAGGGTGACCATGACGAGGATGCCGACCTTGCGGACCATCATCACGCCCCAGTAAAAGAGGGCGCCGACCGCGGCGCCGAGTCCGGCGACGACCGAGACGAGCCAGCCCAGCGGGGAAACCGACGCGATCATCTGGACTTTGACGGTGCGGCGGACGGCGGATTCGATGCTCATGTCCGCGCTCTTCAGCAGGCCGGCGGACAGGGCGTCGACCACTTCGACGGCCACCGTGGTCACGGCGATGGCGCAGAACGCGAACAGGACACCGGCGGCGGTGCCGGTGAACGCCTGGGTGAGGGCCTGTCCGTCGCGCCGGATGGCGGCGCGGACGAGCTGCGCGCAGAACGTCGCGACGAGCAGCACCAAGCCGAGCGGCAGGAGAGTCTCGTAGTTGTCGCGGAACCAGCCGGCGTTCAGGTCGACCTTCGTGGTGGTGTCGACGCCCTCGGCGGCCAGGTCGACCGCGGCAACGGCGAGTTCGCCCGCGGATTCGGCCATCCAGTCGCCGATGGCCTTGCCCGGGTCGGCCACGAAACCGGCCGCGTCGTCAACGTCGCAGAGCCTGCCCGCTACCGGGATGTCACAGAACGCCACGCGGTACTGCTCCCTTCTCGCGCGGGGTGCGGGTCACGGCGCGACGCTCGGGGCGATGGCGGCCAGGGAGCAGGCGCGGCCCGGACGGCACTGCACGGCCAGCGTCACCGCCCGCGCCTCGGCCCCGCCGCCGCGCTTGTTCCAGGCGATCTTCTGCTTGCCGGTGACGGTGACGGCGTAGACGTACGCCTCGGTGATCGCCGTGGGATCCTCAGCCAGAGCCTGGGTGAACGCGGCGGGGAAATGGCCTTCGGCGATGGTGGCGGTGGCGCGCTGGCCTTGGTCGGCCATCCGCGACCACAGCAGCGGATCGGGCACCAGGCCGGCCACCGACGCCCAGTCCGCGTACCGGCTCTCGCTGGTCATCCAGGCGCGCATGCCGTCGAGTTGCTGGGTGCGGCTGGTGGTGCGGGTGTCGTAGGACCACAGCATCTTCGCCGCCGCCTTCGCGAAGGCGACCGGCTCGCCGGTCTGTGGAGGCCCGGGCACGGACCCGGACTCCGACGCCGGGACCGACGGCTGGGCCGGTTCGGTAGACGGCGCGCTGCTCGACGGCGAAGGGACTGCGCGCTTGGTGGCCGAGTCGCCGTCTTGGCTGCCGGACAGCAAGGCGACGGCGGCGGTGATGGCGAGCAGGGCGGCGATGACCACGGCGGCGACCGCGGCGCGTCGGCCGCCCGGGTTCCCGGTCCGGTGGGAGGGCAAGGCGTGGGTGGGGAATCGTTTCTGCCTCATTGGACCTGCGATCCGAGGTTGGAGAAGAACGACACGATGCCGTTGGCGGCGCCGAGTCCGAGGGCGGCGCCGGTGGCGACGACGGCGCCCTTCTTGCCGTTGGCCTCGGCCTGGTGGCCGCCGGTGTGGTGGCCCCAGGCCCACACGCCGAGCGAGACGGCCAGGGCACCGACGACGGCCACGATGCCGAAGAGGTTGATCGAGTTGACGACGTTCTTCAGCACGGAAAGGCCGGGCAGTCCGCCGCCCTTGGGCGAGATTCCGGGGTCGTAGGCGAGGTGGATCAAGCGGTCTGGGAGGGGGAGGGGCATGGGGGCAGCGGGGCTCCTCGTATACGCGGGCAGGTGAAAGCGGCGGCGGGAAAGGGGGGAGAGGCCGTACGGAAGGCGCGCTTGGGGCGCAGGAGGGGGCCGCGGCGATCCGTCCGGGGCGGTGGCCGGGCGGCAGGGTGTTACAGGACGCGGCGTACCGCGAGGACGGTCCAGTCGGCGAGAGGGGTGATCCGCACGGGCTTGCCGGTGCGCGGTGCCTCGATGACCAGGCCCCGGCCCATGTACATCCCGACGTGGTCGGGGCGGGCCGCGGTGCCGCGGCTGAAGATCAGGTCACCGGGCCGGAGCCGGCCGGGCGGGTGGTGCGGGACCGGCTTGCCTTCGTTGATCTGCGTGTAGGTGGTGCGGGTGAGTGGAATGCCGGCGTGCGCGTACGCCTGCTGCATCAGGCTGGAGCAGTCGCAGCGCCCCATCGGGTCGGGGCCGTGCGCGTCGGTGCAGGAGCCGCCCCACTGGTAGAGCGTGCCGAGCTGCCGCATCGCCCACCCGATCGCGGTGCGCGCCTTCGGATCGGCGTCCCGGGGGATCCGGTATCCCTTCGGGACGCTGCCCTCGGGGATGGGGCCGAAGCCGGAACCGTCCGGCTCCCCGGCGCAGCCGGTGCCGCCGGCGGAGGAGTCCGGATCCGCGGACCGCTCGTCGTCGCCGGTGGGGAAGGTTGCGGTGACGGCCGCTTGCAGGGCGGTGGCCAGGCCCTCCCACTGCGCGTAGGCGTCGGGGTAGGCGGACTTCTGGACGGCCTGCGCTGCCTGGGCGATGGTCATCTGCTGCCAGCCGTCCACGGTGAGCAAGCGCTGGTAGAACTGCTCGCTGGCGTAGACAGGGTCGCGGATCTGCTGCGCGGTGCCCCAGCCCTGGGACGGACGCTGCTGGAACAAACCCAGGCTGTCGCGGTCGCCGTAGGTGAGGTTGCGCAGCCGCGATTCCTGCAGCGCCGTCGCGAGCGCGATGACTTGCCCCTTCGCGGGGACGTTCAGCGAGCGGCCGGTGGCCACGATCGTCGCCGCGTGCGGGACCTGCTCTTCGGGCAGATCCAGCCCTTCGATGCGGATGTCCTTGCCGGGCGTCCCGTCGAGGATCCGGGCGACCTGATCGGTGATCTCGGCGCTGTCGGCATCGGTCAGGCAACTGCCGGCGGACTCGGCGCTCACTGCGGCGTCGCTGGAGGAAGCCAGCATCATGCCGGCGCCGGCGATGAGGAACGGGGAAAGGAAGACGACGCCGAGGACGGCGGCCAGCGCCTTCAACCCGGGCGAACCGCACGCACATCAGCGCAAGTCGGCATGGGCGGATAGCAAGACGTCATGGGGAGGTGCCCTTCGGGGAGGGGATGTGCGTGCCCGGCGTCCCGTATCGCCTGCCGGCGATCGAGGAAGGGACCGCGGCGTGTTGCAGCGCGCCCGGGTGATCAGGCCGTGACCGGGGCGCCGCCGAGGGGGCGGTCGCGGTGCGGCGTGATGGGGGAAGCGGCAAGCGGCGTGGGGGCGCCGGGCGGTCTAAAAACTGTAGACGCAGATCTGCGGTTGACCAAATAGTCGGCGCTGAGGTGCCGGAAACCGGCACCTCAGCAGCGGACTTTTTGGCCGTCGCCGTTTTCGCGGATACAGTTTTTGGACTCCCCTTCGCTCTCCGCGCCTTCCTCGCCTCACGTGGCCCCTGGGTTTCTGCAACGCCTAGATCTGGCCCGCGAGGACGCGCATGCGAGAGGGAGTCACTTTGGTGCTTCCACCCGAATCGGGGTCTGTCTTTGCCTTTTTCCCTCCACCAGGGCGACGCTCTCACCGTTCTTTCCGGTCTGCCGGACGACTGCGTCGACTCCGTCATCACCGACCCGCCCTACAACTCCGGCGGGCGGACAGCGAAAGAGCGTACGACACGCTCCGCGAAGCAGAAGTACACCTCAGCCGACGCCAAGAACACCCTCCCCGACTTCACAGGCGAGAACATGGACCAGCGCAGCTACGGCTTCTGGTTGACGCAGATCATGACCGAAGCCCACCGCCTCACCCGTGACGGCGGAACCGGGCTGCTGTTCACCGACTGGCGCCAACTGCCCATCACCACGGACGCGATCCAGGCCGCCGGGTGGCTGTGGCGCGGGGTACTGGCCTGGCACAAGCCGAAAGCCCGCCCGCAGAAGGGTCGGTTCACCCAGAACGTGGAGTTCATCGTCTGGGCGTCGAAGGGGGCGATCGACGGCTCCCGCAACCCCGTCTACCTGGACGGCATGTACTCCGGGTCGCAGCCTTCCGGGGCGGGGCGCCGGCACATCACCCAGAAGCCGGTGTCCGTGATGCGCGAGCTGGTCAAGATCTCCCCGCCCGGCGGCACGGTCCTCGACTTCTGCGCCGGCTCCGGCTCCACCGGCGTCGCCGCCCTCCTGGAGGGCCGCGACTTCATCGGGGTGGAGAAGTCAGCGCACTACGCGTCGATCGCATCCGACCGCCTCACTGAAACGCTCCAGGAGACCCTCACCCAGGACGACGTGGTGCTCACCGCCTGAGCCCTCCACCCGCCGGCCAGTGAAGATCCCGCACTCCCTCTTCTTCCCGCCTCGTAGGAGGTCTGCCCCCTCATGCCCGAATCCGAATCCACCGACGGGGTGGAGCCCGTTCGCGTACCGGACCCTCAGTTGGAGGGGGTCGAGGCGAGCGTGCGCCGGCTGATGCAGCAGTCGCAGCAGCAGGCCCAGCAGCTCGACCGCCTCGCATCCGCGCCCCAACCGGGCGCCTCGCCGTTCGCGGCGTTCGGTATGCCGGGGCTCGGCGGACCTCCCGCGACGCCGCCGGAGCCCCGCCCGATCCTGGAACTCGACGGACAGGAGCACGAGGACGAACTCGACGCCTTGTCGGACTGGGTCGATGACTTCCTCCTCCCCGTCTACGGAGCGGAGGTCACCACCGCCGCACCGTGGTGCCTGCAGTGGCAGGAGCACGACGACGTCGTCGCCTGGCTCCACGCCCTGTGGCTCGCCTACCAGCAGCACAAGGAACCCGACGCCGGGCTCGCGGGCCTGTTCGTGTGGCACCGGGACTTCCTCACCCACGCCGTCGCGGCGATCCGGTCACCGGGCGGCCCGCTGTCGGCCTGCATGACCTCACCCGACCGGCCCGCACACCGCATCCTGCCCGGCCCCGCGCCGTCCGCGCGTACGGCAGCGAATGCGGCGGACAGCGCCCGGCCCCCCAGAGCGGACGGGGCCGGGTCGTGAGCAGGAACCGGCAGACCTTCGGCCTGAGCTTCGATCCCCGTGCTCTGACCGATCTGCTGCAGGCGCCCGGCGACATCCGCGACTTCACCTTGTCCTACCTGGAAGACATCGTGAACGCACGGGCCTTCGGGGAACGTCTCGACGGCGACCTCGCGGGCTACCGCAAGGTCGCCATGGACCGCAAAGACTGGCGCATCATCTACGGCTTCCGCCCGGCACCGCCGGACTCGCCGCACCGGCAGGAGATCCACGTCATCGCCGTCAGGCCCCGTGCCGGCAACGACGTCTACGACACCGTCGGCCACCGTCTGGGCATGGCCCGACGGCCGCTGAGCGCCCGCACCCACGCCGCACGCTCCCGCTCCCCGCAGCTCACCCGACCCGGGCCCGTGCCCCGGCCCGGACCACCGCCCCACACGCTGCCAGCGCCACGGCCTGCCACCCCTGCCGCCCCGCGGCCACACACCCGTTGACGCACGGAGCCTCACCCATGCCTGGCAACCCTGGATCCGGCCGGGAAGCGGAATCGCCACTGGCTGATCGCATCGAAGCCGTCACCGGCCACGGCCCTGCCGCACTGCGGGCCTACCGCAACCGCGGCCTCCTCGACGAGCCGCATGCCCGCCTGGTCGACGAGCACGATGCGCTGGCCAGGGCGGGGGCCGGTGTGGACCTCTACCTCCGCGTTCTGCACCGCCTCGCCGACGGCGCGCTGCCCGTCGATGACGCCCTTCTCACGCGGATCGACCGCACTGTCGCGGCCCTGAAGAACGCCGCTGCCGCCCGTGATGGCGCCGCCCGGCGGGTGACGGCAGCCCTGGAGCCCATCGAGGCCACCGCCACCAGCACGACGCCCGGCCCACGACACCTCTCCGAGGCGGAACAGCACGCCCTGCTCGCCATCGCCGGAGGAGCCAAGCTCTACCAGCACCTGCTCAGCGGCCAGGTGTCCGTCACCGCAGCCTCCGGCACCCGCATCCCCTACGCCGAACTGCAACGGCTGGAGGGCGCCGGCCTGGTCGCCCGGGACACCAGCCGCCCCCTGAACGCCGGCCAGCCCATCACCTTGACCGACACCGGCCGCGCCGCGCTGCTCGCCGCCCGACGGCCGCCCACCACCTCGCCGCCCAAGCCCGGTCCCTGGCCCTCATCTGCTGCGCACCGGCGCTGACTCCCGCGAAAGGCCCTCGTTGCCTCCCACCCAACCCGAGCCGGACCGCAAGGAACCTTCCGAAGTCGACTTCGGCGTGGACCAGCTCGACGCCGACGAGAAGGTCTCCCGCGCCTTCCATGTCCTGGTCGGCCTCCATGCCGGCAGCCTGCTCTCTCTCGCCGAACACCACACCGCCGACGGCCGCAGTTACTACGTCCTGTTCGACTCCAGCGCGACCTGGGGCCATCCCGGCGAGGCCCCGTACGTCGGCGTGTACCTGAAGCGGGATCCGGACTCGCGGACCTTCGATTTCAACCACGACGTGCTGCCGCTGCCCGCGATGGTGCAGTCCTGGCTGATCCACCGCGGCTGCCCTCCCGACGCCATCACCCTGGATCCCGGACTGGGCCCTCAGCCCGCGGACGAGGCGACGCGGGCACTGGGCCGACGCCTGATGTTCGAAGGCGACCACTACGGGATCGGTTTCTCCTACACCCGGGACGACCCGGACGACTTCGTCACCGTCGTGGCCATGGGCGCCGTGGACGAGCAGGCCGTGCCGCCGTTTCGCGTCGTGGTCGAGGAAGTCGACACCGATGCGCAGACGTACACACTGCGGGAGGGCGGCTTCGCCACCCCGCAGGAGGCTCTGGGATGGTGCTGGGACCGGCTCGCTGGCGACGCCGGCCCCCTGCCGCCGATGCGTCCGGCGGCAGCGAATCCACGCCCGCCCGGGCTGCCCGGGTCCCCTGCCCGGCGCCCGTCCGGCCCTTCGCGCTGAGCGCTGAGACCGCCGGGCCGGGCGGAACATAGCCGACGATCGCCGGTTAGGCAAACCGGCGATTCTGTGGACCCTTATACCGCCCCGGAAAACCAGGGCCCCTTTCCACGCAGTCTTCCTGCCCTGCACGGAGGTCATACCGGCATGCGCTCCACCCGGAATTCCCCTTCCCGCGGCGATGCGCGGGGCGCCCGGTGTGCCGGTACTTCCGTCACCGCGAGCACAGCCTCAACTGTCCGAACGGCCAGGCGCTGTCTCCTGTTTCCCCGCTGAATGGAGTTCCTTTGTCCGACGACATACCCGAGAACGCTGACCACGTCGTGAGCGTGCTCACCGAACGGATCGAAGCCCAATTCGACATGGGCATGGGCAAGTTGAAGGCCGCGGTCGCCGCCCGGCCGGACGCGAATCCCCAAGCCACCTCCGTCGTGAAATGGCACGGTCTCCTCATCGAATCCCAGGAGGTGCTCGACCGCGCGGAGGACGACCTCCTGGCTGCGCTGGGCACCCAGCCCGGCGAGGTCGACGACCAGACGACGGATCTCGCCCAGTTCGTCAACGCCGCGGTGACCGCGCGAGACGGCCGGGCCCTGGTCGTGCGCTACCTCCTCGACCCCGACGCACCGGGGAAACAGACCACCCCGCGACGCAAGGGACCGGCGGTGCAGACCACCGCCCCGGCCCGCCCCGCTTCGGCGCCGGCGCCGACGGCCCTGCGGGCGGCGGGGAGGGCCCGTTCGTGAGCGCGGACGTCCGGCCCAGCAGCGTCGACGACGAGCTGCAGAGACTCTTCGGCGCCCCACTCGATGCGCTGCACACGAGCGCGACCGGGTCTGACGCCGCTCCTGCGCTGGTCCGCGCCCTGGAGCTGCGCGCGTTCCTCGCCCTGACGGAGGAGCAGGTCGCCAGGGTCCGCGACCGGGTGCACGCCGACACCCGGCCTCAACGGGACATGGGCGAGCTGTCCGCGGACAAGCTCCGCGTCGACGCGCAGTGGCTGCAGGCGGCGCTCGATGCCCGTGACGGCTACCGCGCCGCGCTCGGCGAACTGCTGCGCACCATGCCCGCACCCGCCGTCTCCCGCCCCGTCCGCATGACCCAGCACAGGGCCGTCACCACGCTGCCGCCGGCTGCCGCGCCCGCGATCACGCGTACCGGATCGGCTGCTGGTCCGGGGCGGTGAGGGCGCCGGCTTGGCGGACCTGACCGCCGCCGGGATAGCGGGGCGGATCGAGGACCTGTACGGCGAGCCGCTTGCCGACCTCAAAGCCCATCCCGAGGCCCGGCGGCCCGGGATGCTCGCCGCCCTGCTCGGCATGCACCAAGCCCTCGCCGACGCCGAGCACAGCATCACCTTTCACCGCGACTACCTCACCCGCCTCCTCCAGCCCGGCCGGCGGCTCGGTCCGCACGAGGTCTCCCACCTCCTCGACGGTACTCGCCGGCTCGCCGAAGCCGTCGCCGTCCACGACGTCCAGGCCGCCTCCGCCGCCGCCGTCCTGCAGAGCCTGACCCGCGTAGCTGCCTCCCCACCGACGAGGGAGCCTCCTTCGCCGCCGCCCCGCTCGACAGCAGTAGCCCGCAGCCGCTGAGCCGCAGGCGCCCCCTGCTCTCATCACCCAGGAGTTCTCCTTTGGGCCTCTCTTCCGAAACCGACGCGGACATTGCCCGGGTCACCGAGGCACTCGCCATGATCACGCCGCGGTGGAACGTACGGATCCTGCTGGCGCTGGCCGCCGAGCCGCTGCGCTACCACGAACTGGCCGCCCGCCTGCCCTGGCTGAAGGACAGCCAGTTCCACCCGAAGACCCGCACCCTGTGCGACGCCGGCCTCGTCGAACGTACCGAGCACACGACACGGCACGTCACGTACGGCCTCACCGACCGCGGCGCCGCTCTTCTCCCGGTCCTGCCGGTGATCGTCACCTGGGCCGAGGCACACCTCGAAGAAGCCGCCCAACCGCCCTCCGCGATCGACCAGATCGAGGACAGCCTGACCCTGCTGACCCGGCGCCACGCCGCGGGCATCCTGTGGGCGCTGAGGGTCCGCGGGGAGACCAGCGGCCGGGCTCTTTTCCAGCTCGTCATGCCCCACAGCGCCTGGAGCAACATCTATCCCCCGCTGCGCCAGCTCACCGTCGACGGCCTGGTCGACACCGACGGCCCCGGACAGCCCTACCGGCTGTCCGCCGCCGGCGAAGCCCTGGGCCCGGTCCTCGGTGCCCTGTCCGCCTGGGCCGCCGGCAAGCCCCTCAACCACGCCGCCCACCACCCCGTCTGGGGCCACACACAGCCCCTGTCCGCGCCGAAGCCGCGGTCCGGCCAACCCACGCGGCCGACCACCACGCCCCCCGCGGCGCCACGGCCCGGCGGCGCCCGGCCCTCGTACAGCGATCTGTTCTCGCACGCCACCCCTGCCGGCCCGCCGGCGCCGCTCACGGCAGGAGGCCCGAACCGATGACCACCACTCTGGGACCCGCTGAACTGCGCGCCGCCGCCCGGGTGCTGGCCTCGCCGGCGCTGATCCGGCTGATCACCGAAATCGACGACAACGGGTCGATAGCGCCGAGGATGCTGACCGCCACCCTGTCCGACCTGCCCGCGGGCCGCGCCCGCCGCGCCGTCCACATGGCCCGTGCTCACGGGCTCGTGCAGGCGGGACCCGTGGGCGGCCTCGACCTGACCGATTCCGGCTTCCACCTGGCCGCCTTCTACGACGCGACCGCCCGCTGGGCCCGCCACCACGCCTACCCGACCCCGGTCAGCACCTTCACCACCCGCATCCAGCACACCCTCGACCTCCTCGTCCACACCCTCGCCACCCAGAGCGCCGAAGGCTCGGGTGCGGACTTGCCCGGCGCCGAGGCCGCCGGAGAGGACCTGCCCGGTCATCTGATCCGGTGGCTGACGGCCAACCCGCAACTCACCCAGCCCGTCACCGAGTACGAGCCGGCCGCGTGAGCACCGCGCTCTCCCCCCGGCACGCCCGTCACCCCGCCGGGCTGGCCCGCGGCATCTACCTGCCGCGCACCGCGGACGCCGCGGCGTTCGCCATGTCCACCTACGGCATCCCCCTGCTGGTCCTGCACACCACCGGCTCCGCCGCCCTGACCGGACTTGCGTTCGCCCTGGAGTGGATCCCCCGCCTGGCTGCGTTCGGCTGGGCTGGATCGGTCGTCGACCGGCGCGGGGCATCCGTTGTTTTCTGCCTGGCCTCCCTCGGCCGCGCCCTGGCCCTGGCCGCCGGCGCGCTCCTCCTTAGCATCCATCCGTCCGGAACGGTGGCGAGTACGACGGTGATGGCGCTGGCCGCGTCGACCGGTGTGCTCACCGAGTTCAGCTATATCGCGGCCGAGACCGCCGGCGGCGCCGCCGGCCGCCGGGCCGGCCCGCGGGCCCACCGCGTCCAGTCCGTCCTCCTCGGCATCGACCAGACCGCCACCCTGGCCGGCCCCGCTGCCGCGGGGGTGCTCCTGCTCGCCGGACCGCCGCAGATGCTCGCGGTGGTCGCGGCGATCTCCCTGCTCGCCGCGCTCCTCGCCCTGCACACCCCGCCCTCACCCGTCACTCCCGCCCGGGCGCCGAAGGACCGCGCGGGCGCAGGGCTGGTGACGGGATGGCGCACCATCCGCTCCCTTCCCGCACTCGGCTGGCTCGTCACCGGCCTGACCCTGTCCAACCTGGCCATCGGCTTCCTCCAAGCCGCAGCCCCCGTGATCGTCGTCAAGCACTTCGGGCAGTCCACCACCGCGGTCGGCCTGCTCTGGTCCACCGCCGCAGCCGCCACCCTGGCCAGCGTCGCGCTCTGCCGCTTCGCAATCGACCGCCTGGGCCTGTGGACGGTCGGCGCCGCCTGCGCCGCACTCGCTTCGCTCGCCTGCCTGGCCGCCGCCCACGCACCCACCTACCGCTCCTACCTGATCCTCATCGCCATCCTCATGGCCGCCGAAGGCGGCATGACCGTCGTCCTGCGCACGCTTCGCGCCCGCCTCATCCCCACGGCCGTCTTCGGCAGCACGCTGGCGGCGACCATCCTCATCCTCCTGCTGCCCTTCCCCCTAGCCGGCGTGCTCACCGCGCTGACGCCGCCCGCCGACCTCGGCCACGTCATCACCGCCTGCGCCGCCGTCCAGGCCCTCGGACTCCTCCTCGCCTTCACCCGCCTGCGCACCGACCCCGCCCTGCACACCTGACCCCGCCCACGCTCCCGCAGCCCGAGGAGGACCGCCATGTCACCAACCCGCCCCGAGGCGCCCTGCGCCGGCGGTTGGACCATCACCGAACGGTTCCACGCCTTCGACGCACAGAACCCGCACATCTACCGCGCACTCGAACGCCGGGCCGCCCGGCACCTGGCCGCCGGCCTCACGCGCATCAGCCTCAAGGACCTCTTCGAGGACCTGCGCCGCCAACTCCCGCACGGCGCCGGCGGGCTGAACAACAACTACACCGCCCTCTACGCCCGGAAGCTGATCGCCGAGCACCCGCACTGGGCGGGGGCCTTCGAACTGCGCCAACGCCGCGCACCCTGACCCCACCGGCCCCGGGGCCGCCCGCTCGTCCTCCTGTGCCGTCTGCTGATCGGAGCCTTGTTGACCGCCCGTCCCGTCCTGCTGATCGTTGCCGCCTCCGACCTGGAAGCGCAGGCGTACCGCGGCTGGTGCCTGGAGAACATCGCCGCCCACTACGACGTCGTCCTCGCCTGCGAGAAGGAGCCGACGTGGCAGCGCCCATGGATCATCGACGCCGAAGTCGCCGACCCGGCCGACGAAGAGGCGCTGCTGGCCGCCGGGCGTGCGCTGGCCCGGCGGCACCCGGTGGCCGGGGTGATGACGTGGACCGAGTGGTACCTCGTGCCCGTCGCCCGCCTGGCCCGCAGCCTCTCCCTGCCCACCACCCCTGTCTCCGCGCTGCGCAGGTGCCGTGACAAGGCCGCGGCCCGGGCCGCGTTCGCCCGCGGACAGGTGCCTTCAGCCGTCTCCGTCAGCATCCGCAGCGAGACCGAGGCACGTGAGGCGGCCCAGCGCGTCGGCTACCCCGTCGTACTCAAACCGGCCGCGCTCGCCGCGAGCATGGGCGTCACCCGCGCCGACAACGACGACGAACTGCCCTTCGCCTACCACCACGCCGCCCGGGCCGCGGGCCGCCAGGTGGAAAGCCCCCGGGTCCTGGTCGAGGAGTACCTCGACGGGCCGGAGATCAGCGTGGAGTGCGTCACCCACAAGGGCCGGAGTTCCGCGGTCGCCGTCACCCGCAAGACCGTCGGCATGCCCCCGTACTTCGAGGAACTGGCGCACGTCGTCGACGCCGCCGATCCAGTGCTGCCGCGGGTTGCCCCGGCCGCCACGGCGGCGCTGGAGGCCCTCGGCGTCACCGACGGCGTCAGCCACGTCGAGATGCGCCTGGTCGACGGCCGCCCGCGGCTGATCGAGGTCAATGCCCGCCTGGCCGGCGACCTGATCGGCCACCTCGTCCAATCCGCCACCGGCATCGACCTGGCCCGCGCCGCCGCCGACATCGCCTGCGGCCACACCCCCGACCTCGCCCCCACCCGAAACCGGGCCGCGGCGATCCGCATGATCTACCCCGCCTACTCCGGCACCCTCACCACCCGCGAGATCGACACCGACTTCGCCGACGGCGCCGGCTGGCTCGACCAGGCCACCTTCACACGCGAGGTCGGCGACCGCCTCGTCCTGCCCCCGCAAGGCGACATGTTCACCGCCCGCATCGGCTTCGTGATCACCACCGGTGCCACCGGCGCCGAAGCGCAGGCCCGAGCCACCGAGGCGTACCGGAACCTGACCGTCGAGATCGCTCCCGCGTAGCCCCGCGCGGCTGCCACGGCACGCCGCGCACCCCATATCCGGATGGATCATTTGAACGACCCTGACATCGACGGGGACGTGTACGTCTCCCCCCGGTACCTCGCCGGTACTACGGGGATCGGCGACCCTGCCCTCGCCCCGCTTCTCGGCCTCGGCTGGGACCTGCGCCACGATGACCTCGGCAACGTCTACACCAACTCGCCGAACCGGCGGGTGCGTCTGGGCTACCTCCCCGAAGGCGAGGACGACGGCCTCTGGCGCATCAACGCCTACCGCGACCCCTTCGGCCCGCCGGCGTGGGGCGTCTGCTTCAACAAAGCCACCCCCACCGAGTTCGTGACCGCCTTCACCACTGCACTGGCCACCGCCTACGAGGCCAGGGACGCCTATCTGGCCAGGCCGTTTCCCGGGATCGCCGAGCGCGACCCCATTCGCATCGTCGACCCTCTGCTGCAGCAGGGCTGGACACTGGACCGCCCCTACTTGGGGGTCTACCTGGTCGATGCTCCGGACCGGCACGCTGGCCTGGAGTACACCGGCGGCAACCTCGACCCGGAAGGCGAGTTGACCACGCGGGACGCCCGCTGGCAGCTCTGGGCGGGCCGGTCCATCGACAAGCCGGCCTGGTACGCAACGGCCAGCACCTATACTCCCGTCGCACTGCTCGCCGCCGTCACCCGGTGCGTCGCCGACCCCGCCCCGCTGCCCCGATGGCGCGAAGACACCTTCAGCTACGTCGCGGGCATGGCCCAGCTCACTCCCGTCCGGGCGCCGCTGCCGCCGGCACCCTCGCCCCTCGATGTCCGGCGGGCCGCCGCCCGCCGCCCGGCCGCACTACCGCCGGCCAGCGTCCCGCGCTGGAGCACCAGCACCAGGCCGGCCCTGCCCCGCCCGCGCCGCTGACGCCGGCCGCCTCGAAACGAGAGTTCCATCGTGCTCTTGCATGCCCGCGAGATCTTTCGCCGAGATGTGCCTCCCCTTCCACGATGCGGCCCGGTGATCGCCGTCGGACGCGGTCACGGATCCGTTTCGACTCCCCGACAGTCTGCGTCACATGATGCCCGCGTGATCCCGTCGATGCCGAACGTGCCCGGCGGCGCAGCCGCGCACTCCTGCAGGTGTTCGCGCTGCTCGCGGGCGGCCGACGAGCACGAGGCAGTGCGCCGTGCGGCATCCGGCGCGATGTCTCGAACGGGTCCGCTGGTACCTGCACTTGGGCGATTCGGCGGACGAGCGTGCGCGCATGCTGCACGATGCACCTGACACGACACGTCCAGGGGGGACCATGCGCATGCGTACCGTGGCTGCGGTCGTCGGTCTGTTTCTGACTCTCGGCGCCTGCTCCGGCGACGGCGGGGGCTCCGGCGAAGCACAGACCGCCTGCAAGGAGGCAACCGCCGAGAACCTCGGCATCGCCGCGAACGCCGAGACCGCCCGCAAGCTCGTCGACCAGACGGTGCTGCCGCCGACGTGCGAGGGCATCGACACCGAGACCATCCGGGACATCGTCGACGACGTCATTGAGGAAGAGTTCGACTAGATCGCGGCCGAGTGGGCCCTCGACCGCGGCGCCGCGGTGCCGGACCGCCGCGACGGCGAGCAGTCGCTCGCCCGTGGGCTGCCTCACACGCGGTGTTCTGATTCTCGCTCAGTGGGGACCAGGTCGCCCACGCCGTGCCTGTGCTGGGCCCTCTTCGGGCGGCCGGGGGCTTTTGCCGGATGCGGCGCCATCGTGGACTGACCGGCACTCCCGAAGGAGTGAAGGGCGGCGCGGCGCGTCGGCCGGGGCTCGTGCTGGCGCTATGCAGGGTTCATGAAATCGATCATGAGGCGGTTCGTCCGTGGGATGGTCGGCGCGCTCGCCCTTGTCCTCGCGCTGTTGCTGCTACTGCCAGCTCCGCGGCGGCAGCACAGGGCGAGGTGGTGACGGCTCGGCTGTCGGAGTTGATCTCCGCTCTGCCTGTTGAGGACGAGGGCCCCTGCGCCGGCTACCACCGTCGTGAGTTCAAGCACTGGGCCGATTCGGATCGCGACGGCTGCGACACGCGGGCCGAGGTGCTGCTCAGAGACGCCGTCACGGCCCCGCAGATCACCGGCCGGTGCACGATCGCGAAGGACACCGGTACCTGGTACTCCTGGTACGACGACACCACGCAGACCAGCAAGCTCGACGTCGATATCGACCATATCGTGGCGTTGGGTGAAGCCTCGGACTCCGGTGCACGTGCGTGGACTGCGGCCGAGCGGGAGGCTTACGCCAACGATCTTGACGACCCGCGTGCCCTCCTCGCGGTCCACGACAAGTCGAATCAGTCGAAGGCGGACCGCGACCCTTCGGAGTGGATGCCACCTGCCGTAGCGGCGTCCTGCCGTTACATCACGGACTGGGTCGTGGTGAAGGTCCGCTGGGGCTTGTCTGCAGATGGCCGGGAGCACGCTGCTATTCAGCGTATCGCCGCGGGCTGCGACGACCCAGTAGTCACTGTCGTCCTCGCTCGGTCGACACGTGTCGAGCCGTCACCACGCCAGTGGGGTTCGAGCCTGGCGGCATAGCCGCTGCCGATACACCCCGTCGTCTGGCCTTCGGGCAGGGCGGCGGGGTTTTTCGCTGTGCATGCCCGCGAGTTCGCGGCGCGGCCAGCCGGGCGACGGGACTGCCGAGCGGGCGCCCCGGAAGCGTGATCCGCTCTGTATGAGAGGTGGCCCGGCCACGGCCGGAGGGCCCGCGTCCGGCCTTGGTGGGTCCGAGCCAGCCAAGAGCGCACGAGAAGACTGCGCCCGCTGATGTAGGCAAGCACCTGGGCCGATCTGCTCCACGTCGTGCTGGCCGATCCCTCCTGGATCATGGACCCGCCTGACCTGCCTCAGAACCTGCGCCTGCGGGCCCGAGCCGCGGTAACCCACCGGCCGGGCGACTACCCGTAGGACCACACCTCCCGCTGGGTCGCCGACGAGGCGATCGGCCTGATCGCTTCCGGTGCCTCCCGGAACGGAGGACGATTCGGCTATGGCCAGCAACGTCGACGCCGGTACGCCACCCAACGACTCTGCCGACGAGGAGTTGACGGCCTTCGTGCGCCTGGGCGCCGAAGTGGCCGGCGCCGTTGGCCGGGTGGGCTGGGCCCACCCCACGCAGTTTCATCTCCTGCTGGCGCACGGTCGCCTCTTCACGTACCAACCTCGGCCGGCCGAGGTCCGGAAGCTGCCCGATCGGGAGTGCTACTACAACGCCGCGAGGACCGCCCGTGCTCACCGCGGGCCGCGGCCTGATCTACGCCGAGGGATTCGCCACGACGCATGGCTTTCCTCTTCCCCGCGCCTGGTGTGTGGGCCCCGACGGGGGCGTCGTAGATCCCACCTGGGACCAGCCTGATCCGACGACGGCCTATCTGGGCGTCGCCCTGGCCGATGCCGAGTTGTGGCCGCGAGAGGGCGAAGCCGTCCTCGGCGATCCCAGCTGCTTCCTTCCCCTCCGTCGGGAGGGACTGCCAGGGTCTGCGCGCTCGGATGCAGGTCGCCCACTGACATTCGCCAGTACCGATGAACTGGTGTAGTCCAACGGCGGCTTGGGGTTCGACGACGATCGGCCGCCTGGAGAACCATGGGCCAAGAACCGCCCGCTGGATGTGCCTCCTGCTCGCGCTGCCAGCCGCTCGGCCTGCCACCGCGGTTGCACAGCCGGCGTGGATCAGCGTTTGGCCGCGACCGCGCAGAAGGCGTTGACGGCGTCGGGCATCGCCCAGCGGCTCTCTTCGGGGCGCCAGTGCGATACCGACACCAGCCCGGGTTCCAGCACCTCCAGGCCGGTGAGGAACCGGGTCATCTGCTCGCGGTCGCGCAGCCGGTAGGGGTCTCCGCCCTCGGCCCGCGTCTTCTCGGCGGCGTCCGCGGCTTCGCGGTTGATCGCGTTGGTGCCGTCCTCGAAGACCAGGTAACTGCCCGGTGCCAGCGCCGCGACCAGCCGGTCCCGGATGGCGTACGCCTCCTCGTCGTCCCAGATGGACCCCAGGATGCCCAGCATCATCAGCCCGACAGGCCGCGTAAAGTCCAGCGTGCGGGAGGCTGCGGCGAGGATCGCCTCCGGGTCGCGGGCGTCGCAGTCGACGTACGCGCACGCCCCTTCGGGCGTGGAGGCGAGCAGGGCGCGGGCGTGCGCGAGGACGAGGGGGTCGTTGTCGACGTAGACGATCCGGCAGGCCGGCTCGATGCTCTGGGCGACCTCGTGGGTGTTGTTCGCGGTGGGCAGGCCGGTGCCGATGTCGAGGAACTGGCGTAATCCGGCCTCCTGCACCAGCAGTCGCACCGCCCGGCCGAGGAAGGCCCTGGAGTGCCGCGCGACGTCGACTATCGCCGGATAGACCTGGCGGACCTGGTCACCGACAACGCGGTCCGCCTCGTAATTGTCCTTGCCGCCGTGAAGTCGGCCCGGGGCGCGGTTCCGGTCTTTCGACCGGCCCGTTTCCCCGAACCGCTTCCCGAACCCGCCGTGCGCGTCTCCGCGCAACGGGCTCTCCGCAAGTCCCGTTTGGGAACGATGATGCGTTACGCGGCCGCCGCCCACGGAGACGGAATCTTGGTTCCCCTGTACCGGTACCGAGTGGTGCTGATGGTTCCGGTGTGGAGGAGTTTGATTTGTCCGTCACGTGGTTGCCATCCTCCGGCGCAGTAGCGGCGCCGGAGTTCCTTCCAAGTGATCCCCCGGTGTTTGCGTCGAATCCAGGCGATGACCTGATACCAGGCGACCTTCGCCAGGTACCCGAACGCCTTGCTCGACACCCCGGGCCGGAAGTAGGCGCACCAGCCCCGCAGTACCGGGTTGAGCTGATACAGCAGGGTGGAAAGCGGTTGGTTCGTGCTCGTATTACGGCAGATGCGCTTCACCTTCCTGCAGATGACGCGCAGCGCCTTCCTTGCAGGGTAGGTGTACACGTACTCCCGTTTCTCGCTCGCTTTAACATGACGCTGGATGCGCCACCCAAGAAAGTCGAGACCCTCGTCAATGTGGGTAATCAAGGTCTTCGCGTCGGCCAGGCGTAGCCCCATCGTCGCAAGAACCTCAGCCACTTCCTCCTTGAGGGCTTCCGCCCCTTCCCGTGTGCCTCTGACCATCAGGCACCAGTCATCCGCATATCGAATGAGTCGAAAATTGGGGAGCCCCTGACGACGACGAACGCGCCGTTGCCATTCACTACTGGACGGTCCTCCGGGAGCCTGTTCGATGTACTCGTCCAGAACCGAGAGAGCCACATTGCTCAGTAGCGGAGAAAGGATCGACCCTTGAGGGGTTCCGGTGTTCGTTTCCGTCAGGGATCCATCCTCGGAGAGGATGCCCGACTTCAGGAACGCCTTCACCAGTGCCAGCACTCGCTTGTCTCCAACACGCATCCGCACCCGATCCATTAGCGCGGAGTGCGAAATCTCGTCGAAGCAGGCTTTGATGTCGCCCTCGACCACCCATTCGTACTGACGTGGGCGAGACGAGTAGTAACGGATCTCGGCCACGGCGTCGTGGGCCCTCCTGTTCGGCCGGAACCCGTATGAACACGGGAGAAAATCCGCCTCGAAGATGGGCTCCAGCACCAGCTTCAGGGACGCCTGTACCACTCGGTCACACACGGTCGCAATACCTAGACGGCGCTTCTTCCCGTCCGATTTGGGAATCATGCGCTCCCGTGCCGGTAACGGGCTGAAGCTCCGATCCTTCAACTGCGACCGTAATCCACCGAGGAATTCTTCCACCCCGGCAGACTCGATCGAGAAGGCTGACCGGCCGTCAATCCCGGCCGACCGAGCACCCCTGTTGCTCCTCACGCGATCCCATGCGACCAGAAGGAAGTCAGGATCGCAGACAAGGTTATACAAGTCATCAAACCGGCGGTGACCATTCTCGTTTGACCAACGGTGTAGCTTGGCCTGAATCTCCAGTACCCGGCGCTCGACCCTGAACGGGACATACGATCGCTCCGGATCATCGATGTTCACCAATGCGCTCCTGGCATTTCAGTTCCGCCCTACAGACTTGCTGGCCCCCTTCCCCATGTACACGCCTTTCGCGTGCTCGGAGTACTACGGGGCCTCCGCCCTGCTCATGGCCATCAGTCGGCAACGGACCTGCCCTGACATGCCGCAGGCTGCAGCAGGCTTTGGGCGGTCACGAGCAGTTCCCACGTTCACCGCATGACCGATCGGACAGTTAGGCACCCGGCTGTACTCCGGCAGCTTCGCCACGGCTACGCCGCAGACTTTCACCATGGCCCCTGCTGGCAGCTGACTGAAACTCCCAGCAAGGATGGACACCTCTGACTCACAGGCGCCCAACTACTGCACATCGGCCCATATCTGCCAGATTTGAGCCGACGGAACTCTTACGGAGCGTCTGCCACCGATTCGCTTTCACTGTACCTTCTGTCCTCGATTGCCGAACCCGACCCATCTGACAGTTCTGAGCCGTTCCGGCGTTGTCGGGGCTGCTTGCCGTCCTCGCCGGCGTTCCCCGGGTCGGACTGCCCCCATCTTCGGTCAGGCCACTGCGACGGCCCTACGGCGGAGGTCTTTCACCTCCGCTCGGTCATACGGCGCCTCGTGGCGCAACAGCCAGTAGTTCCACATCCGGGCCGAATGCGCCACAGTCGGATCGATCTTCATCACAGCATCACTACGGTCTTCCACGAGGGCCATCCTTGGTGTGTGGGGAACGGGTCAGCCGACAACGTAGCCGCAGCCGTTCCCCCGCTCCAGCGAGGGCCCAGTAGATGCCCTTCACACACCGCAGCGTCCCGGCCCAAGGCCCCTCGAAGGTGTAGAGCCCACCGCCCAGTCCCCACCGCGAGGGCCGTGCCGATGGACACAGCGCGAACCGAGGCTCCGTCCCTTATCGCGGACTTGCTCAGCACCCCGGTTCTCCCCGGTGAAGACTCGCGGGTAGGTGGACGGGCACTCGGAGCCGGTAGTTCGCCGGCGGCAGACAAGAAAGATCGCGAACCGACTGGCTAAGCGGGGCGAGAGCATGTCAACATCGACGACCTTGTGTGGAACTCCCAGGTCAGAGAGGATGATTTCTCGTGACCGCGGCTCCCATGCGCAACGGTCGCTCCACCGGCTTCCGGGCCGGGCGGCAGCGAGGGTACCCGGAGATGACCGTCGGTGATCTCATCACGCTGCTGTCCGCCTGCGACCGGGACGCCCCGGTCCGTCAGGCGATGAACCCGTTCTCCCCGATGGCCCATCGCCTCGCGCAGGTGGTGCCGTTCGTGGACGAGACCGGCTGGCCCGTCGTCTACCTCGCCGAAGGGCGGGACGAGGACAGCCAACTCGGGCACTTGCCGCCCGACGTAGCGGTGGCCCTGGCCTGGCAGGACCTCGCTCAGCCGTCCCCGCCGCCCCGCTGGCAGTTGAATCACAGCCGACCCCCCTTCTGGAGGCGCCTCTGTATTCCGGCTTCCCGTTCGACCCGTCCGATTCGACCGGTGCGCAGCGCGCGTACTGGGTCGGTCCCCGTCATCTGGCCGGTGACGACGGCCGCCTCTACGACACCGTCGCCGATGTGCTCGGCGGCTTGGGCTGGACGAGTCTGACGATCGTCCGGGGGCGGCAGGAGCCGGACGAGGAGCCGGAGGACCGCCAGGTCATTCGCAGCACCGTCCTGCACATCAGCCCGGACTCCCTGTGCTGGGCCCAGTGGATGCTGGCCGACGAGCCGTTCCATCTGGGGGACCTGCCGATCGCCTGGCAGGTCTCCGCCCGTACGGACACCAGCGGCCCGGCCGAGTGGGCGGTCTACTTCACGCCCGACGTGCCCGGCGAGGCGGTGGCCGACTTCCTCGTCGCGCTCGACGCCCGTCCCCACCCCGCGGTGCCGCACGTTCGTCCCGAGCTGGTCCTCGACGCCGTCACCGCCCACGGGTGGCTCCGCGACGTCGACCAGTCGGCGGGGGCGACGGATCCCACGTTCATCTCGCACGTCAGCCTGGGTGAGGTACCGCCTCTCATCCAGGACGCCGACCCGCGCGCTCTGACCGCCGGATCCGGCGAGCCGGGGCCCGACGGATGGCAGGCATGGGCCCAGCCCGCGCCCGGCGCCCCGTGCCTGTGGGCGGTGTCGTTCTCCGCGTCCGTCCCGCACGATCTCGTGGCTGCGTTCGCCGCGTCCCTCAGCTCGACCGCGGCGGTCCTGCGCCGGGTAGTGCCCGAGGCGACCCGCGAACGACTCCTGTGGACACCTGCCGGCTAGCGACCACACTCCTAAGCGCCCTCATCACCCGCCGTCCGCGCCCGAAGCCGACGCCGCGACGACCCTTTCCCCGGCTACGACCCCAGGACGCCAGCGCGATGAGCCCCCGTCCACCTGGCCGTACCCGGCCACTGGAGGCGATGAAGCAATGACTCCCATCCCAGACAGCGGCCCGCCGTCCCTCCCGCCGAAGCTGCCCGCCAAGCAGCACGAGGCGGTGCTCACCGCCGCGCAGCGCCCCGACCAGCTCGTCGCCGGGCGCGACGACCGCGCGTACTGGAAAGGCGAGCCGTGGTACAACGACCGTACCCTGGCCGCGCTCTACACCGCCGGGTACGCCGGGCCTTTCCCGCAGCCGTGGCACCACGGCGATACCGACTGGGGGGAGACCATCGGCGGCTCGTTGTACCTGACCCCCGCGGGCCGCGAGTACGCCCGGCTGCGAGGGAACATCGATGTGCACCGCCGCAAAGTGGTGATCATCGCCTGCGGGGACAAGAAGCGCCCGATACCCGACGGGCAGCGTCACGGCTGGCTCGCCGGCGAGCTGTACACCGGGCACTACCACCGCTCACTCCGGCGCGCCGCCGACACGCTGACCCACCCGGACCTGATCCGCATAGCCTCCGCGCTCCACGGGCTCGTCCCCCTCGACCGCCCGCTGCACCCGTACAACGTCACCCTCGGCCACAAACGGGCGATCACCGCGGAGAAGATGACCGGACACACCCGCGGCTACGGCCTGTTCGACGCCGACGTGATCTTCCTCGGCGGCAAGGACTACGCCGAGCTGCTGCGGCCGTCCGTCCCCCACCTCCTGGCCCCGCTCACCGGGCCGATGGGCGAGCACCGCAGGCTGTGCCGCCAGGCCCGGGAGAACCCGGCGCTGCGCGAGATGTGGTGGGAGCAGGCCGCCGCGTTGTCCGACGAACACCGGCCGGCACCCTGACCGCCCGTGGCGGCCCCACCGCCTGGAGCTGCAACGCTGAAGAGGCTCACTGATCTGGACCACTGTGACAAGGCGACCGAGCCTTGCGCGTTGCCACGGGCGCGACTGTCAGGAAGGGCAGATGTCGGTGGGCACGTTGATGATGAGTCCGCGGCGCTCGTCCGCGGTGAGTTCCCGGCCGAGGGCCTTGCACACATGGCGCTTCCAGAGGGCGGGGTCGAGGCGGAGCAGGTCGTAGGGCTCAAGGTTCATGGGGTCGCGAAGTATCGCCTTGCCGTCGCTGGTCGCTGCCGGGAAGGCTTGTTCTTCGCCGAATTCGTAGATGTCCTGGTAGCCGGGTTCGTCGGCCTTGAGGAAGTGGATGGAGCCCTTATAAGCGAGGAAGAATCCGGCTCCCCCGGTAGGGCGCAGCGACCACTCCTTTGACCACTCTTTGTCGGTGAGTGGCCCGAACGGGCCCACTACTCTCCTTGCCGGGCGCCCAGGGTGGACCGACCAGAGCTCAGCCATCTGGGCCGTGGTCAGGACGGTTACGTACTCCGGGTCATCCAAGAAGGAGGCCGAAAAAAGGTCATCGGCGAGACGTACGCGGAGCTTTTCCTCGGGTTCCCCTGTGCGCAGGTCGACGGCGTGCATGTACGGCTCACCGGCCACCGTTACGCTCACAAACCCCGGCTTGGGATGGTCTCGCACAGTGAAGGTGGAAGGGTCCTTCTTGGTCAGGCTTATATCGTGCAGATCAATGGGCTGCGATAGACGTCGACCACTGCGGGCGTCCCAACTCTCCACGACAGAACCGGACGTCGTGACGATCCGGTTGTCGCCGTGGAAGCTGAGAAACACCGCTGACTGTTCCCGTGGTTCCGGAGCGGGGGGCTTCGCGGTGCGAAACTCCGCTACCGGACGTAGAGAAGGAAGCGCACGGACCACGATTCGATTCCTTTCCAAGACGTCCGCCACCAGTGTTCCGGGCCCGTTTACTTCGAGGGACACGTATGGTTCTAGAACGGCGCTGGACTTGACCTCGGAGAGAATCCGTCCTTCGCCTTCTGTCTCCACGACCCGCAGCAGACCGGTGTCTTCCTCCCTTGCCCTGATGACCATCCTGCTGCCGTCGCCGAGCAGCTGCGGCTCCGGGTCCGTACTGTCGTCGTACAGTATTCGCGCCCACCCTTTGAGCGCGTTTCCTTCGTTAGTCACCAAGGTTGGTGTATCAGGAGTCCCGACAAGGAAGGGGGGAGCGTCGACCGTCGCGGAGTACTCGGCGCGGTTGGAGTAACTCAGCGGATCGGGGCCGAGGAAATATGTCCGCGGCGCGATACCGGGGTGAGTACCGACAAGGTCCCAGCGGTTGGACGAATTGTTCACGACCGCGAAGTAGTCGCCGGTGCCGTCGACGGCGACGTCGGAAGACGTGCAGTCATACTTGTATTCGTCCATGCTGACGGTTCTCAGCACCTGTCCGTCCGATACACGAACAACGCGAAACTGTGTCTCCGGACCCGTGCAGGAGACCGCCACGCCGGCGTTTCCCGAAATCGCGACCGCGGCTCCACGGGACACCTCGCGTATGGCGCCCGTAGCGATGTCGACCTTCACCAGAGAGGGGCGAGGAAGGAGTCGCTTGGCCACAACCGTGTTCTCGTCGGGCCCGAACCACACGCTGTCCAAGCCACGGATTCGCTTGGGCAAGGTCCGAGGCCGCCCGGTCGTCAGGTCCCACAGTTGCAAGGACTCTGTCGACCTAGACGCGCCGACCAGGAAACGGGAGTCCGGAGAGAAGTCCATCCCGTTACGGCGGTCCACGTCAGGTAGCGATTCGGGCCCCAAGAGCGCGCCTCGGAGGATGCGCATTGGTCCCGCCAGTCGCTCTCCCATGGGTGTCACGTCGTGCCAGACCACCACGCCGTCCGCGCCGCGCACGTAGGCAATCCGGCTGCCGTCAGAACTGACCACAGGGGACAGGACGTCGTCCACGAAACGGAGCTGCGTATGCCGGACCCTGCCGTCGGCCATACGGACGAACAGGGTCGCTCGGCCCGTCACGCTCGTCACAAGGGCCACCGTTCCCTCATCGCTGACGTCCGCCTCCACTATCTTTCCTTGAGCCCCTGCCAGCACCCACGCCGCGCCCTTCAGCTCCGCGTACCGCCGCATCAGCGCGCTGCGGGCCTCCTGCGTGGGTGCGATGTCGTACGCCGCAAGCGCTGCCAGACCTGCCTGAGCGGGGTTGCTGTCCGTCAGTTCGTCCGACTGAATCGCAAGAGACCTTGACTGGCCCTCCGCCGCCCGTTCGGCGCTCACGCGCGACTCTTGCGCGAGGAATGTGCTGAGCCCCGCGATCAGCACGAGGGCCGACCCCACCACGATCCAGCCCACGCGCACCCGGGCGCGCCGCGCCTGCCGGCGCCTGCGGGCCAGCGTGAGGAAGTCCCGTTGCTCTTCGGTAAGGTCTTTCTCACGGCCTCGTAATCTTCCTTCCAGCGCCGCGAGTTGAAGGGCGCCGGGTAGCAGATCCGCCGGGCTGTCCGCCTTCCGCCACCGCTCAAGGTCGTGCTGCACCTCCGCCCGGCTGGCGAGGAAGTCGGCATCGGCCCGGACCAGTTCGGACAGCGTCGGCCACGCGGTGATCAGTGCCTCGTGTGCCAACTCGACGCTCTCAGGGCGACCTTCGCCCCCGTACAGGACCAGCAGGCGTCGCTCGGCCAGCGACTGTGCGAGGCGCCAGCGGCTTTCTCCGGCTTCGTCGCGGGTCAGCCGGCGCCGCAGTGGAGCCTCGCCACCGGGCAGCACCCGGACCAGCCCGGTCAGCAGTGCCAGCGCCTCAGCCTCGTCCCCAGATGGGACGCACTGCCGCCACGCTGTCTCCGCGTGGCGGCGCAGAGCGCCGGACACCCCGCCGATGTCCTCGTACGTCGTGGCCAGAAGACGGCCGGCCACCTGGTGCTCCCACAGCTGCTCCAAGACGAAGCCGAGCAGCGGGAGTACGCCTGGTTCGCCGCCCGTGTCGTTCAGTACGCGCCCGGCCAGCCCCGGGTCGTATTCCACCGCCGGTACCGTCTCGACCGGTTTGGTGATCACCTCTCGGAGCTGGTCGCGGGACATCGGCGTGAGCGGCAGCGTGGTACCACCACGCAGGACAGCTCCGAGGCGCGGGTGTTCGAGGGCAGCATTCATGAAGTCCGCGCGGAGGGTGAGCAGCACCCGTCCCACGGTGGCGGGCAGACGGTCGTGGAAGAGCAGTTCCACGAGTTCGCCGAGTTCGGCGTCCGTGCGGTCGACGAGTGCCTCTGCCTGGTCGAGGACGATCAGCGTTCTGCCGGTGGCCGTGCCGCGGAGCCGGTGGAGCGTGTCGGTGAGCCCCCTGTCCGCGAGCCAGGTCTCCACCTGGTCCACGCTCTCCACCGGCCTTGGTCCGAAACGGCCTGTACGGACAGCCTCATGGAGTTCGGTGGCGAGCGCGGAGCGCAGGGACGAGACCTGCCCGGCGTTCACCACGAACACCTCGTACCCGGCCTGCCGCATCCGCGGAGCAACCCCGGCCAGCGCCAGTGACGACTTCCCGCAGCCCGACGGCCCGTACAAGGTGACAGCGGTGTCGGCGCCACACAGCGCGGTGACAACGCGCTCTACGTCGCCGTCACGGCCGAAGTAGACGTCCGCATCCTGCTCCTGGAAGGGCGCCAAGCCGCGGAAGGGCGTGGGCGGGCTCACAACGGCGGCGAGCGAGGGAACCTCCCGCAACACGCTTCTGGTCCGCAGCACGTACGCCTGCTGCGCATCCTGCTGCGGCTGTGCGGCCACGAGTAGACCGACCACCGCACCCAGTTCGTTGTCCCAGACCGGACTGCCGCTGAACCCGCGCTGGACGTGTACGGTCTGCCCATCGGCCCGGGAGAGCTGGAGCCAGCCCTCGCTGGTGGCACCGCTGAGCTTTCCGCGGAACCAGGTCTCCCCCGGCTCGCCACCCGTGAACCCCACCGCACGCGCTCCGTGATTCCATACGCTCGCAGCGTCGACCATCGGCAGGGGATGGGCAAAGGGGATCGCCTCCCGAAGCCGCAGGACCGCGATGTCGCCCGCGTGGCCGGCCCTGATCGGCACCCAATGTTCGACCTCGGCCGACCACACGCCGGGCCCGACTCCGTCCCGACGCTCGGCCAACGGCAGCTCGACGTTGACCACCTTCCCGGTCGGCACCGTCTCGTGACGGGGCTGGTCCAACGCGTCCGACACCACGTGGGCGCAGGTCAATACCAGATCCGCGGCGACGAGGAAACCCGCTCCGCTCAGCGCCCCGTTCTGCCCGGTGACCCGGACGACCGATGAGGCCAGCGCATCGTCCGGACTCGATGGCGTCCTGTACGCGGTACCTGACATCGTGCCCCCTGCCTGGATGCCCCTCGGTCAACCTGTTTGAGAATCTTCCTCAGTTGGGTCCTCGAAGTCACGGCGGCTCCAGCTCAGACTTACTGTGAAATTGGCCGTGGTCGCCGAGCTGGCGATGACGACGTCCGCCCCCGCAGACAGCGAAATCCCGAACTCCAGGGTCATCTCGTCAGGCGGCATGGCGAGTTCCCGGATCCTCCCGACGAAGTTCTCTGCCACAGGGCGTACGGTGTCCAGCATCTGGCCGAGAGACCGCCCCGCGCGGGCGGCCGAGCCACCGCGGCCCACCCGGACCACCGACTCGTCCACTTCACGGATCTGAACCCGGATGACCTCCTCACTTCCCTCGTCCAACGGCACTTCGACCGTGTGCACGAGACGGTCAGTCACGGCAACCTCCAGCAGATAGAGCGGCTAAGAATTGTAGCGAAAGATAACGTCCTTCCAGATGCCCGTCGTTGATTAGTGAGCTTCTTCGAGGTGGCCACCGATCAGGTGACGGTTCGCGAGCCGCAACGAGCGAGGCCCCCGGGCCGTTGATCGAGATGTCTTACGTCTCAATCACCGTGCTCGGGGGCCTCGTTGGTCATCCATCCTGCCGCACTCGACCTGCCGCATGCGCTCGTGGAGTGGGTCACCATGCTGCTTGTCACTCGTGAGGGCGACCGGCGCTGCAAGCTCCGCTCGTTTTCATCGCGCGATGGTGGCGCTGGTGTACCTGCGCGAGCACACCACTCTGGCGAAGATCGCTGCCGGTTTCGGCATCAGCGAGTCCACCGCACACGCTTACACCAGCACGGTCGTCGACCTTCTCGCCGCACGTGCACCGGGCCTGCTGAAGACGCTACGCGACCATGATCCTGACTTCGTCCTCCTGGACGGGACCCTTGCCGAGTGCGACCGGGTCGGCGACGGCCGGGCCGACTACTCCCACAAGCACCGGCGCCACGGCGTGAACGTCCAGGTGGTCACCGATCCGGGCGGCCGGCTGCTGTGGCTCTCGCCCGCACCGCCGGGCCGTACCCACGGCCTGACCGCCGCCCGCACCCACCGGATCATCCGGATCTGCGAGCGCCAGGGCGTTCCCATCGTGGCCGACCTCGCATACCAGGGCGGCGGCTCCTGGCTCACCACGGGCATCAAACGTAAGCCCCTGCAGGAACTCACCCCCACCGAGAGAACCCGCAACCGGGCCCGGGCCGCGGCACGGGCACCCGTCGAACGCGGCGTTGCCCGCCTGAAGTCATGGCGGATCTTCCGCAGATCCCGATGCAGCCCCACCCGCATGACGTCAATCGCCAAGGCCGTTCTCACCTTGGAGCTGCAACGCTGAAGTGGCTCAGTCACCGAGGAGCCGACCCGATGGACGAGCCCACTGACCAGCGGTGCCCCCGCTGCCCCGGCCTGCCCGAGCCGTTCGTCTGCCTCGGCCACCCCGCTGGAAACACACCCGCCGGCGACCTGCCCGCCGCGCTCATTGCCCTTGACACGGAGCGCGGCCTCGCCGAAGACGCCCGCCGCCGCGCCGCCGGCACCGGGCTCACCGACGCCCAGACTGCCGCTATGCTGCGCGCCCTGTCGTGAACCGAGCCAGCGGGTCTCCGGCTCGAAGGTCTGCAGTCCGCGGGGGCGCTGCCGGTGGCCGTCGAGCCTTCGCTTCGGCGGCTGCTCACTGCGACCTGGTGGTTCGGCTGTCGGAGCGTGCCGACGGCCGTGGTGCGAGTGGCAAGTTCTGCGTGGCGGTCGCGGCGCGCTCTGGCGTTTCGAGGAGCAGGTGTGCCGTGCGGCGCAGCCGCCATACGAGCACGTCGCTGACGGACTCTGCGGTGCCCAGTTCCCGGCGTCGGGAGGCTCGGGCCAGCAGTGCGGTCGGGTCGTGGCCGGCGCGTTGGGCGTCGGCGAGTGTCCCCGCGAGGGCGTACCAGCCCGGTTCGCCGAGAATGCGCTCGGCCAGTTCCGGCAGGGCCTCGCGAAGCTGGGCGGCATGGTGATCCTGCTGCGGCAGTGGAAGGCGCCGGCCGCGCTCTGCCAGAGCCGCCAGCGGTGCGGGGGCGGCTGCCCGGTAGGCGGAGCGCAGGTGGGCGGCGGTCTGGCGTGCGGCGGCGGCCTGCTGGGCGTGGCCCTTCTTCGCGTGCCAGTGCGCTGCGGCGGTGATGAGGAAGAACAGCATGTCGATGGCCATCGCGGTCGTTGCGCCGCCTTCACCGTAGCCGAGGACGGGACCGCCGTGGACGAGGTCGCGGGCCGCCTGGCGCAGCGCGCGGTCGTGTCCGCGTACGGCGCGGATGTGGGAGCGCGAGGCGCGTTCGTAGACGATGGCTGCATCCCGGAGTTCGCGGCGGGTGTGGGCGGCGGACGTCTTCGCGAGCGCGTCGAGGACTTCGCCGGCTGCGGCGATGTGGGCGGCGGCGACCGCGCCCGGCCCTCTTTCGATGACGAGAAGGGCGTGCCACGCGGCTGACGCGGCGTGCCGTCGGGCGGTCGCCGGAGCGCCCGGCCCGGTGCGGTCCTCCTCTTGCGGCCGAGGGCTCTGGCTGCCCTGGTGTGGGGCGTGGCCGGTCCAGCGTTCCCGGATGCGGGGGAGCGAGAGGTCGGGAGCGAGGCGTGCGCCGGGGTAGAACACCGGCTCGCCCTGGGCGTTGCGGTCGTCGGGCAGGGCGACCTTGTATCCGAGGAGGTCGCCGAACGGTGCGGCGCGCTTGCGGATGAGGAGGCCGGCGTCGGCGAGCCGGTCGAAGAACTCGTCTTCGCTGGTCACGCCGGCCACCGCCTGCCGTACCGTCTCGCGCAGTTCTTCGCGGGCGGTGCGCTCGCGGCTCTGCCGCTTCGCCTTGTGGCGTTCGGCGCTGGTGGGCCGCTGTGCGGCGGTGCCGTCGCCGGGGGCGACTTGGTGGAGGCCGAGTTCCTTTTCGATGAGGCGGGCTTCGGCCTGTGCTCGTGTGCCGGAGCGGTAGTCGTCGGGGCGGTGGCCGTCTTCGGTGACGAGGGTGGCGACGATGTGGATGTGGTCGTCCGCGTGCCGTATGGCGGCCCAGCGGCAGCCGGGCTGTCCGCTGCCGGGGTCGATGCCGGTGGCGGCGACGATGCGGCGGGCGATGTCGGTCCATTCCTCGTCGGACAGGGTCCGGTCCCTGGGGTCGGCGCGTACGGAGGTGTGCCACACGTGCTTGGCCGGGCGGGCGTGTGAGGCGAGGGCCATGACGGGCTGGTCGAGGAGTTGCTGGAGGTCTTTGAGGGTGGCGTTCGGGTCGCGGCCGGGGTCGGGGGACATGCCGTCGAACGATGCGACGAGGTGCGGGTCGGTGTGCTCCTCGGCCTTGCCGGGGCCGTAGAGGTAGGCGAGGAGTCCGATGGTCCGCGAACCGGACGCGTTGACGCTGGGGATCACGAGCTGCGGGACTCGATGAGCCGTGCAGCGGCTTCGCGCGTCGTGTCGGCCGCTCGCCGTACGGCGGCGACCGCTGCTTCCAGATAGGGGGCGTCTGCTCCGGAGTTGAGTGCCTTGACGGCTTGGTTGAGGTTGCTGCCGGCCCAGCCGAGGCGGCGTCGGCAGTCGAACAGGGCGGTGATCACTTCGCGTTCGTCGGCGATCTCGGCGCTGGTGCGGTCGAGGTCGCGGGCGGCGGCGAGCGCGGAGCGGGCGAGGAACCCGGCGACGGACAGATGGCACTGGGCGGCGGCGGCTTTGATCAGGGTGATCTCGTCGTCGTTGAAGCGGGTGTTGGGCTGGTGCAGGCGCTTCTTCTCGCGCGGCTGACGGGGGCGCTGACGTGCACGGGGGGCGCGCTGTCGGCGGGCGCGGCGGTCGGTGGGCTTCTCCTGTTGTCCCGGCTTCGATCCGCCCTCGGTCGAAGCCTGCTGGACCTGCGCCCCCCGGTGCAGGTCCTGGCCCGCCCCCTCGGGGGCGGGTTCGGCGGAAGCGTAGCTTCCGCCCCAACTTGCTCGCCCCGGGACCGAGTTGATGTCGGCTGCAGGTTGGGGGGTGTTCCCGTTCGGGGCCGGGGTCGTCATCAGCCGCATTCCGGGCAGCGGGCGAGGTGGCCGTTGAGGGCGCGGGCCATCCGTGCCTTCGTCGACGCGGCCTGTGTCGCGCTGCATCTGGCCGCCGGGCGGCCCTGGTGCCGGGCGGAGTGGGCGGTCAGGTAGCGGATTTCCCGCTCGTACACCGCTTGGAGGGCGGTGAAGCCGGCGCAGGTCCTGATCATGTGGTGGTGCCCTTCGTCGTCGTGGCGTGGTCGTCGCTGCGTAGTTCGCGCAGGACGAGGCTGAGTTGGGAGTTCCGGCCGCCTTGGAGTCCTTCGCGGCGGAGGATTTCGCGGAGCTGGACGCGGGTGATCGCAGCGTTGCCGTCGCGGGCGAGCACGGCGGGGACGTGGGGTCGCACCTGCTGGACAAGCTGGTCCACCGGCAGCGGCGGGTCCTGCTGCCCAGGGGTGCGGGACCGGCTGCTGCGCTTGCCCTTGTTCTTCTTCGCGTTCGCCTTCTTGCGCCGCACGTTCCCCGGTCCCCGGTCCCGGCCCGCTCCCCGGAGGGAGGCGAGCTCGGTCCCCGGGTGGTCTTCCGTGGGTGCGGGGACCGGTCCCCGATCCGGCATGATCGCGGTCCCCGGTTCGCGGTCTGCTGGTTCGGTGTCGGTCCCCGGGTGGTGTTGTGCGTGGGCGGGGACCGGTCCCCGTGGCGGGTTCGGTCCCCGGTCCCCAGTGCCGACCGGAGCGCGGGGACCGGGCGCGGGGACCGGCAAGCTGGAGACCGCCAGCGGGTTGACCTGGTCATCCACAGAGGCGGGGACCGGTCCCCGGTTCGGCGTCTTCGCGGTCCCCGGTTCACGGTCTTCTCGTTCCGTGCCGGTCCCCAGACGGTGGTGCGTGGGTGCGGGGACCGGTCCCCGCGGCGGATTCAGTCCCCGGTCCCCAGCCTCGCCCGGACCGGGGGGACCAGGCGCGGGGACAGACCGGGTCGGCGGGTTGATCCGGGTATCCATGGGTGCGGGGACCGGTCCCCGTGGCGGGTTCGGTCCCCGGTCCCCGGCGGCGGGGACCGCCTGCTCGGGGACCGACTGGTCGGGGACCGTCGGTGCGGGGACCGCGATGTCGAGGGTACCGGCGGTGGGTGGGGACCAGGGGGAGGGGAGGGCGATGGTGGCGAGGGCGAGTGCGTGGCGGCGGGCGGCGAGGTGGTTGAGCAGGCGTGCGCGCTGGTGGGGGTCGGTGCCGACGGCGGCTTTGCCGAGTGCTTTCGACAGTCGGCGGGTCAGGCGCCGCCCGCGGCGGCTGTGCTGCTGCTCGGGTGTCTGTTCGGCGAGGCGGGCGGCCAGGGCGACGGCTCGGTCGGTGGCCCTGTCCCGGGTGATCTGTGCGGCGTCGCGGTCGCGGGCGGCGATGCCCAGGCGGGACAGGAGGCGTTCGCGGGCTTCGCGCCCGAGGGTGGCGATCAGGGAGCGGGAGGCGGCGCCGGGGGTGCGCAGGCGTAGTTCGATGCCCATGGCCAGGTGCCACAGCACGGCGGCCATGATGGGGCCGACGAAGGCGCGGACGGTGCCGCCGACCGGGCCGCTTTCGGCGTAGGCGGGGATGACCTGGACTCCGGTGATGATCCAGACCAGGGTGCCGGGCAGGCCGGGTGCGCCCTGGGTGGTCAGGTTCTGGCGGGCCATCAGCGCGGTCGCGAAGAGCGCCAGCTCGGCCGCGGCGAACATGCCGGCGCGTTCGGCGGTGCCGGCCATGTCGAGGTAGTCGGCGGCGAACCGCCAGGAGGTGTCGGCGCTGTAGGCGGTGCAGCCCAGGGCGGCTACTGCAGCGACCGTGACCGCCGCACTGCCGCGATGCTCCGGTGGCCGGGCGCTGCGCCGCTGGAGGGCCCGGACGGCGAGCACGATGGCGAAGGCGGCGAGCAGTGCGGTGGCCACGAGGAGATCAGGTTCCGGAGGGAAAGCGGGGGACAGGGCCGCGGTCATATGGCCTTTCCATCAGGGGTGGATGCGGTGGTCGACGCGGCTGTGCGGGGCATCGGCTGCCGTGTTCGGGGCCTGCTCGGGGCGGGAGCGTCCGGGGACGGACTGGTCGTCCTTCGCTTTCTTTTCGGCTGGGGCACGCCGTAGGTGCGGTCGCGGTCGAAGACCTTCAAGGCGGCTTGGCGGAGCAGGTCTCGGGCGTGCCGGTGGCTGATCTGCAGGGCGGCGGCGAGCCGGTCTGGCCGCCAGCTGCGGAGGTAGGCGTGGTCGATGACGAGTTGCCGCTCGGCTTCGGTGAGGTGGACGTCGCGTCCGTCGAAGAACGCGCGCACGCGCCGATAGTCCAGACGGTGAGGAAGCCCGTCGTGCCATGGGCGCCGCTCGGCTTCGGTCAGCCCGCCCCAGATGCCTTCCTTGAGGCCGTTCTCCACCGCGTAGTTCAGGCAGTCGGTGCGCACCGGGCACAGGGCGCACAGCTCTTTCGCCTCGGCGATGGCGATGTGGTCCCGCGGGGGCGGGAAGAACACCTCGTCGGCATCGGCCGGGTGAAGGCCGTAGCAGGCGCCGCGGTTGTGCCAGCTGGTGTCGGCGATGCCGCGCAGGCCGCTGGCCGGCGCCTCGTGGGTGGTGATGTATCGCAAGTCAACGGTCTCCGAAGGGCTGCGCGCTGGGCGGACGCGATGTCGGGCACCGCTGCGGAACCACCAGGGGCACCGCAGCAGAGGTGAGGGGAATATCCGGTCGGCCGAGGCCGCCAGGGTCTGCGTGGTCGGTCAGGACGCCGCGCGTTGGGCGGGGTGCTGTTCGGCGGCGAGGTCGAGACGCCCGGGATGGGGGGTGGCGCGCGGGGCGGTGCCGCGGGTAGAGCCGTCGGGGCCGATCCGCCGGCGACGACACGGCTCCCCGACCTGGGCCCGGCACCACTCGCACCGCACGCTCAGGGCATCGGGCAGGCCCTCGGCGACGGCCTCCTCGCGGGCCGCGCGGGCGGGCCGGTACGGCGCGAGAGCGGCCCGAGCGGCTGGCGGGATGCAGGAGCCGACCTCCCGCAGCCGCGCCTTCAGCTCCGGGTCGAGCCGATCGCGACCGCTGCTGATCGCCCGGTACGGGGTGGGCTGGGCATTGCCGAGGGCGACGGCTTGGCGGGCGCGGGCCAGCTCGGCGGTCCAGGCGGGCTGGTCGTCGGGGTCGGCGGCCGGGGTGGGGTCGGTGTGGCGGAGCATGCGCTCGCGCCGGTGGCTCTCCCACGGGCGGGCGACATCGGCCGGCACGATCGGATACGGCGAAACGCGGATGTGCCGGCGGGCGGCGGCAAGAGCGTCCCAGCCGTACGCGGTGGCCATCGGCACGTCGCCGAGCAGCTCGTGCCACTGGGCGAGCTGGTCGCCGGCCTCGTTCGGATCGGTGCGGATGGTGCGGGGGTCGAGGCGGCCGATGTAGGCGAGCAGGGCGGCGGTTTCACGGCGATCCACGGCTACTCCGTTCCGGTCGGCTCGTCGAGGGCGGCCAGCAGGGCGGCGGTGTGGGCCTGGGCCCGGGTCATCCCGCCGGGACGGGCGGGGGAGTTGGCGGGTACGGCGTAGAGCCCGCGGCGGCTGGGGGAGTGCTCCCGGGTGATCCAGGAGCGCCAGTCGGCAGCCCACGCCCCGGCCGGGCGGGGCGCGGAGTCGGCGCGGTGGGCGCGCCACTTCGCATCGGCCGTCTGCAGGCCCTGCTCGCCGAGGCGGTCGAGGTGACCCTGCTCGCGGACCCAGGCCAGGGCGGCTGGGTCGGGCCGCCACCGGGCAGCCGACGTGACGGCACCACCGGCACCACTGCTGCTACTACCGTTCCTTTCAGGTTCACTACTGTTCTGGGTGCCGGATTCCGGCACCTCGGGGTATCGGTTCCCGGCACCTCGGGGTATCGGTTTACTGCGGGAGGTGCCGGTTTCCGGTACTGCCGGTTTCCGGCACCCCGCTGTGCCGGTTTTCGGCACCTCACGCGGGCGGATTCCGTACCGCCCGAGCGCCGAGAGCCGCAACACGGGCCGGCCCCGGGAATCCTCGCCGGGTGCCGTCTCATCGCCGTCCTGCCGCTGTCGCAGAGCCTGTGCGATCGCCCGGGCGGCAAGCGGAAGGCGGTAGACGGTGCTGCGCTGCGGGCCGGTCAGGTCATCGAGCTGCTCCAGCTCACCGGCCTCGATGAGCCAGCCGATGGCCTTACGGACGGTCGAGAGGGAGGCGTTCGTGCGGACGGCCAGGCTGGACAGAGAGGCCCAGGACACGCACTGCTCGTCGGCTATCCGATCCGCGATCGACAGCAGCACCAGCCGCGCCGTCCCACGGCTGGAACTGTTCTCCCACACCCACTCACGGGCATCGGCACTCACCGGCCGCTCCCCGCCCCGGCACGGGGAACTCCTGCCTTCGCGACCGAGGCGGTGTGCTCTGACCCGGGCCGGGAAAGGGGTGCGGCTCCGGCCGCGCGCATGCGTCTTTTGCACAGGGCGCAAGGCATGCAAGAATCTCCTCTTCAGTGTTGCCACGCTGACGTGCCCGGTGGAATGGGATCAGCACGGTGATGGTGGGCAAACTCCGCCCCTGGTAGGGCGGGTTATGCCGTGGGCGTTGGCGTCCGAGAGTTCCCGCTCTCGGACGCCCACGCTGCATTCCGCCCCTAGCGCCGACGGTGATGTTCCTCTGTTATGTTGGGGCTCTGGGCGCAGGCTGCCCCTGGGGACGATGAACATACGCACAGCTGCGTGCACAGATCCAGAGTTGGCTCTAAAACTCTGTACTAGTCGCAGACAGTGACACCGCGCGGCACCCAAGCCGCAGCCCGGAAACATCATCGAGAGCTGGGTGATTCCGCCCGAGTTGCCGGACAATCAGGCTGTCACTCGCGGCGGATACTGCGGTCGTCCGGACCGGTGTGGGGCGGCACCTGGTCATCCCGCCCACCGGACCAGGGGGGGACAAGCCGTGCGCGCGAAGGGCGTTCGTTGGCCTACCTGCTCATGGCCCGGGGCGCTAACTTCGCCGCCGGCATGTCTGACAGGCCGCCTCGGCGCGGATGCATCGGAATGCCCAGAGAAGGCTCGGTGGCGAGAGGAGGATTCTCCTCGCGAAATCCGTGGGCAGTGCTCACCGTTACCCCTCACCTCCAGGTCACCGGCCCGTGTCGGCGTCGGCTGTCCAGCGACCCTAGAAGCCCTCCACCAGCACGTCAATGCACATCCAGGCCACTCAGGAGTGGAATTCCACCAGCACGGCTACGCCACCATCCGCGGCCCGCCATGATCGTGGATGAGGAAGCAACTCGGCACATCGAGACGCGACTTGAAACGGCGGGAACGTGCGTCACCCATCTCCTGATCCTGGCTGACGCGGCCTGAACACCACTGCTTCGTCTCACATAGTGGACGGTTTTCAGGGGGATGCGTCAGCGCTGGCGCATTTCCCGTCCCACTAGAGGGATCTCGATTCCATAACGCCTATGAGAAGGGGCGAGATCCAGCGTGTCGCGGGAGTGCTTGCCCCGCCGGGGCGCGTGACCTTGCCCTGCCGCTTGCCGCCGGCGGGTGGGCTGGGCCCTCGCTCTGCGCGGGCGCAGGATCTCTTATCCGCTGCTTCGAGGAGAGATCGCCGTTCGTGCTGATGCGGGCCACTGGCGGCAGGGGAGCCCGGAGAGAGGGTTGGAGCCGACAGGGGCAGGTGCCGCGTCCGGCGTGTCATCGCGGCATGTGCCGGAATGGTGTTGATCATGCTGGTGTGAGCGACGATGCGCGCGTCTCCCAGCCCCGGCTGGGAGAGCTGCTGAAGGAATGGCGCAAGCGTGCCCAGTACCGCTTCGGCAGCGGGAGCCGGATCACGCAGAAATACCTGGCCGACCGCACGGGGATCGGATGGCGTACGTACCAGGCGCTGGAAGCCGGCGAGCCTCGCCGCCGGCTCTCACCTGCGACGACGGACGCACTGGCGAGGGAACTCGGCCTGGCCGCGGACGAGCGTGACCTGCTCTTCGTACTTGCCGCCCGGGTCATGCCAGGCCCGGGCGATGCCGCTGACCCCGACGCGGCCGTGATGGACGACCTGCGCCTCGTCCTGGACAGCGCCGAGCCGACGCCGGCTGTCGTCCTCGACGCCATGTGGAACGTGCAGATGCACAACCGGGCAATAGGGATCTGGTTCCCCTACGTTCGCGAACCCCGCGCCAACGTCATCAGATGGTCCCTGAGCCACCCCGACGCCAGAACCCAGATCGTCGGCTGGGACCACTACGTCCACCAATGGCTCGGCATACTGCGCAAACACCTGACGGACCGTGGGGCCAGGCCCGACGTACAGGAACTCGTCACTCTCATCGAAGCCGACCCGGTACTGCGGGCCATCTGGGAGGAGAGCCGCGATATCCGGACAGACGTCGGTGGGGAGCGCTCCACCCTGCGCCTGCCATGCCACGGTGGGCGACCGGTGGAGATCGTCATGCACGTGCTGTCCCCGGGCGCCGCCCCCCACTACAAAGTCGGAATCCTGACACCGATCACGCCCACGACGTGAGCGTCGAAACCCGCCTGCGTCCCATCGGGGAAGACGAGGTGACGGCACCGGCACGGCTCCGGCAGGGCAAACGGTGAGAGGCTAATTCCCCTGAGGGGCCGTCATGATCAATCCCCATTCAGTGCTCTGATCCTGGAAACCAGCCCACCGGATTCACGTACTCCGTCTGCCGGAACCTGCTGAATTCCAGGGCAACGGCGCGCCGCAACGCTTATATCAGCCTCAATGAATGATCATGCCGGTATGCAGGACCATTCCCTCCGCGTCTCACAACCCGAACTGGGGGAACTCCTCAAATCCTGGCGGAGGAGGGCTCACCGCCGCCGCGGCCTGGCCCGGCGCCTCACGCAGCAGGAGATGGCCGAGAGCGCCGGCATCGGGCGGCGCAAATACCAGGACCTGGAAGCCGGCCGCAGCCGTCCCCTCCTGGCCCCCGGACAGGCGGAGCGTCTGACCGCAGTGCTTGGACTGTCCGACGACGAGCGCACCACCCTCTTCCTTCTCGCCACGCAAGGAATGCCCCGCTCCAGCGGAACCCCTCAGGCGACGCCCCTTTCGGATTCACAGCTCCTGATGGCCAGCTTCGAGCCGACACCCGCCGTCGTACTCGACTCCGTCTGGAACGTACGGGCGTACAACGCTGCCATGGCGAGCTGGTTCCCGTTCGTCACCCACCCGCGGGCCAACATTCTTCTGTGGTGCGTAAGTCATCCAGACGCCAGGACCCAGATCGCCGACTGGAGCCAGCACACGAGAAGCTGGCTCGGCATACTGCGCCAGGCCCAGGCGATGCACGGCAGTAGCCCGGACGTAGAAGCGATCGTGGAACACGTTATTGCCGACCCGGCCTTGAGCGCCATGTGGACAGACCGCGCCGATACTCAACAGGACATCGGAGGCGAGCGGTTCACGCTGCAACTCCCCGTCCATGACGGCAAGCGCATCGACATCGCCATCCAGGTGCTGTATCCCTCGGACGGCCGACACCACCAAGTCGGCATCCTCACCCCGATCTCCGCCACCTGTAGGCCGCACTGACTCGAAGCGGCTTGGTCGAAGTGAACAGTTGATCCGGTGACGCAGCGGTGCAGCGCCACGGAGGCGGGTCCCTTGCGAGTTGCCGTAGATCTGTTGGCCGTCGCGCACGTTCAGAAGCACACCAGGTTCTCTATCCGTACCGGCCTGCCCGGCGGCAGCGGAGGCTCCAGGGCCTGGTCCAGGGAGCCGTCCGACCAGTCGAATCGGAAGGGGCCCTCCTTCGGCTCGGATGGGATCCAGCTCAGCAGGTCGAATGTGACGACCGGATGCCCGGGGCGGTGCACTTGCAGTTCCAGCTTGATGGAGCTGTCGAGGTCCACGCGTGTCAAGTCCCCGGTTTCGCGCAGCCGGCTTCGGCGGCGTCCCGCGCGGCGGCGAATGTTCTGCACACGTGGACGATGTCAATCCAGTCGGAGTTGCTGACCCTCAGCTTCTCCCGCAGCAGGGCGAATGCATACGAACGTGGGCTCGTCTTCAGGACAGGGGCAGACCGGTCTCGACCTCAAGCAAGGCGAGGCAGGTGTCCGCTTGTCGCGGTCGCCGAGCCAGGCAAGCGCGTGGCCAAGGTGGACCGGCACGAGCGGATCTCCAGGGTCAGCATCCATCGCCGTCCGCGCGGCCTCAACAGCGCGAGCGGCGACCGGGCAGCTCACACCCTCCCAGTCGTCTTCCTCCACGCCGTTGAGCGGCGGGCCTTCCCAGTCGTAGAGCCAGCCGGAGTTAAGGTCATTCTCGACGTCAATACAAAGGCGCAGTTCGAACCCGCGATGAGGGAGCGGCCTATCGCTACCGCCGCGACATCGGCGTGCTCCGCGGCGTCGTAGCAGGGGCTTGGTGCTGCGGAGCGGCGAGCAGCGGCAAGGGTCAGCGTCGAGATGGTGGCTGGTCAGTCGATCGATGAGTTCTGAGTCGTGCCGGGGTCAGACGTGCAGGAGCGCTCACAGACTGACGCTCCAGTACCCGGAGGAGACCCATGGGAAAGCTGATCTATTCGATGATCACCTCGCTCGACGGCTACGCCGAGGCGGCGGAGGGCGGCCTCGGCACCGGCGCCGAGGATCCGGAGGTGCATACCTTCATCAACGACCTCTTCCGCCCCGTCGGCACGTACCTCTACGGCCGGCGGATGTACCAGACGATGGTCTACTGGGAGACCGCGCACACCGAGCCCGACCACCCGCCGCACATCCTGCAGTACGCCCGCGACTGGCAGGCCGCGGAGAAGATCGTCTACTCCACGACGCTTGAGTCGGTGTCCAGCGCGAAGACCAGGATCGAGCGGACCTTCGACCCGGACGCGGTGCGCAAGCTCAAGGCCGAGTCCGAGGCCGATCTCACCGTCGACGGCCCGAACCTCGCGGCGCAGGCGATCGCGGCCGGCCTGGTGGACGAGTACCACCTGTTCGTCACCACGAGCGTGGTCGGCGGCGGCAAGCGGTTCTTCCCCGAGGGCGTACGCCTCGATCTCGACTTGGTAGAGGAGCGTTCCTTCGACAGCGGACTGATCTACGCGCGCTACCGGACCCGCTGAACCGCGTCGGCTCACCTGCCGGCGGCCGAGGGCGGGTGAGACCATCGCCGGGCGGCCCCAGCCGTAGCAGCCCCCCGGAACCGGTTGTCAGGTGCGTGTGTTGGTCAGATGGCGTGCTGTAGCCAGGCGGCCAGCACGGCGAGGAACTGGATGTTCCCGGCGAAGTGTTTCGCTTTGCCGGAGTACCACAGGTCGTTGCCGTTCTCGGTGGTCCCGGCGACCCGGTCACAGGAGATCAGGGTGCCGTCCAGGATCACATGGCTCATGCCGTGTGCGCGGCAGTCGGCAAGGACTTCGTGCAGGTTGGGGGCACGCTCGGCCAGGACGCCGATGGCTTCGTGGAGGTAGCGGTAGCCGGTGGCCTGTGAGATGCCCGCGTCGCGGGCCAGGCAGTGCACACAAGCCGCCTCGCAAACCAGCGCAGCACGAACACGGCCTGGCGGAACGGGCCCAGTACCCGCGAGCCCTTCGGGGTGCCGATCCGGCGTCGGTGGGCGGCCAGTAAGCGGGCGGTGTACTCCACCACGTGGCGCGGAACATCGAGCATGGCAGCATAGGGAACCAACGTGAAGCCTCTGGTGACATGGACAGTCTTGTGGTGAGAACCGTCCTACCAGGGGCTTCACGTCTACCCGCACCCGGGGCACCACTGGACGACCCACCCCGCGACACCCACATCAACCCGCCACTGGCTACGCCGCCAACCCGAAGGCCACCACCGCGACAACGATCTCCCCACCTTGCGCCGGGCCTGGCGCCGCCACTACCTCACCGCCTGGGCAAGCCGGTGGGCCACCCGCGCCCACGCGGCCGCGGCCGGACAGGACCAGCCCTACCGCGCTGGCGAACCGCGGCAGGACCAGGCCGTCTACCCCGCCGACGTCGCCGCCCGCCAGGACGCCGACGACCTGTGGCGCCAGCTGCAGCGCGACAGCGACCGCGACCGGCTCGCCGCCCGCATCACCGAGCAGACCGAGAAGGACACCGCCGCCCTCGGCCGCCGACCCGACACCCCGACCGACACGACCGGGCCCATCGCCGCCCCCGGCATCCTCCAACCCTCCGCCGCGCCCGGGCCCGTCGACCACGGCCGCCGCACCCGCTACCTCCGCCGACTGCACACCACCCCGCCCGGCCGGCAGCTCCCGCTGTGGGAGCCGCCTGCCCACCTCCTGCCCGTGCCGCCCGTCCCCGCCCCCCGGCCGCGGCCCCAGACCCCGCCGGGCCGCCCGCTGCTGGAGGTGCTCCTCGATGAGACGGCTCACGAGAATCCCCGACGAGAAGGGAAGGACCACCGCGTGATCCCCGCCGGACGACGCGTCGTCGACGACTACGAAGCCGCCGCCATGATGGGCATCGCCCGCGGCACCCTCCGCAACACCCAAGCCTGGAAACCGCTAGCGGCCGCGGTCGTCTCCCGCGGCCGCACCCGCCTCTACGACCACCGCCGCCTGCGCCAACTCCTCGCCGGCGAGACCCCCGAACCGCTGCCCACCACCGAAGACGAGAAGGACCTCCTCGACGTCGAAGAAGCCCGCCAACAGATCCCCACCGACCGGCTGCTGGCCGCGTCAACCTGGCGCAGCTACATCTGCGACGGCACCGGCCCGCCCCCCGACACCACCATCGCCGGCGTCCCCTTCTGGTACCGCGCCACCCTCCCCGCCTGGCTCGCCAACCGCTCCGGCCGCGGCACCGGCGGCGGCCGCCCCGCCGGCACCCCCGACACCCGCCCCCGCACCCTTACCGCCGACCGCCACCAGCTCGCCAACCAACGCCGCGTCCGCGTACGCGACTACCTGACCACCCGCCCCCGCCCCACCAGCGCCGACCTCACCGAACTCGCCGCCGAACTCGGCATCAGCCCCCGGCACGCCCGACGCCTGGCCGCCGAAGCCCGAGACGGCTGACATCAGGGATGAGGAGGTGCCGTTGCCCGTGGCAGGCCCTCGCCCAAGGGTCTGCCGGATTCGTGGCAACCGGCGTCGGCGGGGCTGCGTCATCGAGGTTGTGGCTACCACCGATCCGACTGAACCGCCTCGGTATCCGTACTGCGGTCGAGGTGCCGACCCGGGCGGCGGGGACCACCGCCCGAGCACCTGATCAGGGATCTGTTGCCCGCTTACCTCACGCTGGGGAATCCACTGGTAGGAGACGAGGACGTCATCGCGGGTGTAGTCAGGCCCTGCGGCGCTTTGGCTCATGTGCGCGTTCCTTTCGCGGTTGAGGGACATTCAGCCGTCGCGGCCGTCGAGGATCTCGTGGGCGTTGTCCCTCAGCACCGAGGCGAGGCCGCGCAGTCCGGCCAGCCCGGCGTATTCATCGCGGGCGCCGGCGTCGGGCACGTAGGCGTCGGCGATTGGCCGGAGCGCCCGCCAGTCAACACTGCCGCGTTGGGGGTGAGTCTGCCGGACGAACTTCACACCGGCGGGGGAGACTTGGGGGCACACATCAGCGTGATGGGTAGGCGGTGATGCGCGTGACCGCTACAGGTGGTCAGGACTCAGCACTCAAGCGGGCCCGCGCGGCACGGAACATGACACTGGAGGAGGCCGCCGACGCGCTGAACGCGATCACGGGCGGAGCGACGGACGCGAGCCTGATGAGTGCGTGGGAGTCCGGGCGGCGCCGTACGGGAAAGCGGAATCGGGCCGGGCTGTGTGCCTTGTACCGGGAGCGTCCGGAGGCGCTGTTCGCTCACCAGGACGGCGCGGCCACCAGCGTGCTGGAGACGACTGGCACCGCCGTGGTCGTCCGAGTCCTCACCCGCTGGACCGATCTGGTCGAGGCGATGGTCGACGTCGTGGCCGGCGCTCGTGAGCAGCTCGTCGTCACCGGCTCCCGCTCGCGGGAGAAGGCGTATCTCGCGGCGATCGAGACCGTAGTCGTCCAGCAGCCGGACCTGGTCCATCACCGTGTTCTGTACGGCCCTCCGCGGCATCGGGCGCTGGCCGACCACTTGGTGCGGCTGCTTCAGGTGCGGGATCCTTCCACGCGTCGCAACGGGGTCAAGACGCTGCATATAGGGATGGTGGAGCCGGTCCAGGCGCTGGAGCGGTTCTTCGTAGCCTCGGAGACTGCCGCGGTGGTGCCGCTGCCGTCCTTCCATGGGGCAGAGGCGTTCGACTGCGGTGTGTTACTCGGCCGTGAGGCGGCGGTGGGTCTGGTTCACCATGGGCGTGAGGCGTGCGCTTCGGCGCGGCCGGTGGAGACGGTCGACGCCGTCCGGGCGCTGCCGGTTCAGCACAACTAGGGGCAGGGAAGAGTGGTCGAGGACATGTCGCAGCGGGCTCGTACGGCGTCTGTGGTCGAGCTGGCGCAGGAGCTGATCAGGCGGCCGAGCCGGGCGGGGATCGACGACTACGGGCCGGTCCTGACGGTGCTTGAGGACTGGCTCGCCGCCCGCGAGCTGCCGCACCGGCGTCTGGACGACGACTCTGGGACTCTGGTGGGGCTGCTCGTGGAGATTGCCGGTGGGCGTCCGGGTGCGTGGTGGACGCTGGATGCCTGTGTGGACACCGCCCCGTACGGCGACGAGGCGACCTGGTCCTTCCCACCGACCGCCGGGGAAGTGGTGGACGGCTGGCTGCGCGGCAGGGGAGCGGCGGACTCCAAGCTCGCCGCCGCGCTGTTCTGCCACATCGCGGCCGACCTCGCGCATCGGGCCGCGGACTGGGCCGGAGGGCTCGCTGTGCTCCTGGACGTCGACGAGCACACAGGAGTCTTCGGCGGTGCCCGCGCCTACCTCGCCGACGAAGCAGCACACCGTCCTGCCGGGGTGATGATCGGCTACCCGGGCTTCGACGAGGTCGTGGTCGGCGGCCGCGGACTGTGGCGGGCCCAGGTGACCGTGCACGCGCCCTCCGGGCACTCCGGGTCCAGCAAGACCGTGGTCAGTGCGATCTCGCGGGCAGCGCGTCTCGTGCAACTCCTTGACGCTGACGCCCTGCCCGGTGTGGTCGACGCCTCGGGGTTCCCGCTGGCGCCGAAGCTGACGATCACGGCGATTCACGGGGGCCAGGGCTTCTCGGTAACCCCCGACCGGGTAGACCTCAACGTCGACGTGCGCACCACCCCGGGCTTCGACGCACACGACGCGGAGACCGTTGTCCGCAAGGCAACCGTGGAACTCGATGCAGAGCTGCCCGCGCCTGCGCCCACAGACATCGCCCCGGTCGCTACGTGGCCGCCGTTCCGCTTGGCCGACGACGAGGAGCCAGCTGCTGCCCTGTTGAACGCCGCCACGGCTGCCGGGCTGCAGGTGCGTACGAAGACCGCGGGCCCGTCGAACATCGGAAACCTGCTCGCTGGCGAGGGAATCCCGGCCACCGCCGGGTTCGGGTTGCCGTACGAAGGGCTGCACGGCATCGACGAGCGCGCGCACCTCGCGGAACTCCCTACGGTGTACGCCGTCTACAAGGGGGCCGTCCTCGGCCTGCTCGGTGGCTGAGTCCCAGGCCGACCCCAGTTTTCTCCCAGTTCCATTCCTAGCAAGTCCCCAACTCCGTCTCTGGGAACGGGCTCTTGTCCGCGGTGACATAAAAGCGGCACCACTTCAACACCCGTGAGTCAAAAGGAGTCCGGCCGTGGCCGACTTCGCGGTGACTGTGGACAGCCGCGCTGAGTCCGGCGAGCTGCACACCTGCCGCCGCGTCGACCGCGGTGCGCCTTAGAACGCTTCGGGCGGGGACGCTCCTGCCTCCCCTGCGCCTGCCTCCCCCGAAGCGCACCACCTCGCGTGACGGAAGGAGCAGGTCATGACCATGCCGGTCCCGACAACAGCGGTGGACTGGACCGCGCTACGCAACTTCGCCGCTCTACGCGGCCAGTTACGGGTCTCGCTGACCCCCGTGTGCAACCTGAAGTGCTGGTTCTGCCACAACGAGGGCGATGTGCCCCCGCCCTTCGCCCACCTGAACCGCGACGCCAAGCCGCGTGCCCGCGAACTCGCCGCTGACGACTACGTCAGCGTCCTGCGCGAGCTGATCGGCGCAGGGCTGAAGCGGGTGTACTTCACCGGGGGCGAGCCGCTCGCATCGACGATGGCACGGCCCGTGCTCACCCGGCTCCCGGTGCGCGCGCCGGACGTGTCCTACACGCTCATCACCAACGGGATGCTCGTCCGCCGCCACCAGGACTGGCTTGCGACCGCCGGCCTGGACAAGGTGAAGGTGTCCCTGCATTACTTCTCCGACGATTCCTTCCGGGCCATCGCCCAGACCCGATCCCCCCTCGCGACCGTCCTGGACGGCATCGAAGCGGCCCGCGAGGTGTGCGAGCGGGTGGAGCTGAACACGCTGATGCAGCGCGAGAACGCCCACGAACTGCACGACATCCTCGCCTTCGCGCTGGAGCGCCGTCTGCCGGTGCAGTTCATCGAGCTGGTCGACACCGACTTCAACGCCGACCGCAGCTCCTCCGCCATCGGCGCCCAGGGCATCATCGACCACCTGCGCACCCTGACCCGCGACGAGGACATCGAGGTCTCCGGGGTCGGCCAGGGGCGGCGGATCTTCCGCGTCGACGGCATCGAGATCGACGTCATCCACCGCGAACTCGGACGTCACCACGTCGGCCAGTGCGGCACCTGCCCCGTCCGGGCCAAGTGCATCGAAGGCTTCTGGGCCCTGCGCCTGGACCACGCCGGCGGCATCCAGCCCTGCCTGCTGCGCGAAGACCTACGCATGGACGTCCGCCCGCTCCTGACCGACCCCGCGAACATCCCCTCGGCCGTGGCCGGGCGCGTCTCCGCGTTCACCGAGGGCACCCTGTGACCGCGCCGCGCGCACCGTACGGGCCCGAGGAAGCCGGGCGCCGGGGCCCGTTCGTCGTCCTGGAGGGCGTCTCCGGGGTCGGGAAGTCGACGCTGGCCCGGCTGCTGGCTGTACGGCTCGGCGGCTCGTCCGTGCACACCCTCACCGATCCGCACACCGGCTGTTCCGAGGTGATCAACAAGCAGCTTCGGCCGCTGCCGCAGTTCGCCTTCTACCTCTCCGGCCTCCTGCACGTCTCCGACGTCGTCCGCCGCGCCCTGAGCGAAGGTCCGGTGGTCGCCGACCGGTACGCCTCCTCGGTCGTCGCCTGCCACGCCGCCGTCAACCGCGTCCCCCTGGGCCAAGTGCAGGAGCTGATCACCCCATTCCGGGGCTACCTCGCCGCGCCGGACGCCACGTTCTACCTGACCGTCTCCGACAACTCGCTGAAGGCCCGGATGGGCACCAAGTCGGACGTCAAGCAGCACGACAGCGACCTGTTCGACGTCCCCGGCCGCCTCGACCGCCTGCGGGATAACTTCCGTGCCGTCGCCGGCGAGGACCCGAGCGCCGTCGTGCTCCCCACCGACGACCGAAGCCCGGAGGAACTGGCGGACCTCATCGTCAAGCACCTGGAGGGCGATCGTGCTTAACCCCATCGACACCGCCGCCGTCATCCGGGACGGCCGCGCCGCCGGCTCGTTCCCGGGCGAGATCCACGAGGGCGTGGCCTGGTGGATCGCCGCCTGCTACGTCGTGGTCAGCAGGGCCGGGCAGATGGCCGTGGCCCACGACGGCCACCCCACGACGGCCGCGTTCCACGACAGGTTCTGCCGCGGGGCCATCAACGCCCAGCACTACCGCTGCCAGGTCTGCGACCTCGGCCCCGCCGACGAAGCCCAGCTCCTGCACGCCATGCGGACCCTCGGAGGCGTGCCCGGTGCCCGGCTGACCACGGCGGACGAGGGCGGGCGGCAGGCCGTCACCATCCGCCTGTACGACGCCGGCGGCCAGCCGGTCACGGAGGAATCCGGCTGGGCCGCGGTGCGGAGCAAGATCGCCCGGGGCCAGGTGCCCATCCCCGTCAACGACCACGCCAAGGGCCGCATCACCGAATGCCGCGACCTGCTGGAGGCACCGTGATCGACACATCCGCCGTCATCCGCAGCGGCACCAGCATCCTGTTCATCACCCTCGACTCCCTGCGCTACGACGTCGCCCGCGCCGCCCTGCACGCCGGCCAGACCCCGCGCCTGGCCGAGATCCTCCCGGGCGGGGCATGGGAGGAACGACGCACCCCGGGCACCTTCACCCTGCCCGCGCACATGGCGTTCTTCTCCGGCTTCCTGCCCAAGCTCCCGCAGCCCGTGCAACCGCCGCGGCTGTGGGAGTGCCGGCCCCCGGCGTTCAAGACCGTCGACGCGGGCACGTTCGTCTTCGACGCGCCGAACCTCCTGACCGGGCTCGCGCAGCACGGCTACCGCACCGTGTGCATCGGCGGCACGACGTACTTCTCGCGCGAGACCCCGCTCGGGTCGGTCCTGCCCGACCTGTTCCACGAGGACCACTGGCGACGGGAGTTCAGCTCCCCGGAGCCGGACTCCACACGCCACCAGGTCGACCACGCCCTCACCGTCGCCGAGCAGTACGCCCGCCGGCCGCTGTTCCTCTTCGTCAACGTCTCCGCCGCCCACGTCCCCCACGGCCACTACACCGGCGACAGCGAAGACTCCTGGCAGTCCCAGGCCGCCGCCCTCGCCTACACCGACGGCCACCTCGGCCGCCTCATCGGCGGCCTCACCGGCAACCAGAGATGGCTGATCATCATGTGCGCCGACCACGGCGAAGCCTTCGGCGAGGACGGCTACCACGGCCGCGGCATCGCCCACCCCACCGTGCTCAACGTGCCGTTCGCCGCCTTTCTGTCCCCGTAGGCGGCTACGCTCCCGGGCCATGACCACAGCACCCGGCCCGGGGGCACGGCGCGATGCCTCCGTCATCGTGGCCCGAGACACCAACGGCGAGATCGCAGTGCTGACCTCGCGTTTCCCTCAGCATGGCGGCGAGTTCCTGTTCCTGCCGGGAGGACGGAGGGAGGACGGGGAGACGGCAGAGGAGTGCGCGCGGCGCGAGCTGCGCGAGGAGGCCGGCGTCACCGCGAACACCTGGCGGCACCTCGGCTCATACGCCATCACCCTCGCCGAGCCGGCCCGTCTCCATCTCTTCCTCGCCGAAGGACTCACCCGCGGCCCGCAGCAGCTCACCCCCAGCGAGGTGGACTTCAAGCTGATGTGGTGGCCCATGGCCGCCGCCCTCCGGGCCGTCCGCGACGGGCGATTCCTGCTCCAGGGCGGCCCGCTGGCGCTCCTGCTCGCCGAGCAGGCCACCGCCGGATGAGCCGCCGCCCCGGCGCTGAGGCCGGGCCCGACGTGACCGTCACGCTGGAGCCCACCGCCTGAACCGACACGACGCCCCCTCGTACGGGAGGGGGCGTCGTGCTGTGCCGGGTCAGTCGGAAACCCGCATCGCGGCGGAATCCCACAGATACGTGCGGCAGTGCGCCCCGAGCTGGCCGTCAAGGTCCGCGACGGGCAGCCGGATCGTCGTCTGCACCGCGATCATCCCGGACGGCCAGTCATGCCGCGCCATCACCGAACAGTCGCGCCATGTGCCGTCCACGCGGACCCGGGGCCGCGGGGCGCCGCGGGCCGGGTACGTGGTCACCCGCGGCGGCTGGCCCATGTCCGGGCTCCACGGCGGCACCTCCTCGGCGTCGCGCGGACTCGCGTCAGCCGGGGCGGCGGAGTCTCGGGTATCGGGCACGCGTTCGAGTGTAGGGTCAGGCGGCGTCGTCGCCCCGGCGCTTGCGTGCTGACCGTGACAGCGAAGATAGACTCTTTGCCATCAAATCTTGAACGGTTCCGGTGGCCCCTCGCTGCCAGCGCTCCCTGGGCGCGATTCACAAGGGAGTGACTGGAGGTTGGTCGGGAGGGTACCCGAGCGGCACGAACAAAAGTTTAGGTATGCCCAGCTCTTTTCGCATTGCGTCGGATGTCGCTTGCACGGCGCGGAAGTATTCCAACTGAGCGGAGCGGAAGGCATCATCGCTGGTCTCTGTTCCTGATGCCAAAAGGTCCCGGACGGCTCGACACTTTCGGAAGGAATGGACGGCCAGCTCCACCACGTGGGTGGGGGCAAGCATGGTCAGGCGAAATCGTTCCTCATAGACGTTGGCCTCGGTGAACGCGGCTAAGATCGCCAACCGCCGCTCGTCCGGGGAAGAGTGAACACCCTCAGATACCTGCCGCATGCTCTCGTGGGCTCGCGCCGTATGAGTGAGGTAGGAGACGAACGTTTCACGCAGGATCTGCTTGGCCTCGCGTTGATGGTCCCGCTGCCAGCGCCACTGCTCCACAAGGAGCGTCACGCCGCTGCCGATGATCACGCCGACGATCGTGAACAGAGGAGACATCCAGTTCACACAACCCCCCTGGTGTGCCGGTTGCTGGAACCCGTCCACGTCAGTGAAGCCAGCCCAGTGTAGGGCGATTGGCCGTGCACGTGGACGGGTCGAGGGTGTCGGCGGCGAGGAAGCCCGCTTGGCGGGTACACGCGCGTTGGGGCCGAGCACCCGCCGGCCCTGTGTTGGAGCCTAGGCTGCGCCTGTGATTGAGACGATCGTCCTCGACGTCGGGGAGACCCTGGTCCGTGACGACCGCTACTGGGCGGGGTGGGCCGACTGGCTCGGCGTCCCGCGGCACACCGTTTCTGCGCTCGTCGGCGCGGCGGTCGTCGCCGGCCGGGACAACGCCGACGCGCTGCGCCTGCTGCGCCCCGGCATTGACGTCGATGCCGAGCGCGTTGCCCGCGAGGAAGCCGGCCGCGGCGAGCAGTTGGCGGAGGAGGATCTGTATCCGGACGTCCGCGGGGCACTCAGGGGGCTGCGCAAGCTCGGCGTGCGGGTGATCGTTGCCGGGAACCAGACGATCCGCGCGGGCGAGCTGCTGCGGGCGCTCGACCTGCCGGCGGATCTCGTCGTCACCTCCGGGGAGTGGGGGGTGGCCAAGCCCGGGGCCGCGTTCTTCGCCCGCGTGCTGGAGGTGGCGCAGACGGAGCCGGGGGAGACTGTGTACGTCGGTGACCACCCGGCCAACGACCTGTTTCCGGCGAAGAGGGCGGGCATGCGGGCCGCTCACCTTCGGCGCGGCCCGTGGGGCCACTGGTGGGCGGACGACCCCGAAGTGGTGCAGGCCGCGGACTGGCGCATCGACACCCTCACCGAGCTTACGGCGATCATCGCCGACTGAGGGTGCCAACGGCCCGCCGGTCACCCGGGCGGGCTGTTTCGCGCATCGGCTCGTATCCGCGCGGGTAGCGTTCGCTGCGGTAGCGCGAACGGAGTTCACAATGCCCGTGTCGACGGCGCGCGCGGTAGGCGGCAGGGTGAAGACCGCCCGCCAGGTGCGCAAGATGACCCAACGCGACCTGTCCGCGGTCTCCGGGGTGTCCTTCAGCATGGTCCGCGCGATCGAACGCGGCGGCCGCATGCCCAGTGACGCGGTCGTCGAGGCGCTCGCAGCGGCGCTGGGCGTAGACCCCATGCGGCTGCTCCAGGATCCCGGCCGCGCCGCGGCCCGCATCCACGAATCCCTGGGCGCCGTGTCCGATGTCATCGCGTCCTTCGACTGCCCCGACGACGGGGCAACCCGGCCGCTGGACCAGCTTCACCAGGACGTCGACGAGCTGGCCAACTGGCGCCTTGGGGCACAGTACCTGCGCATCGTCCGCAGCGCGCCGCAGCTCCTGGAGGAACTGGCCCGCGCCCTGGACTGCTCCACCAGCGAGGAGAAGCGAGCGCAGGCCGCCGCTCTGCTCGCCTCCGCATACCGCTCCGCGGACGCCGTCGCCTACAAACACGGCGCGAAAGACTTGTCCGCCCGCCTGGTCGAACTCATGCGGTGGGCGGCCGAGCGGGCCGATGACGACCTGCAACGCGCCGCCGCCGCGTATGTCCGCACCGAGACGTTCTTCTCCGCCGGCGCGCACCGCGCCGGGCTGCGCGCGCTGGAACGCGCCATCGACGCCTCTCCCGCGCCCGACGGGAACAACGCCACCGCCGCCCGCGGCGCCCTGCACATGCGGGCCGCCGTCATCGCCGGACGCGACGGAAACGCGGCCGCCGCCGGCCAGCACATGGCGGAGGCCACCACGCTTGCCGACCGCATCCCCGAAGGCGTCTACCTGGGCACGGCGTTCGGCCCGTCGAGCGTGCGCGTGCACGCGGTGTCCGTGGCGGTCAGCCTCGGCAACGAGCATCTGCAAGACGCCCTGGACATCGGCATGACCTGGAAGCCGCCGGCGAAGGGCCGGGACGCGCTGCCCGCGGAACGCCGCTCGGGCTTCTACATCGAACTCGCCCGCGCGCAGTTGTGGTCCGGCCGCCGCGACGCGGCCTACGAGTCGCTGAAGGTCGCCCGCCGGATCGCGCCGCAGGCGACCCGCGAGCATCCGTGGGTTCGCGAGGACATCGCCACCCTGCGTCGTCTGCGGCGCGCAGACAACGAGGATCTCTCCGCGTTCGCTGCCTGGTGCGGCTCGATCGGGTGATCCGAGGTGCCACAAGCTGTGGCACTTAAGGGCTTTCCGAGGGTCCATCATCTCCGTGTCCGCGACGCCGCCGACACGAGGAGAACGGACGTATGGCTATCGCCGCGCCGGCCGCCGAGAACGTCGTCCACTGTGACGTGAGCATCGTGCGCCTCCACGGGGAGGCGTGCTTCCACTGCGGGTCCGTACGCAGGCCCCTGCGGCCGGCGGGCTCGGTGACGGTGCCGACGCCCGGCGGCGGAACCAAGGCGTGGCGTGTCGTCACCTGCGGCTGCTACCAGCCGGCGGGGCGGTGACCGCGACCATGGTCGGACTGGAGTGGATGCCGCCCCCGGGCACCGTCTGGGCGGTCGAGGCAGGAGAGTACTGGGACGCCGTCCGCGTCGACCGAAGCCTCGGCTTGCTGGCCCTCAAGGAGCTGGGGGACAGCGCGGGCCCCGTCATCCAGGACCCGTGGGGCAAGATCCTCTACTTCCTCGTGCCCCCGGGCTCGACCCGTGACTGGGACGTGGAGCACACCGTGCCCTGCGGCCCCAGCCACTACGTCGGCGTCCCCCCGCTCGAAGCGGAAGAGCACTCGCTGCACTGGGTGATCCCCCCCGGCCGCGGCCGGGGGTGCACGAGACCAGCGGACCTGCGCCGCGAGCTGCTGTGCGTGATTCGACCGCGCGCTGTCGTCCCCGGCGGGCCGACCGGGACCCGTGCGCACGAGGGAGGCAGCCTTGAGCGAGCGCACTGAGGTCGCGGGCAGGCCCGTCCTAGTGTTCATCTACGACCGGAGCGCGACGCTACCCGACGCTTTCCTCGCGGAACGCCTGGCGCGGTGCCGGCAGTACGCGGCCGAGCGCGGCTGGGCCGTGGCCGGAGAGTGGGTGGACCGCGGGGACCACGCGCTGTGTGACGACCTGAGGCCGCAGTGGCGTCGGATGGTCGGCGCGATGCGGCAGGCCGCGGCGTCCCCGGTGTGCCTCGTCGATTCGTGGGACCGCATCAGCCGGGACCAGGCCGGCGGCGGCGCCCTGCGCCGAATCGTCCATCAGGCCGGCGGGTACTGCGCCACCACCGCGGGCGAGGACGACGCCGACGACGGGCACGGACGGCCGACGGCGGCCACCGCCCCGCTTTCGCTGCGGGGCGGGTCGTGAGCGCCGCCGAGCGGCCGGCGCCGCCTCCCAAGCTCCCTCCGGTACCCCGGAAACGGAAGCCGCCGGAGCCGTTCAACCCGAGGCCGGCGCTGGCGAGCCTTGGGGAAGCGCCGGACTGGTACGGCTACCCGTCCGACGCAGCTCCCCCTGAACCTCCCTGCCCTCCCGCTGCCGGGTGACTACACGCCCCCCCCCGGGGGGCGGGCCTGGCCCGACCGCTCGGGCCCGTGGCCGGCGCGTGCGAGCGCATGGGGTATCTCACGCGCCGGCCACCCCACCACCAACGCCAACGCCAACGCCAACGCCAACATGAGGAGGTAGCCGTGGCTGTCGCCCGGCCTCCGGTGCCGTACGTGGCTCGCTGGACCGGCGAGGACCGCCTTTCCGAGCCCCTGGTGATCCACAACTTCCGTCGCATCGCCTACGCCTACGAGCACGACCTCGACAGGGACTCCATGGGCGTGCTCTGGGCACGTCGGCCGTTGCGCCGCGGCGTCGGCCGCCCGCAACTCGGTCACATCCACCCCCAGCGGCAGCGCCGCGCGATGCTCAGGCTGCTGTGCCAGGTGTGCGCCGTCCCGGCACACGAGGACGAGTCCGGCGTGCTGTGGCTGCTGGAAGACCACAGCGAAGTGCCCGGATGGCCGGAGAACGAGGTGACCGTCCACCCCCCGGTCTGCGCCCCGTGCGCCGAGAAGTCCCCGGTGTGGTGCCGCCACCTGCGCGAGGGAGGTGCAGCGCTGGTCCGGGTGCGGCACCCCGACATCGACGGTGTCTACGGCCTGAGCTACCGCCCGGATGGCGAGCACGCGGTGCCGGCCGGCGAGGTCACGGTGGCGTACGACGACCCCGCGGCGGCGTGGGTGCTGGCCTCCCAGATGACGCGCGCGCTGCGCGGCTGCACCGTCATCGAGTTGATTCCCGGCCGGCGCAGACACTGACTCCCGCCCCCTGGCCGTGTCTGGACAGCCGGCCAGGGGGCGGGTCAAGGCGCCCCGCCCGCCGTGAGGCCGGCTCCGGTGGGCGGGGTCCCGAAGACGTCCGCCGCCGGCACAGCGGACGTTCCCCATCAGCCCCGGCCGCGACCCTCCCCCGGCGCGGCCGGGGTGCCCCGAGCGTGTCCGCTTGCAGCGGACGCGGCCCCGCCCCACGCGGGGCGCCGGGGCGTCGGCTCAGCGATCTCCGACGCCCTGGCAACAGAGGTCAGCAGACCATCAATCAGTAGCAGAGCGAACAACTGCTAAGAAATGGGAGATGTCGTGTCGTTATATGTCGATCCAGGTGGGATCTTTGCCGGTACCGCCGCCTTCTACCGCGCCCGGGCGGGCTACCCGGACGAGCTGCTGGACCACGTTGCCGGATTAGCCGGTGGGGGGCCCGGCGCCCGGGTGCTCGACCTCGGCACCGGCACCGGCGTCGTCGCACGTGCGTTGGCCGCTCACGGCCTAGACGTGCTCGCGGTGGACCCCTGCCAGGAGATGCTGGAGGAGGGCCGCCGCTTGGCGGCGGCCGAGGGCCACGCCATCGAGTGGCACGAGGGCACCGTGGAGGACCTCCCGAACAGCCTGGGGCCGTTCTCACTGGCCGTCATCGGGGATGCTTTCCACTGGATGGACCGCGGCCGGGTGCTGCGCGTACTGCACGAACTCATCGCGCCGGGCGGGTGCGTGGCGCTGCTGTCGCACCGCTGGCCCGGTTACCCCAAGCCGTCCTGGACGCCCATCCTGGAAAAGGTTCGCAGCCGGCACCTGGGCCTGAACCGGATTGCGGGACCGACCGGAGAATTCACCCGGCCGCAGACTGATCACGAGGGCTTTTTCCGTCACTCGGACTTCGGACACCTAACTCGGATCACGACCGACTACCTCATCGATGTCGAACTCGACGACCTCGTTCGCTGGCAGTGGTCCCAGGCCCATTCCTCCGTAACGCTGCTGGGCGAGGGGCAGGCGGCGTATGAGGCCGACCTTCGAGCCTTGCTGCGCGCCTGGGAACCGACCGAGCGGTTCCGCGAAGTCAGCCAGGCCCATCTGCTGATCGGGCAGCGCGGAGGCGACCGGTGAGCCTGTGGCCGTTCGTCTGGCTCGCCGTTGCCGTGATCGCCATCTGCCTTTTCGTACTGGCAAGCGCAGCACCCGGAAGCTAGTCCCCGCGCCGAACCCGACAGGCGGGGGAGCACGAAGGCGTTCGCTGCCAGCCGTCTACTGGACCGGCGGCGGGCACCAATGCGTGGGGGCGACCCATGACCGAGTCGAGGGGACCGCCGGAGTGCCCTGCTGAAAAGACGGTTCTCATCTCACATCTACAAACCTGTTCCATCCGACGCAAGGAGACCTTGTGTCAACAGCGCTCCGCATTCCCCTCGTCCTGCACAGGTTCACCCGCCTGGCAGATGTCCCGGCGTATGTCGCCGCACCCGGCGAACGCTTCGACTCCAAGCTCCAGGTGACCGTCCGAGCGGACGGCACCCCGCGATCCGCTGATACTTACCAGCGAAGCAACACCTGTGGCGGTGAAGCTACCGCCACTGAATACGAGATGATGGACGTCTTCCCCGCGGGGGAAGGCCAGTGCTAACTGCGCCCACCGCGAGGTGGCCGAACGATCACACCGGCCGGGCGGCGCTGTCGGCGATTCGATCGCTCTCAGTGCCCCCCCCATTCCACACCGACGGCGCGCGGCGGACAGCCCGCGGTTCGCGAGCTATCCGCAGGGTCGCTCCGCAGCCGCCGCCCTGCGCTCTTCACCAGCGGCCCCGGTCCTGTGGGGCGCATCTCCAGCACCGCGTAGCCCTGCCCCGGGAAGCGGCAGGCTGCTTCATCCCAACCCGGTCCATTCCATTGGAGGATTCTTCGTGTACCTGACCACACCGCCGAATGCGCCCCTGGCGCTCCAGCTCTGTGTCACCAAGCAACCGACCGCCACCCGGCAAGCGCACGGAGTGGGCGGCGCGTACGACCCGGCGCGTCAGGTCAGCGTTTTGCCCGACGGCAGCCCACAGGCCGATTCCACCTGCTCCGCCACTATCACCTGCCGGGGTGGAAACGATGATCTCGGCGTGCCCAACGAGTCGGAGACCGAGGACCTGTGCTGACCGCCACTCTCGCGTGCCAGGCCGGCCGGTTGGAAACGGGCATCTGGTGACACAGAGCAACATCACGCAGACCGGACACCGTCCGGTCTGCGTGATCGCCACCCAAGGCGACGTGACGGCTGACCGGGTCATCCTTCAGCTAGCCGAGATGAAGGTGCCAGTAGTCCGCTTCGACCTGGCCGACTTCCCCCAACACGTCCATCTTGACGCCACGCTCGACCGCACCGGCTGGCACGGCACTCTGCAAGCGCACGGGCGCGAGGTCCGGCTTGTGGAGATCGGGGCGATCTACTGGTGGCACCCGCAGCCCGCCGGTGCCCCTGACGGTCTCCAGCGCGCGGATGCCGACTGGATCAGCCGCGAATCGACCGTCGCGCTCACCGGAGTGCTCGGCTCGCTGGACTGCCTGCACGTCAACCATCTACGCGACACCCGGGCCGCGCAGAACAAGCCCCAGGCGCTGACCGTGGCCCGGCGCTGTGGCCTGGCGGTCCCACCCACCTGGATCGGCAACCACCCCACCGGCGCAACGTACTTCGCCGAGAACTCTGCGGGGTGTCACTCAAGGCGCTGGAAACCCCGATGATCACCCACGCAGACGGCACACGCCGACTGCTGCTCACCACTCCCATCGAAGCATCCCGGCTAGATGACTCCCTCGCTCTGGCCGCACATCAGCTACAGCACACCATCACCAAAGCATTCGAGGTTCGACTCGTCGTCGTCGGTCACCAGATGCACGCGGCCCGCATCGATGCGCACAGCCCGGCCTCGCGCGCCGACTTCCGCGCCGACTACGACGCCTTGACCTACAGCTACACCGAAGTGCCCGAGGCGGTGCGGTCAGGCGTGCGTGCACTGATGGACCATTACCACCTCGTCTACGCCGCTTTGGATCTCCTCGTCGACAGGGCCGGTTGCTGGTGGCTGGTGGACCTGAATCCGGCCGGCCAGCACGACTGGCTCCAGTGCGAACTGCCACGGCTGACCATCGCCACTTCACTCGCCCGCACGCTGGCCGCCGGGCGCACCGAGCCTACGCCGGCTGCGGCGCATTCCTGCGGAACACCCGCCTGACCCATCCATCCGCGTGAAAGGAACCCCGACCGCCCCGTTCCCTCCCCGGATGAGGCCGGGGCGCCCCGAGCGCGTCCCGCTTGGTCAGCGGACGCGGCCCCGCCCGGCGGGGCGCCGGGGGCGCCGGCTCAGCGATCTTCATCGCTGGCGCCCCGGCACCAACGGATACGAACTCCCGCTCCCGGACAGCGACCTGGCCCGGGAGCGGGCGACCCACCTGCCGGACGGATGGCAGGGCGGGCATCGGCCGGCGCGTCCAATCGCGCTTGCACGCGCCGGGCGTACAAGCCTTGCGGCCCGCTCCCGCGGGCGCCTGAGCCCACAGCACCGACACCAAGGAGGCTTCGACCATGCCCGATGACGAAGGACCCGGCGGCACCCCCGCACGCACCGAGCGCCCGGCCCCGGGCCCGGACGACGTGCGGCCCGGCTGGGAGGAGCTGGGTCGCGCGCTGATCGACGCCCGTGTGATGACGCCCGACTGGGGGCCGGTGTGGGCTGCGGTCGACCCCGTCGTGCTTTCCCATGCCCGCGCCCTGATGGTCGGCACGGATGAGGGCTGCACCGAGTTTATTGCGAGAAGGCCCTCGGCGCGCCCGCAGCCAGTTCTCGCCCCCGCCCGTGCGAACTGGTTCCGGGGCAGCCGCTGTCGAACCAGCCAGCGTCCGACGGCTCTTCGTACACCGACCCGTCGCGTCCGGCACCGACGTCGGCCGATGCTTCACCTGCCTGAGGGGGGCTATGCCTGAGTCGTTGGTCCGCCCTTCCTGTGGACCCGGCCGTCGGTGGCCTCGGTGTGCGATAGGTGCGCTGGCCCTGCTGTGTGATGCCGGTGGTCAGCGGGTGGCGATGGTCGAACCCACTTACCACACCCGCGGTCTGATTCTGATCGGTGGCGCCGTCGAGGAGGACGAGGACCCTCCAGCCGCCCTCTCGCGGGAGGTTCATGAGGAGACCCGCCTGCGGCGCACGGCGGTGCGGTTGCTGGTGACCGAATGGGTCAGCGCCGATCCCGACCGGGACAAACCCGCCGGCGTGAACTTCGTATTCGATGTCGAACCGCTCCGCACGGGTGAATGGGACAGCATCGTACTGCCTCCCGGCGAGCTGAAGAGTAAACACCTGATCCCGCTGGCGGACGCTCCGAACTGCACTACCGATCGCCTGCTGTCCCGCCGTATCACGACAGCGATTCAAGCCCGGAACTCCGGGACCCATGAATTCTTACTCCCGCCCGAGTAGCCGCTGAGCGTGAGGAAAGCGGGAGGCGCTGCCCCTCGGAATCATGTGCACCGTAAGGAGGGAAATGTCGAAGTCCTCGATCGAGGCAATCGCCATCGACTACTATCATTGTCCTGCGCCACGGCGTGGATCTCCGCGACATGGAGCGGCTGACCGACGAGATCTGGCCCCGCGTAGGACCACCCGCCTGACAACAAAGCCACGCAAGCGGCCCAGCGTCTTTGCCAGCTTGGGTGGCCGCTGGTCCTTGCCGACACATTTCCGTGATTTCCCGTGTACGGTTTTTGCATTCGTGCTCAGCTAATTCGAAAACCGCGCCAAAATTAAAAATGACCAACCCGTCGCGAAACGGCTCACGAGCCATCCTCCCACCGTGACGACATCAATTGCACAAGTAAGGCCCAATTCAAATGACACGCCCGACCGAACGGCGCGGCAACAAAACTGACCACAAGCTCACCCCGATTCAACAGAACATCCTCGACTACTTCCGTACAGCCCAGGAGCGCGGAAACTGGCCCACCCACCGTGAGGTCGGCGACGCCGTCGGACTCAAGTCGACATCCTCAGTGGCCTACCATCTCCAACGACTGCACGATCTCGGGTACCTTCATCGAACTCGCAGCACACCCCGCTCCTACGGCCTTACCGACAACCGAACGGGCGAAATGCAGCGGCTGCCGTCGCTCGATCAACCCGCCGTTGCGCTCAAGGAATTGATCGAATTTAGCCGGGCCTGCGCAGACCTCGGCGCCACCCCGGAGGCCGTAGAGGAATTCGAGCAAGCCAGCCGTGGCCTCATGAAGTCCGTATTCAGCAGCCTTGCCGCGCAGGCGGACGCATCTGCCCAGGGGTTTACCGATGCCTGACCCCTGGGGCCCTGCCCCGGCGCCCGCCGAACCCGTCTTCGCCCACTCTGTGCTGGCGAAGACTGCCGCGAAGGCGAGGGCAAGACCGGTGAACGCCGCCATGAAGGACTGCGGCCTCCACCCCGCGCAGGTGCTCACCGGACGTCGGCCCTGGCCGGTCGGGAGCTTCCTGCAGTACCTCCCGCGACGGCTGTGGCTGACGCTGGTGCAGGAATGGGGCCGCGACGCCCGCACCTTCCAGCACGGCGAACGCCTGGCGCTCGGCCCGGCCCGGCGAACGTGCTTCATCGTCCTGGGCGGCTTGGCCCGGGAAGAGCGTTACCCGATGGGCCCTGGAGGGGGTGTGATCGCACGGTTCCGCGGTCCGGGACAGTTCCTCGGTGAGGCCAACCTGATCGACGCCTGGTCGTCGATGTGGGTGTCCTGCGTGGGCACCACCTGGGTCATGCCCTGCCCCGCGGGCAGCGTGAACGAAGTGCTGTGCGTGTGCCCGCAGATGCAGATCGCACTGCTGCGGAGCCTGGAGGACCGCAACCGTACAGACGAGAAGCTCTACCTCATGACCAGCCGACCACCACTCGCCCGCGTGGCCATGCTGCTGACACACCTGGTCGACACCGCCGGCATCAAGACCCCCGCTGACCCCGACCGGATCACGATCAACGGACTCCGGCAGAGCGAGATCGGCCACACCCTGCAGCTCGGTAAATCCACCGTCGAAAACGCCCTGCACCAGCTGCGCGTCGACCACAAGGCGATCGACAGCCGGTACCGGCAACTCGTGGTCACCGACCCCCGTGCCCTGGAACACATCTCCCGCACCGCGTAACCCACCCGGACAGTGACCCACGCCGATGCTACTGAAACCGCGGCCTGTACCACGCTGTTGCAGCAGCCGGCAGCTCGAATCTCCCGGGCGGGCGGCCTTCTGTGGGGGACAGCCCCCAGGGCACTGGCGGGGTTGATCACCGAGAACAGGACACACGCCCGGTGATCCATCCTGCTTCCCGGCCCGGCCGATCTGGGCGGGCCGGTTCGCCGAAGGCAGACAGAATGATGGCGTAGAAGACTGGAACGGCGCGGCGAAGCAAGCAAACCTAGAACGGTTCAAAGTAGCGCGCTGAGACGCTGGCCGTCCTGAATCTGCGCGGTGGACGTCGTGGCGCACGGCAACATAGGCGACGATCGCCGGTTAGGCAAACCGGCGATCGTCGGGACCATTGAGGGATGTTCGCGCTTGCTGCGCTCGCGACGCAGCAGTAGCGGGCATGGCAAACCTTCAGGTCAACAGGAGGTATCGAGATGCTCTGCCGCGGCGCCCTCGCTGTGGGCAGCCCATACCGACTGCACGCGGTGGGCGTTACGCATAGCGCACGGCGTGTTGGGGCTGTCCCTCTGCCGCTACCACTGCCTCAGCAAGGAGATTTCCGTCTCCCGCCGGTGGAACCGCGTGTTCGAAGGGAGGCGCCGCAACGCCCGCCGTCGCCTCCTGTATGTGTATCTGCATTCCAAGCGTCCGCGCAGCTCGGTCTCTCGTTGCCGAAGAAACCGAAGGCGGCTTCAGAGGGGTGAGCGGAGGCGAGCATGGCGACGAGTTGATGACTGTTCCAGAGGTTCTTGCGGAACTGAAAGGGACATCTCGACGAACCTTCTACCGGTGGCGTGAATTGGGTACAGGACCTGCAGTTTTGAAGCTCCCCAACGGCGAACTGCGTGTCTGGCGCAGCGCTTTCATGAAATGGTTGCATGAACGAGAGGAATCCGCGCGTTGAAAACGACTGACGTTCGAATATGGGGCGTCAGGAAGAAGACCCGAAAGGGGAAGGACACCTACGAGGTGCGCTGGATCGTAGCAGGGCGCGAAATCTCGCGCTCACGGCGCACCGTTACGCTCGCCGCAAAGCTGCACGCCAAACTCCTCATGGCCCAGGAGAACGGTGAGCAGTTCGACACCGAGACCGGCTTCCCACCCTCGATGGAGGAGGCAGCACCGGCCACTACATGGTGGGACTTCGCCTTGAAGTATCTCCGGATGAAGTGGCCCCATGCCGCGCCCAACTACCGAGACGAGATCAATGAGGCCCTGACCAACGTCACGAAGCTCCTTGCACCGCAGAGACCGGGACGGCCGACGGACCTTGCAATGCAGCGCGCCCTACGAGACTGGGTATTTGTGCTGCCTGGCCCGGATGAGCGGCAGACCCCACCGGAAGTCAGAGTCGTCATCGACTGGCTGGCAGAAAACTCTCCCAGACTGGCGAACCTAACTAATCCGTCCGTGATGCGCGAGGTTCTGGAAGGGCTGAAACTCAAGCTAGACGGCACCGCCGCTTCTAGCGAAACATATCGACGGAAACGCAAAGTCCTGGTAAATGCGATGAACTACGCCCGCGAGATGGGCGAGTTCGACGCCAACCCGGTACACGCAGTATCCGTGCAGAAGCCGTCGAGGATCGTCCCCGTTGACCCACGAGTAGTTGCCAACCCGAAGCAGGCGGCCGGGCTGCTTGATTCGGTTTCCTACGTAGGCGGCTACCGACGCGCACGAGGTAGGCGGCTCATCGGCATGTTCGGCAGCATCTATTACGCGGGGATGCGGCCGGCAGAAGCGGTCGCCCTGACAGTCAACGCCTGTCACCTCCCCCGTCAGGGTTGGGGGGTGGCCAATCTGCAAAGAACTCGGCCCACAGCAGGGAAGAAGTGGACCCGGACCGGTGACGTCCATGACGACCGAGGTCTGAAGAACAGGGATCCCGAAGAGGTCCGACCGACGCCCCTCCCGCCGATCCTGGTGCAGATGCTGCGCTCCAGCATCGACACGTTCGGCGTCGCCGATGACGGAAGGATCTTCTTCAACGAGCGCGGCGGCCTGGTGGGATCCACCACGTACTGGCGCGTCTGGGCAGAGGCTCGTGAGTTCGGGCTACCTCCCGAACTTGTCAACAGCCCGCTCGCGGCACGCCCTTACGACCTACGTCACTCGGCTCTCTCGACGTGGCTCAATGCGCGAGTCGATCCCACGGAAGTTGCGGCGCGTGCGGGCAACACGGTCGAGGTCCTGTTGACCCGCTACGCGAAGTGCATCCATGGCCGCCATGTTGTGGCCAACCAGCGGATCGAGGAGTTCCTGGCGGAATACCTGTGACGACTGTCACAGCAGACGCCCCGAGGTAATCACCTCGGGGCGTCTGCTGTATGGCGATTTGATGCAGCTTCTGCTGGGATGTCCGATCCCGCGTATGTCCCGCGGAAGCTGTCCTAGAGCTGCCTTTGGTGGCACCTGACTGCCTAAGACTGCAGTGCCTCCGACTTGCCGTCTTGCCTGGTCGGAGGACTTTTTTGGCACCTAGCCTGCGGTGCCCCCGGCAGGATTCGAACCTGCGCACACGGCTCCGGAGGCCGTTGCTCTATCCCCTGAGCTACGGGGGCGTGTCCGCCGCGTGGTGGTGCGGTGACGGGTAGAACCCTACCAGCTTCGTGGGGGTGGTCGGGTACTGGGTTTTGGGGGGCGGGGGCGGGGTGTGTGTGCAGGTCAGGGGCGGAAGTGTCCAAAAGCCGGACGTAGGGGGGCGGGCGCGCCTACCCTTTCCCATGTGCCTGGCTTGTCCGGTCGGGTCCTTGTCGTCGATGACAACAAGGTGATCCGGCAGTTGATCAGGGTCAATCTCGAACTTGAAGGTTTCGAGGTCGTGACCGCGGCCGATGGTGCCGAGTGTCTGGAAGCCGTCCATCGGGTGCGTCCCGATGTGGTCACGCTCGACATCGTCATGCCCCGGCTCGACGGGCTGCGGACCGCGGCCCGGTTGCGGGCCGATCCGCGGACGCGGGGGCTGCCGATAGCGGTGGTCAGCGGGTGCACCGAGCTTGAGGCCGAGGCGGGGCGGGTGGCTGGGGTGGATGCGTTCGTGGCCAAGCCCTTCGAGCCCGTCGATCTCGTACGGGTCGTGCGGCGGCTCGCCGCGCGGCGGGCCTCGCAGCGGGTCGGCGGCGCCGTCGCCGGGGATGCCGCCGACGACGCGGAGCCCGCCGGGTCTCCGGTGTGCTGAGCCGGGGACGAGTCCGGTAAAAGGGTTCGCCTTCCCACCCCGTCCCTCTCGTACGCTGGTCCCGTGGACCCCGCAGAGCTCACCGGCACCGTGTTGCGTACGGTGCGATCCGCCGCGGTGGGTGAGTTCGGCGCACCCGTGCCGGCGCGCGTCGTCGTCGAGCGCCCGCGGCCCGGGGGCTGCGGCGACTACGCCACCAACGCCGCGCTGCAGCTCGCCCACGCCGCTGGCCGCGATCCCCTCGACGTCGCCGCCCTGCTGCGCGACCGGCTCGCCGCCCAGCCCGGCATCGCCGCCGTGACCGTCACCGGGCCCGGGTTCCTCAACATCACCCTTCGGCCCGAAGGCGATTCCGTCGAGGACGCCCTCGCCGCCGGGGAGCTCTTCGGGCACGGGGACTTCCTCCGCGGGCAGTCCTTCCGCCTCGTCGCCGACGAGCACCCCCGCGCCCTCGTCCTCGCCGACTCCCTCCGGCGGCTCCTCCTCGCCGCCGGTGCGTCCGTCGGCGAGCAAGGGGATCTCGTACGGGTACCGGCCGTGGCCCCGCCGCCCGGTCCCGGTCCCGGTCGCGGTCCCGGCCCCAGAGAGCTTCCCCCCGACGTGCTGCGGTGGGCCTTCCTGCGTGCCCCCGCCCACCAACGGCCCCGCCTCGCACCCGAGCTGCTGCTCCGCCGCGAGCCCAACCCCCTCTTCCGTATCCAGTACGCCCACTCCCGCACCGCCGCCCTCGCCCGCGCCGCCGCCGCGCTCCGGATCGGCGGCACCGGCGCCGACGGGCCACCCGCCGCGCCGCCCACCGGCCCCGTACGGCACACTCGCTCCGGCGGCGCCCTCCGCGCCGCCATCGGCGAGCTCCCCGCCGTCGTGGAGACCGCCGCCCGCCGCCGCGCGCCCGACCGGCTCGCCCGGCACCTCGACGTCCTGGCCGGCGCCTTCCTCGGCGCCGAGGCGGCCCACCCCGCCCTGCCCAGCGGCGACGAGGAGACCACCGCCGTGCACCGGGCCCGGTTGCGCCAGGCCGCCGCCGCCGGCGTCGCCCTCCGCAACGGCCTCGGCCTGCTCGGCATACAGGCGCCCGAGTACGTGTGAGCCACCCGTGAGAACCCCGCACCACCGAAGGAGTACCCCGCCGTGAGCCGATCCGCCCACCCCGCCGGCCCCCGGCACGGCGACGTGCTGCCCGAAGGGCACTACGCCGCACCGCCCGCCGACCTCAACGAGCTCGACTCCCGTGTCTGGGCCCGTACCGTCGCCCGCGGCGCCGACGGCGTCGTCACCGTCGGCGGGCTGCCCGTGACCCGGCTCGCCGAGGAGTTCGGCACCCCCGCCTACTTCCTCGACGAGGACGACTTCCGCGCCCGCTGCCGCGCCTGGACCGACGCCTTCGAGGACGCCGACGTCTTCTACGCCGGCAAGGCGTTCCTCTCCCGCGCCGTCGTCCGCTGGCTGCGCGAGGAGGGGCTGAACCTCGACGTGTGCTCCGGCGGCGAGCTGGCGACCGCGCTGGCCGCCGGGATGCCCGCCGAGCGGATCGCGATGCACGGCAACAACAAGAGCCCGGCCGAGATCGAGCGGGCCGTCGGGGCCGGCGTCGGGCGGATCGTGCTCGACTCGTACCAGGAGATCGTCCGCGTCGCGCACCTCGCCGAGCGGCTCGGCAAGCGTCAGCGGGTGCAGATCCGGGTGACCGTCGGCGTCGAGGCGCACACGCACGAGTTCATCGCCACCGCCCACGAGGACCAGAAGTTCGGCCTCGCGCTCGCCGACGGACAGGCGGCCGAGGCGGTACGGCGGGTGCTGAAGCTCGACTCCCTGGAGCTGGTCGGCATCCACAGCCACATCGGCTCGCAGATCTTCGACATGGCCGGCTTCGAGGTCTCCGCCCGCCGCGTCGTCGGGCTGCTCACCGAGATCCGCGACGAGCACGGGGTGGAGCTGCCCGAGATCGACCTCGGCGGCGGCCTCGGCATCGCGTACACCCCCGAGGACGACCCGCGCGAGCCGCACGAGATCGCCAAGGCCCTGCGCGACATCGTCTCCCGCGAGTGCACCGCCGCCGGGCTGGCCATGCCGCGGCTGTCCGTCGAGCCGGGCCGCGCGATCGTCGGCCCCACGGCGTTCACGCTGTACGAGGTCGGCACGGTCAAGGAGCTGGAGGGGCTGCGCACGTACGTGAGCGTGGACGGCGGCATGTCCGACAACATCCGCACCGCGCTCTACGACGCCGAGTACTCGGTGGCGCTGGCCTCCCGCGCGTCCACCGCCGAGCCGATGCTCGCCCGCGTCGTCGGCAAGCACTGCGAGTCCGGCGACATCGTCGTACGCGACGCCTACCTCCCGGCGGACCTCGCGGTCGGCGACCTGCTCGCGGTGCCGGCCACCGGGGCGTACTGCCGCGCGATGGCGAGCAACTACAACCACGTGCTGCGCCCGCCCGTGGTGGCCGTGGCGGACGGCGCGGCGCGGGAGATCGTGCGCCGCGAAACGGAGGAGGACCTGCTGCGGCTCGACGTGGGCTGAGCTGCAGCCCGGTCATATCTCAGGGATATCTCAGGACGTAAACGGTACGTCTCGGCATCCGGACAGGGCGTCGCAATCGCCTGCCGCTGCGTGAGACTGGAATCGCCCCCCATCGGTGCACGTGAGGAACGAGGAACGAGGTCGTATGAGCGAGAGGCGTCCGCTGAAGGTGGCGCTCCTGGGCTGCGGGTCCGTCGGCTCCGAGGTCGCGCGCATCATGACGGCGAACGCCGCCGACCTCGCCGCCCGGATCGGCGCCCCGGCCGAGCTGGCGGGCGTCGCGGTGCGGCGCGCGGGGGTACCGCGGCCGGGGATCCCGGACGAGCTGGTCACCACGGACGCCACGGCGCTGGTCAAACGCGGCGACATCGACATCGTCATCGAACTGATCGGCGGCCTGGAGCCGGCCCGTACGCTCATCACCACCGCCTTCGAGCACGGCGCCAGCGTCGTCACCGGCAACAAGGCGCTCCTCGCCGAGGACGGCCCCAGCCTGCACGCCGCCGCCGCCCGGCACGGCGTCGACCTCTACTACGAGGCCGCCGTCGCCGGCGCCATCCCGCTGGTCCGCCCGCTGCGCGAGTCGCTCGCCGGCGACAAGGTCAACCGCGTGCTCGGCATCCTCAACGGCACCACCAACTTCATCCTCGACCGCATGGACACCTCCGGCGCCGGCTACACCGAGGCGCTGGAGGAGGCCACCGCGCTCGGCTACGCCGAGGCCGACCCCACCGCCGACGTCGAGGGCTACGACGCCGCCGCCAAGGCCGCGATCCTCGCCGGCATCGCCTTCCACACCCGGGTCCGCCTCGACGACGTGCACCGCCAGGGCATCACCGAGATCACCGCCGCCGACATGGCGTCCGCGACCCGCATGGGCTGTACGGTCAAGCTGCTCGCCATCTGCGAGCGCACGCCCGACGGCTCGTCCGTCACCGCGCGGGTGCACCCTGCGATGATCCCCAGGACCCACCCGCTGGCCTCCGTGCGCGAGGCGTACAACGCCGTCTTCGTCGAGGCCAGCGCCGCCGGGCAGCTCATGTTCTACGGCCCGGGCGCCGGCGGTGCGCCGACCGCGAGCGCCGTGCTCGGCGACCTGGTCGCGGTCGGCCGGCACCGGCTCAGCGGCGGCAGCGGTCCCGGGGAGAGCGCGTACGCGCAACTGCCGGTGGCACCGCCCGACGGCGTCGTGACGCGGTACCACATCAGCCTGGACGTGGCCGACCGGGCGGGCGTGCTCGCCCACGTGGCGGCGGTCTTCGCCGAGCACGACGTGTCCATCGACACGGTCAGGCAGCAGGGCAAGGACGGCGAGGCGTCGCTCGTGGTGGTCACGCACCGGGCGACGGACGCCGCGCTGGCCGCGACGGTCGAGGCGCTGAGGCAACTGGAGACCGTCCGCGGCGTGGCGAGCACCATGCGGGTCGAAGGGGAGTGACGTAAGGAAATGGACGCAGTGATCGACGAACCGCGAATGTCCGGCACCCGCCAGTGGCGGGGCGTCATCGAGGAGTACCGCGACCGGCTGCCGGTCACGGCGGAGACTCCGGTGGTGACGCTCCGGGAGGGCGGGACCCCGCTGGTGCCGGCCCAGGTGCTCTCCGCACGCACGGGGTGCGACGTCCACCTGAAGGTGGAGGGCGCCAACCCCACCGGGTCCTTCAAGGACCGCGGCATGACGATGGCGATCTCCGTGGCGAAGCAGTCCGGCGCCCAGGCCGTCATCTGCGCCTCGACCGGCAACACCTCGGCCTCCGCGGCCGCTTATGCGGTACGGGCCGGGCTGACCTGCGCCGTGCTGGTGCCGCAGGGCAAGATCGCGCTGGGCAAGATGGGCCAGGCGCTCGTGCACGGCGCGCGCATCCTCCAGGTCGACGGCAACTTCGACGACTGCCTGACGCTGGCCCGAGCGCTCAGCGAGAAGTACCCGGTGGCGCTGGTGAACTCCGTCAACCCGGTGCGTATCGAGGGCCAGAAGACCGCCGCCTTCGAGGTCGTGGACGCGCTCGGGGACGCCCCCGACATCCACGTCCTGCCCGTCGGCAACGCCGGCAACATCACCTCGTACTGGAAGGGCTACCGCGAGTACCACGTGGACGGCCTTGCCACCCACACCCCCCGGATGTGGGGCTACCAGGCGGCCGGCGCGGCGCCGATCGTGCGCGGCGAGCCCGTGAAGGACCCGAGCACGCTGGCCACCGCCATCCGCATCGGCAACCCTGCCTCGTGGGAGCTGGCCGAGCGGGCGCGCGACGAGTCCGGCGGGCACATCGAGGCGGTCACGGACCGGCAGATCCTGCGGGCGTACAAGCTGCTGGCCGCGCAGGAGGGCGTCTTCGTCGAGCCCGCCTCGGCGGCGAGCGTCGCGGGGCTGCTGCAGGCCGCCGAGCAGGGCCGGGTCGACCCGGGTCAGCGGATCGTCTGCACGGTCACGGGCAACGGCCTGAAGGACCCCGACTGGGCGGTCGCCGGCGCCCCGCAGCCCGTCGCCGTGCCGGTCGACGCCGACGCGGCGGCGGAGCGGCTGGGGCTGGCCTGACCGGGGCGCACCCGCGGCCGGCGCACGGGCCCTGCATACCCGCGTACGGCACGGGCGCACCGGCGTACAGCACCGGTGGCAGCCCGTCCGGCCTGGGCAGACGGCCGTACGACGAGGTCCTGGGGCGCGCGCCGTACCGGTGCGTCCGCCGTGCGCCGGGGACGTGCGCGGGCCGCGCATCGAGCGCCTCCTGTGCGCCCTATGTCGCAGGGGAACCCACCTTCGATAAGCTGGCGTTGAGCCCGCCGGTCGAGTGTCCCGGGCACCCCCTTCCGCATGTCGTCCGCACCGCCCCTCCGCGCGCGCACGGCGTGCCGCGGGGGCGCCGGTCGGGCACAGTCGTAACCGAGCTGATTTCCCCCACCGCCCGGGAGACCGGGTGAGAGTCACAAGGAGAGTCACGCAAGCGATGGCCGGTCCAGCCTTCCGCGCCGCGCCCGTACGCATCCGTGTGCCGGCGACCAGCGCCAACCTCGGCCCCGGCTTCGACACGTTCGGCCTCGCCCTCGGGCTGTACGACGACGTGGTCGTCCGGGTCGCCGAGTCCGGGCTGCACGTCGACATCGCCGGCGAGGGCGCGGAGAACCTGCCGCGGGACGAGTCCCACCTGCTCGTACGGGCCATGCGCAGCGCCTTCGAGGCGCTGGGCGGGCAGCCGCGGGGCCTCGAAGTGGTGTGCGCCAACCGCATTCCACACGGCCGCGGGCTCGGTTCCTCCGCCGCGGCGATCTGCGCCGGCATCATCGCGGCGCGGGCGGTGACGATAGGCGGCGCCGAGCGGTCGGGTGTCCTGGACGCCCCGGAGCGGGCGGCGCTCCTGGAGCTGGCGACGGAGCTGGAGGGCCACCCCGACAACGTCGCGGCGTGCCTGCTCGGCGGGTTCACGCTGGCCTGGACGGACGACGGCACGGGCGGCGCGGGCACGGCCCCCGGGGACGCCCCCGCGGCGGTACGGGCCATCCGGCTGGAGCCGGCCGGGGGCGTGGTGCCGGTGGTGTTCGTGCCCGGCAACCCGCTGTCCACCGCGGAGGCCCGCGGCCTGCTGCCCCGTACGGTGCCGCACGCCGACGCGGCGCTGACCGCCGCCCGCGCGGCGCTCTTCGTCGAGGCACTGACCAGGCGCCCCGAGTTGCTGCTCACCGCCACCGAGGACCGGCTGCACCAGGACTACCGGGCGCCCGCGATGCCGGAGAGCACGGCGCTGGTGGCCCGGCTGCGCGCGGACGGCGTGCCCGCGGTGATCTCCGGCGCGGGGCCGACGGTGCTGGCGTTCGCCGAGGACGGCGCGGCCGAGAAGGTCGCCCGTTCGGCGGGCGAGGGCTGGGCGGCCAACAGGCTGGCCCTCGACCGGGAGGGGGCGAGCGTGCTGCCGCTGGCCTGACGGACCGCGGCGGCCGTGCCACACGCCTTACGCGGGCACCACGCGCAGGTCAGCGGGCCCGCGCGGACCGCCCGCACACGACGCCGCACCACCGGCCGCACAACACGGAACCGGCCCTCGGCGCCGGGAGAGGGGGAATGTCTGCAGGATCCGATAGTGTTAACCTCAAGGCAGCACCAGCGCACTCCAGTCGTAGGTTCCACACGGCCGTGCTGTGTGCTGGGGTCTCTCCGGGCCGCAGGGCCCGGGGGCAGGTCCCACAAGGGGAATTCCCCAGCGGGGCAGCCTTTCTTCCGGGAGCCTTCCACATTGCCTGAGCAGCCTGCCGGTGCAGTGACGCTCCCGAATCGGCACCGCTGTCGTGCGTGACACCCACCCGAGTGCCTCGCGCCCTCAGCATGCCGACCCTGCACAGTCTTCACCGCCGTACGGCGGACCACCGCACCGACGCGGACCCGCGGACGCTAACGCACGGGCCGCAGCCGGAGAGCACGACCGGTCGCCGAGCCAGACAGGCCGACGCACCGCTCCAGGGAAGGACCCTTCGTGAGCGACACCACCGATCTGATGGGCGTCAACGCAGAGAACGCCGCCAGCCCAGCTTCTGGGGGTGCCTCCCAGCAGGAGACTGGGGCAGCTCCCGCAACCACCGCCGGTTCGACCAGGCGCCGTCGCGGCGCCGGCCTGGAGGGCATGGTCCTGGCGGAGCTCCAGCAGATCGCATCCGGCCTCGGGATCCGGGGCACTGCTCGGATGCGCAAGAGCCAGCTCATCGAGGTGATCAAGGAGAGGCAGGGCGCCGACGGCGGCAAGCCCGCCGAGGCCAAGGCCGAGAAGGCCGCCGACAAGGCGGGCAAGGACGCCCAGGCCGACGGCGGCGCGGCGCGGCCGAAGCGCCGGGCCACCTCCCGGGCCCGTACCGACGCGGCCGAGCAGGCCGAGGGCGACGGCCGCAAGGACGACGGCGACTCGCGGATCGACATTCCCGGCCAGCCCGTCAAGGTGCAGGACACCGGCGCCGAGCAGAACGGCGGCGAGAAGGCCGACCGGGCCGACAAGGCGGAGAAGGCCGAGAAGGCCGACAAGTCCGAGAAGGGCGGCGACGCCAAGCAGTCCGGCGACGGCGGCCGGCAGAAGGGCGACCGCCAGGGCGGCGGCGACCGGCAGGGCGGGCGCCGCGACCGGCAGAACCGCCGCAACAAGGGCGACGACGGCGGCGGCCAGGGCGGTGGCGGCGGCCAGCAGAGCCAGGGCGGCGGCCGGCAGCAGCAGCAACAGCAGCAGGACGACGACTTCGACGGCGGCCGGCGCGGCCGCAGGGGCCGCTACCGCGACCGGCGCGGGCGCCGCGGCGGCCGCGAGGACTACAGCGAGCCGCAGATCGCCGAGGACGACGTCCTGATCCCGGTCGCGGGCATCCTCGACATCCTCGACAACTACGCCTTCGTCCGCACCTCCGGCTACCTGCCGGGCCCCAATGACGTGTACGTCTCGCTGGCCCAGGTGCGCAAGAACGGCCTGCGCAAGGGCGACCACGTCACGGGCGCGGTGCGCCAGCCGCGCGACGGCGAGCGCCGGGAGAAGTTCAACGCGCTCGTCCGGCTCGACTCGGTCAACGGCGAGGGTCCTGAACAGAGCCGCGGCCGGGAGGAGTTCGGCAAGCTCACCCCGCTCTACCCGCAGGACAGGCTGCGCCTGGAGAGCGACCCGGGCGCGCTGACGCCGCGGATCATCGACCTGGTCTCGCCCATCGGCAAGGGGCAGCGCGGGCTGATCGTGGCGCCGCCGAAGACCGGCAAGACGATGATCCTGCAGTCGATCGCCAACGCGATCACCACGAACAACCCCGAGTGCCACCTCATGGTCGTCCTCGTCGACGAGCGGCCCGAGGAGGTCACCGACATGCAGCGGTCGGTGAAGGGCGAGGTCATCTCCTCGACCTTCGACCGCCCGGCGGAGGACCACACCACGGTCGCCGAGCTGTCCATCGAGCGGGCCAAGCGGCTCGTCGAGCTGGGCCACGACGTCGTCGTGCTGCTCGACTCGATCACCCGTCTCGGCCGCGCGTACAACCTGGCGGCGCCCGCCTCCGGCCGGATCCTGTCCGGCGGCGTGGACTCCACGGCGCTCTACCCGCCGAAGAAGTTCTTCGGCGCCGCGCGCAACATCGAGGACGGCGGCTCGCTGACCATCCTGGCCACCGCGCTGGTCGAGACCGGCTCGCGGATGGACGAGGTGATCTTCGAGGAGTTCAAGGGCACCGGCAACATGGAGCTGCGGCTCGACCGCAAGCTCTCGGACAAGCGCATCTTCCCCGCGGTCGACGTGGACGCCTCCGGTACCCGCAAGGAGGAGATCCTGATGGGCAGCGACGAGCTGGCCATCGTCTGGAAGCTCCGCCGGGTGCTCCACGCGCTGGACCAGCAGCAGGCCATGGAGCTGCTGCTGGACAAGATGAAGCAGACCAAGAGCAACGCGGAGTTCCTGCTCCAGATCCAGAAGACCACGCCCACGCCCAACGGCGACTGACGCGCAACCCGGCGCCGGTTCCACGCGAACCGGTGCAGGTCGGGCAGTTTTCGTAGGCAAAAGCCTCCCCTTGGAACGAGGGGAGGCTTTTGCGCGTTCAGCAGTACGTGTGTAACCCTTTTAGGTGATCCCTGTCGGGGAATGTGGGGAAAAGTTCGGATTGACCCGCGGTGAACCAGGGACCTGACCGGCTGAGGTGAGGAGCCGATGACGGAACCGTACGACGTCGGGGATCCCGGCCACCGGCCGCGCAGCCGCCGCCGCAAGGCGGTCCTCGTGGCGGTCTGGACGCTCGTCGGGGTGATGGTCCTCGGCGGGGCCGGCTTCACGTACCTCTACTTCCGTTTCAACGGAAATCTGTCCAGCGTCGACCTCGACGCCAAGCTCGGCGGCGACCGGCCGGAGGACCTGCCGAACGGCTCCACGGACATCCTCGTCCTCGGCTCCGACTCCCGGGCCGGCGACAATGCCAAATACGGCCGCGGCGGCGGCGCCCGCTCCGACACCGCGATGATCGTGCACGTCTACGAGGACCGGAAGCGCGCCAGCGTCGTCAGCATCCCCCGCGACACCCTCGTCGACCGCCCCGAGTGCAGCCGCGACGACGGCGACACCGCCCCCGCCGCGAAGCGCGCGATGTTCAACGAGTCGTACTCCGTCGGCGGCCCGGCCTGCACGGTCAAGACCGTGGAGAAGATGACCGGGGTGCGCATGGACCACTTCGTCGAGGTCGACTTCAGCGGCTTCAAGCGGCTCATCAACCAGCTCGGCGGGGTGGAGATCACCACCCGCCAGGACATCGACGACCCCGACAGCCACCTCGACCTCAAGGCCGGCACCCACACCCTGGACGGCGAGCAGGCGCTCGGGCTGGTCCGTACCCGCAAGGGCGTCGGCGACGGCAGCGACCTGGGCCGGATAGAGCTGCAGCAGGTGTTCGTCAAGGCGCTGGTGCAGCAGGTCGACCAGGTCGACCTGCTGACCAGCCCCGCGAAGCTCATCGGGCTGGCCGACACCGCCACCAAGTCGATCACCACGGACGACGGTCTCGGCACGGTGAACAAGCTGCGCCGGCTGGCCGAGAGCCTGGGCGACATAGGCCCGAACGACATGAAGATGGTGACCCTGCCGGTGACGGCCGACAAGCAGGACAGCAACCGCGTGGTGCCGATGGAGAAGGAGTCCGCGCAGGTCTGGAAGGCGCTGCGGGAGGACCGGCCGATACCGAAGTCCGCGCAGAAGGGGAACGCGGGCGGGCAGGGCGAGCGTGACGTGGTCGCCGCCCCGCCGGCCGGCGGCGACGGCCTGGAGGAGGTCGCGCCCGGCGGCGGTGCACAGGCCGCGGCGGACTGACCCCGGAGCGTGAGCGCCCGCGGACCCGTTCCCGCGCCCTCCGCGAAGCCGGCGGGCCGCCACCCCCGCGGCGCGGGGCGTGGAATAAAGCAGGCCCGGGACCCGTTTTGGCGAGCACGACCGGTCCTCGTAGACTGGTACGTCGGCCCCGGTTCACGTGACGCATCCCGCCGATCGACCCGGAGCCCTCCCGAACCTAGGAGAATCCCTTGAAGCGCGACATCCACCCGGAGTACGTGGAGACCCAGGTGAGCTGCACCTGTGGTAACTCCTTCACCACCCGGAGCACCGTCACCTCCGGCACCATCCGCGCGGACATCTGCTCCGCGTGCCACCCGTTCTACACGGGCAAGCAGAAGATCCTCGACACCGGTGGCCGCGTGGCCCGCTTCGAGGCCCGCTTCGGCAAGCAGGCCGCGGCGAAGAAGTAGCCCGTCCGCGTGCGCCGGGCCGGCCGCCCCGAAGAGGGGCGGACCGGGCCGGCGCACGTTTTTCGTCCCGTCCGGCCGCCCGCCCCCGGTCCTGCTACTTCCCCCTACGGAGCGCCCCACGATGTTCGAGGTCGTCAAGGATCTCATCGGCGAGCACGCCACCCTTGAGGAGCAGCTCGCCGACCCCGGCGTGCACGCCGACCAGCGCCGCGCCACCAGGCTCAACAAGCGCTACGCCGAGCTGACCCCGATCATCGCCGCCTACCGCGCCTGGGAGCGGGCCGGCGAGGACGCCACCGCCGCCCGCGAGCTGGCCGCGGAGGACGCGGACTTCGCCGCCGAGGCCAAGAGCCTGGAGCGGGAGCGCGAGGAGCTCACGGAGCGGCTGCGGCTGCTGCTCGTACCGCGCGATCCCAGCGACGACAAGAACGTCATCCTGGAGGTCAAGGCGGGCGAGGGCGGCGAGGAGTCCGCGCTGTTCGCCGGGGACCTGCTGCGGATGTACCTCCGCTACGCCGAGCGGCAGGGCTGGAAGACGGAGCTGCTGGACGCCAACGAGTCCGACCTCGGCGGCTACAAGGACGTCTCCGTCTCGGTGAAGCTCAAGGGAAGCGCCGGTCAAGGGGCCGCCGAGCCCGGCCAGGGCGTGTGGGCGCGGCTGAAGTACGAGGGCGGCGTGCACCGCGTGCAGCGGGTGCCGGCCACCGAGTCGCAGGGCCGGATCCACACCTCCGCCGCCGGCGTGCTGGTGCTGCCCGAGGCCGAGGACGTCGACGAGGTCGAGATCGGCCCCAACGACCTCCGCATCGACGTCTACCGCTCCTCGGGCCCCGGCGGCCAGTCCGTCAACACGACGGACTCCGCGGTACGCATCACGCATCTGCCCACCGGCATCGTGGTCTCCTGCCAGAACGAGAAGAGCCAGCTTCAGAACAGGGAGCAGGCGATGCGTATCCTGCGGGCGAGGCTGCTCGCCGAGGCGCAGGAGGAGGCGGAGAAGGAGGCGGCGGACGCGCGCCGCAGCCAGGTGCGTACCGTGGACCGGTCGGAGCGCATCCGCACGTACAACTTCCCGGAGAACCGGATCTCCGACCACCGGGTCGGGTTCAAGGCGTACAACCTGGACCAGGTGCTCGACGGGGAGCTGGACGCGGTGATCCAGGCATGCGTGGACGCGGACGCCGCGGCCAAGCTCGCGAACGCGGGCTGAGCACCGCACGGGATACGGCCGAGGGACCGGAGGGAACGTGAACCTGCTGCTCGTCGAAGTGGCACAGGCCACGCGGCGGCTCGCCGACGCCGGCGTGCCCTCCCCGCGGTTCGACGCGGAGGAGCTGGCGGCGTACGTGCACGGCGTGCCCCGCGGCGAGCTGCACCGCGTCGCCGACGCCGACTTCGACGCCCGCTACTGGGAGGCCGTCGCCCGCCGCGAGGCCCGCGAGCCGCTGCAGCACATCACCGGCGTCGCCTACTTCCGCTATCTGGAACTCCAGGTCGGCCCCGGCGTCTTCGTGCCCCGGCCGGAGACCGAGTCCGTGGTGGACTGGGCCATAGCGGCCGTCCGCGCCATGGACGTCGTCGAGCCGCTGATCGTCGACCTGTGCACCGGGTCCGGCGCCATCGCGCTGGCCATGGCGCAGGAGGTGCCGCGGGCCGCCGTGCACGCGGTCGAGCTGGAGGAGACGGCGCTCAACTGGGCGCGCAAGAACGCCGCGCACAACGACGGCGGCGCCCGGGTCGTGCTGCACCATGGAGACGCGCGCACCGCGCTGCCGGAGCTGAACGGCCAGGTCGACCTGGTCATCAGCAACCCGCCCTACATCCCGCTGACCGAGTGGGAGCAAGTCGCCCCCGAAGCCCGCGACCACGACCCGCAGGCCGCGCTCTTCTCGGGCGAGGACGGCCTCGACCTCATCCGCGGTCTGGAGGTCGCGGCCCGGCGGCTGCTGCGCCCCGGCGGGGTGCTGGTCGTCGAGCACGCCGACACCCAGGGCGGCCAGGTGCCGTGGCTCTTCACCGAGGAACGCGGCTGGGCGGACGCCGCCGACCACCCCGACCTCAACAACCGGCCTCGATTCGCGACCGCCCGCAGGGTCCGTACCTGAGAAGGAGATTGACATGGCACGGCGCTACGACTGCAGCGATGCGGCCGATCGCAGGACCGGGCTGCGCGAGGCCGCGTCCGCAGTCCGCCGCGGCGAGCTGGTCGTCCTGCCCACCGACACGGTCTACGGCATCGGCGCCGACGCCTTCGCCGACGAGGCGGTGGCGGCGCTGCTGGACGCCAAGGGCCGCGGGCGCAGCATGCCCACCCCGGTGCTCATCGGCTCGCCGAACACGCTGCACGGGCTCGTCAAGGACCTCAGCGAGGAGGCATGGGAGCTGATCGACGCCTTCTGGCCGGGCGCGTTGACCGTCGTCGCCAAGCACCAGCCGTCGCTCACCTGGGACCTGGGCGAGACCCGCGGGACGGTGGCGGTGCGGATGCCGCTGCACCCGGTGGCGCTCGAACTGCTCAAGGAGGTCGGCCCGATGGCCGTCTCCAGCGCCAACCTCACCGGCCACCCCGCCCCGCAGGACTGCGACGCCGCCCAGGAGATGCTGGGGGAGTCGGTCTCGGTCTATCTCGACGGCGGCCCGACGCCGGCCGCGGTGCCGTCCTCGATCGTGGACATCACCGGCCGCACGCCGGTGCTGCTGCGCGAGGGCGCGGTGACCGCGGAGCAACTGCGCGAGGTCGCAGGCGGGCTCGAGGTCGCCAGTTGACCCCGCCCGAAGGGCGCACGGGGGACATACAGGGATTCCGGATCCTCCACGTCAGCACCGGCAACGTCTGCCGCTCGCCGATCACCGAGCGGCTGACGCGGCATGCCCTCGACGTGCGCCTCGGCCCGCGGCCCGCGGCGGGCATCGCGGTGGAGAGCGCGGGCACCTGGGGGCACGAGGGCGCGCCGATGGAGGCGCACGCGGCGACGGTGCTGCGGGAGTCGGGGGCGGACCCGGACGGGTTCGCGGCCCGGGAGCTGCGCGACGAGCACGTGATCCGGGCGGATCTGGTGCTGACCGCCACCCGGGACCACCGGGCGCAGGTGATCTCCATGGGCCACTCCGCGGGGCTGCGCACGTTCACGCTCAAGGAATTCGCCCGGCTGGTACGCGCCATAGATTCCGCCACGCTGCCGCCGGCCCGCGAGGGGGCGGTGGCGCGCGCGCACGCGCTGGTCCAGGCCGCGGCGGCGCTGCGCGGCTGGCTGCTGGCGCCCAGCCCGGCGGCGGACGAGGTGTACGACCCGTACGGGGCGCCCGTGCCGTACTTCCGCCGCATCGGCGAGGAGATCGGGCAGGCGCTGGACCCGGTGGTGACGGCGCTCACAGGGGTGCCGGCAGCCGCCTGACGATGGCCGGATGCAACCGGTCGGGCACCTGCGGGGTCTATTTCTGTACGGGCCCGGACGGGCCTTGCGTCCGTACCCGGAGAACGGAGGGCCGGGAGCGGGCTAATGTGTGTGGCTGAACGGAACAGCGAAACCTCTGGGGCAGCTTGTGCGTGAATACCTGCTGACGCTGTGCATCGCAGCCGCTGTCACGTATCTGCTGACCGGCCCGGTGCGGAAGTTCGCGATCGCGGCCGGCGCGATGCCGGAAATCCGGGACCGTGACGTGCACAGCGAGCCGACGCCGAGACTCGGCGGCATCGCCATGTTCGGCGGGATGTGCGCTGCGCTGCTGGTCGCGTCGCAGTTGCAAGCCTTCGAGCGGGTCTTCGAGCTCAACGAGCCCAAGGCGCTGCTGTCCGGCGCCGCGCTGATCTGGCTGATCGGCGTGCTGGACGACAAATGGGGCGTGGACGCCCTGCTCAAGCTCGGCGCGCAGATGATCGCCGCGGGCGTCATGGTGCTCCAGGGCCTCACGATCCTGTGGATCCCGGTCCCGGGCGTGGGCACGGTGGTGCTGACGCCGATGCAGGGCACGCTGCTGACGGTCGCGCTCGTCGTCATCTCGATCAACGCCGTCAACTTCGTGGACGGCCTCGACGGTCTTGCCGCCGGCATGGTGGGCATCGCCTCGGCGGCGTTCTTCATCTACGCGTACCGCATCTGGTTCGGCTACGGGATCGAGGCCGCCGCCCCCGCAGCGCTCTTCTCCGCCGTGCTGCTGGGCATGTGCGTCGGCTTCCTGCCGCACAACGTGCACCCGGCGCGGATCTTCATGGGCGACTCGGGATCGATGCTGCTGGGTCTGGTGCTGGCCGCCGGGGCGATCTCCATCACCGGTCAGGTGGACCCGGACGCGCTGAAGGTCTTCGCGGGCAGCGAGAAGGAGGCGGTGCGCTCGACGGTGCCGGTGTTCATCCCGCTGGTGCTGCCGCTGACGATCCTGGCGATCCCGATGCTTGACCTGGTGCTGGCCGTCGTCCGGCGCACGTGGCGCGGCCAGTCGCCGTTCGCGGCCGACCGGGGGCACCTGCACCACCGGCTGCTGGAGATGGGCCACTCGCACATGCGGGCCGTGCTGCTCATGTACTTCTTCTCGGCGCTGGTCGCGTTCGGGATGGTGGCGTTCTCGGTGCAGGCCGACAACGTGTGGGTGGTGCTGGTGGCCGTCGGGTTGAGCGCCGCGGGTCTGGTGCTGTTGCTGCTGCCGCGGTTCGCCCCGAAGACGCCGTCCTGGGCCAACAGGCTCGTACCGCCGCGCTACCGGCGCCCCGGGGACACCGGCAACGGCCCCGGCGGCGAGGGCCCGGGCGACGGTACGGGTCCGCAGGGCGACCCGGCGCCGGCGGGCGGAGCTGCGGCGAACGGGACGAACGGGACGAATGGTGCGCCGAATTCACAGGAGCACGAACTCGTGCCGGCGGGCATCAGCGGTTCCACGGCCGTGGGGGAGCGCTCGCGCTGGCGCCGGGCCGGACATTGACCCCCGTAGCAGGCATATCTCCAGGTGGGCGGAGCGACGTGGCCGACGTAGCCCCTTCGTGTGACGGGCAGCACACTTCCTGAGTAAAGCTCGGGTCAAGATGCTTGTGATACCGTTCACGAGAACCCGGTGCAGAGCCGAAGGACCGTAGTGCGACGGTTCTCTGGCGCGATGCCCCTCGATGCGGTGCACCCGCCCCGGGGACACGCTCGTCACCGTCGACCAGTTGCTCCCGACTCCCGCCGGAGACTCCTCTTATGCAGGTCAACGACGCCCGGATCCTCCGTGGCGCCGCGATCCCGACCGCCCTCGCCGGCGTCGTCGCAGTGATCATCAGTTCACTCGCGGCCGGTGTGAAGGGCGGTGTGGGAGCCGCCGCAGCCACCGTGGTGGTCCTAGCCTTCTTCGGTCTCGGCCTCTTCGCACTCCAGCACTTCTCGCGCAAGAACCCCGAGCTGTTCCTCGGGATCGCGCTGATCACCTACACCTCGCAGGTGTTGCTGCTCGCCGTCGTCATGGGCCTGTTCAGGGACACGACGCTCTTCAACACCAAGGCGTTCGGCTTCACGGTGCTCGTCGCGGCACTGGTGTTCACCGCCGCCATGGGCCGTACCCACTTCCGGCTGAAGTTGCCGTACGTGGAACCGGAGCGAGAAACCGGAGCGGGTGAACAGCGCTCCGGTACAGCCACCGAGGCCGGGCGATGAGACCCGCTGGCCGAGCAGTGATCCGCGACTGCTATGGTCCCCCTGCCGCGCCGGTGCGTGCGTGCGCAGTGGGCCGCAGGGCCGCACCGCACCCCGCCGGCCGTATCCCGTCCTGTCACGTACCGCTCTCCAGCGGTGCACAACACCGACACATTGAGGTTGCCGTAGCCATGCGTCACGCCGAAGGAGCTCGCCGGTGAGTGCTGCTGATACGACGCTCGCTTTCGACGCGAGTTGCAAGATCTTCGTTGAAGGTGGTTGCGGCTTCCAGTCCCCCGGCCTGCACTCGTTCGTCTTCAAGCCGATGTTCACGATCGGCGGCTTCGAGTTCAACAAGCCGATCCTGCTGGCGCTGGTGACGACGCTGGTGCTCTGCGTCTTCTTCTGGAAGGCATTCGCCAGCCCCAAGGTCGTCCCGGGCAAGCTGCAGATGGTCGCCGAGTCGGGCTACGACTTCGTCCGCCGCGGCATCGTCTACGAGACCATCGGCAAGAAGGAAGGCGAGAAGTGGGTGCCGCTGCTGGTCTCCCTCTTCTTCTTCATCTGGCTGATGAATCTCTGGTCGGTCATCCCGCTCGCGCAGTTCCCGGTGACCTCGATCATCGCCTTCCCCGCCGCGCTGGCGATCCTGGTCTGGGTGACCTGGATGTCCCTGACCTTCAAGCGGCACGGCTTCGCCGGCGGGTTCAAGAACCTCACCGGGTACGACAAGTCGCTGGGCGGCGTGCTGCCGCTGGTCATGCTGATCGAGTTCTTCTCCAACGTGCTCGTGCGGCCCTTCACGCACGCGGTGCGGCTCTTCGCGAACATGTTCGCCGGCCACCTGCTGCTCGTGATGTTCACCATCGCCACCTGGTTCTTCATGAACAGTTGGGGCTTCGCCTACGCGCCCGTGGCCTTCGTGATGGTGCTGGTGATGGTCGCCTTCGAGCTGTTCATCCAGGCCGTCCAGGCATACGTGTTCGTCGTGCTGACCGCCAGCTACATCTCGGGCGCGCTCGAAGAGGCGCACTGAGGTCACCGCACCACCCGCACCACCCCGAATCGTCCGGTGGCCAACCCCCACCGGCCCGTAGAAGAGAAGGAAGAAACACCCATGGCTGTCATGGAGACTCTCGCCGCCACCGCCGGGATCAAGGGCAACCTCGGCTCCATCGGCTACGGCCTCGCCGCGGTCGGCCCCGGCATCGGCATCGGCTACATCTTCGGTAACGGTGTGCAGGCCATGGCCCGCCAGCCCGAGGCCGTCGGCCTGATCCGGCAGAACATGATCCTGGGCTTCGCCTTCTGTGAGGCGCTTGCCCTCATCGGCATCGTCCTGCCGTTCGTTTACCCGTCCTGAGCGGACTCCTTCCGACGAAAGGCACCGATGTGAACCTCCAGCAGATCGCGGCATCAGGGGATCAGAACCCTCTCATCCCGCCGTTGCCGGAACTCGTCATCGGCCTGATCGCCTTCCTCATCGTCTTCGGCCTGCTGGCCAAGAAGCTCCTGCCGCGTATCAACGAGGTGCTTGAGGAGCGCAAGGCGGCCATCGAAGGCGGCATGGAGAAGGCCGAGGCCGCCCAGATCGAGGCGGAGCAGACGCTCGACCAGTACAAGGCCCAGCTCGCCGAGGCCCGGCACGAGGCCAACCGGCTGCGCGAGGAGGCTCGCGAGCAGGGTTCGGCCCTCATCGCCGAGATGCGGGCCGAGGGCCAGCGGCAGCGTGAGGAGATCATCGCTGCCGGTCACGCCCAGGTCGAGGCCGACAAGAAGGCCGCTTCGCTGGCGCTGCGCCAGGACGTCGGCGCGCTGGCCACCGAGCTGGCCGGCCGGCTGGTCGGCGAGTCCCTGGAGGACCACGCCCGGCAGAGCCGCGTCGTCGACCGGTTCCTGGACGAGCTGGAGGCCAAGGCCGCCGCCCAGTCCGGGACGAAGGCCGAGGCCGGGGCGTGAACGCCGGAACGGCGACGAGTCGAGCGAGCGCCAGCGAGCGAGACGAGGAGCGAGACCGATGAACGGAGCGAGCCGCGAGGCGCTGGCCGCCGCCAGGGAGCAGCTCGACGCGCTGACCGACAGCACCTCGGTCGACGCGGCGGAGCTGGCCGGAGAGCTGGCCGCCGTGACCGTCCTGCTGGACCGCGAGGTGACGCTGCGGCGGGCGCTGACCGACCCGGCGCAGCCCGGCGAGGCCAAGGCCGAGCTGGTCCGCCGGATCCTCGGCGGGCAGATCGGCGGCGAGGCCGCCGACCTGGTCGCCGGGATGGTACGGGCCCGCTGGTCGCGGGCGCGTGACCTGGTCGACGTGCTTGAGGAGCTCGCCGACACCGCGGACCTCACCGCCGCGCAGCGGGCGGGGCAGCTCGACGAGGTGGAGGACGAGCTGTTCCGGTTCGGCCGGATCGTCACGGGCGACAAGCAGCTCCGCGGGGCGCTCACCGACCGGGTGGGCACCGGAGCCGCCAAGGCCGGGCTGCTGCACACGCTGCTGGGCGGCCGGGCCAACCCGGTCACCGAGCGGCTGGTCGTGCGGCTCGTCGAACGGCCGCGGGGTCGTAGCCTGGAAGGGGGCCTGGAGGCCCTGTCCAAGCTCGCCGCGGAGCGCCGGGACCGGATGGTCGCGGTCGTGTCCACCGCCGTGCCGCTCAGCGACGGGCAGAAGGAGCGCCTGGGCGCCGCGCTTGCCCGGCTGTACGGCCGGGACATGCACCTGAACCTGGACGTGGACCCCGCGGTCCTCGGCGGGATCTCGGTGCGGGTGGGCGACGAGGTCATCAACGGCTCCGTCGCCGACCGCCTCGACGAGGTGAAGCGCGGTATGCGGGGCTGACGGTCACCCACCGTCACACACCAACTCCAGAGCATCACCAGCGGCCCGAGTTGGGCCGTGGACGCAAGAACTTACGGGCCCAACAAGGAGAGCAGGGAACCCAGATGGCGGAGCTCACGATCCGGCCGGAGGAGATCCGGGACGCGCTGGAGAGTTATGTCCAGTCGTACCAGCCGGACGCGGCCTCGCGCGAAGAGGTCGGCACGGTATCGCAGGCCATGGACGGCATCGCCAAGATCGAGGGGCTGCCCTCGGCGATGGCGAACGAGCTGCTGAAGTTCGAGGACGGCACCCTCGGCCTCGCCCTCAACCTGGAGGAGCGGGAGATCGGTGCGGTCGTCCTCGGCGAGTTCAGGGGCATCGAGGAGGGGCAGCCGGTCACCCGTACCGGAGAGGTCCTCTCCGTGCCGGTCGGCGACGGTTACCTGGGCCGGGTCGTCGACCCCCTGGGCAATGCGGTGGACGGCCTCGGCGAGATCGCGACCGAGGGCCGCCGTGCGCTGGAGCTGCAGGCTCCCTCGGTCATGCAGCGCAAGTCGGTGCACGAGCCGATGGAGACCGGCTACAAGGCCGTCGACGCAATGACCCCCATCGGCCGCGGCCAGCGCCAGTTGATCATCGGTGACCGGCAGACGGGCAAGACCGCCCTCGGTATCGACACGATCATCAACCAGCGCGACAACTGGCGCTCCGGCGACCCGAACAAGCAGGTCCGCTGCATCTACGTGGCGATCGGCCAGAAGGGCTCCACCATCGCCGGCGTGCGCGGCGCGCTGGAGGAGGCCGGTGCGCTGGAGTACACCACGATCGTGGCGGCCCCGGCGTCCGACCCGGCGGGCTTCAAGTACCTGGCCCCCTACACCGGCTCGGCCATCGGCCAGCACTGGATGTACCAGGGCAAGCACGTCCTGATCATCTTCGACGACCTGTCCAAGCAGGCCGAGGCGTACCGCGCCGTGTCGCTGCTGCTGCGCCGCCCGCCGGGCCGCGAGGCGTACCCCGGTGACGTCTTCTACCTGCACTCCCGGCTGCTGGAGCGCTGCGCCAAGCTCTCGGACGACATGGGCGCCGGCTCGATGACGGGCCTGCCGGTCATCGAGACCAAGGCGAACGACGTGTCGGCGTACATCCCGACCAACGTGATCTCCATCACCGACGGCCAGTGCTTCCTGGAGTCCGACCTGTTCAACTCGGGCCAGCGCCCGGCGCTGAACGTCGGTATCTCCGTCTCCCGCGTCGGTGGCGCCGCCCAGCACAGGGCGATCCGGCAGGTCTCCGGACGGCTGAAGCTGGACCTGGCGCAGTTCCGCGAGCTGGAGGCGTTCGCCGCCTTCGGCTCCGACCTGGACGCCGCCTCCAAGGCGGCCCTGGAGCGGGGCCAGCGGATGATGGAGCTGATGAAGCAGCCGCAGTACGCGCCCTTCCCCACCGAGGACCAGGTCGTGTCCGTGTGGTCCGGCACCAACGGCATCCTGGACGACGTGCCCGTCGCGGACGTCAAGCGGTTCGAGCGCGAGCTGCTCGACCATCTGCACCGGGAGAGCAAGGACCTGCTCACCGGCATCCGTGAGGGCGGCAAGATGCCCGACGAGACCATCGAGGCGCTCCGCGAGGCCGTCGAGTCCTTCAAGCGGCAGTTCGAGACCTCGGACGGCAAGCTGCTGGGCGAGGGCTGAGCATGGGCGCCCAGATGCGGGTCTACAAGAGGCGGATCCGTAGCGTCTCTGCGACCAAGAAGATCACCAGGGCGATGGAGATGATCGCCGCCTCGCGCGTCGTCAAGGCGCAGCGCCAGGTGGCGGCCTCCACCCCGTACGCGACCGAGCTGACCAGCGCCGTCACGGCGGTGGCCGCGGGCTCCGAGACCAAGCACCCGCTGACCACCGAGGTGGAGCGGCCGGTGCGGGCCGCGGTGCTGATGATCACCAGCGACCGCGGTCTGGCCGGCGGCTACAACTCCAACGCCATCAAGCAGACCGAGGCGCTGACCAACCGGCTGACCGGCGAGGGCAGGCAGGTCGACCACTTCATCGTCGGCCGCAAGGGCGTGTCCTACTTCGGCTTCCGCGAGCGGCGGGTGGCCGAGTCCTGGACCGGCTTCACCGACAACCCGACGTACGCGGACGCGAAGCGGGTGGCCGCGCCGCTCATCGCGGCGCTGAGCAAGGAGACCTCGGAGGGCGGCGTGGACGAGATCCACATCGTCTACACCGAGTTCCACTCGATGATGACGCAGACCGCGGTGGACAGGCGGCTGCTCCCGATCGTCTTCGAGAAGACCGCCGCGGACTCCGCGGAGGTCTTCGAGGAGGCGCGCAAGAAGGAGCAGGAGTACCACGCGCTGTACGACTTCGAGCCGTCCGCGGACGGCGTGCTCGACGCGCTGCTGCCGCGGTACGTCGAGAGCCGGATCTACAACGCGCTGCTGCAGTCGGCCGCCTCCAAGCACGCCGCCACGCGCCGTGCGATGAAGTCGGCGACGGACAACGCCGAGGAGCTCATCAAGTCGCTCACACGGCTTGCCAACCAGGCCCGCCAGGCCGAAATCACCCAGGAAATCAGCGAGATCGTCGGTGGCGCGAACGCCCTGGCCGACGCCTCTGCGGGGAGTGACCGATAATCATGACCACTGCTACGACCACCGAAGCGAAGGCCACGGCGACCGGCCGCGTCGCGCGGGTCATCGGCCCGGTCGTCGACGTGGAGTTCCCCGTCGACGCGATGCCCGACATCTACAACGCGCTGACCGTTGAGGTCGCCGACCCCGCCCACGCGGGCGAGATCAAGGTGCTGACCCTGGAGGTCGCGCAGCACCTCGGCGAGGGCGTGGTCCGCGCCATCTCGATGCAGCCCACCGACGGCCTGGTCCGCCAGGCCCCGGTGACCGACAGCGGCGAGGGCCTGACGGTCCCCGTCGGCGACGTCACCAAGGGCCGCGTGTTCAACACCCTGGGTGAGATCCTCAACGACGAGGTCGACGACTCGGAGATCCAGGAGCGCTGGGCGATCCACCGCACGGCGCCCCCGTTCGACCAGCTCGAAGCCAAGACCGAGATGTTCGAGACCGGTCTGAAGGTCGTCGACCTGCTCACCCCGTACGTCAAGGGCGGCAAGATCGGCCTGTTCGGCGGCGCGGGCGTCGGCAAGACCGTGCTCATCCAAGAGATGATCATGCGTGTGGCCAAGCTGCACGAGGGCGTCTCGGTGTTCGCCGGCGTCGGCGAGCGCACCCGTGAGGGCAACGACCTGATCGCGGAGATGGCCGAGTCCGGCGTGCTGCCGCAGACCGCGCTGGTCTTCGGGCAGATGGACGAGCCGCCGGGCACCCGGCTGCGCGTCGCCCTGGCCGGTCTGACGATGGCGGAGTACTTCCGCGACGTGCAGAAGCAGGACGTGCTGTTCTTCATCGACAACATCTTCCGCTTCACCCAGGCCGGCTCCGAGGTCTCCACCCTGCTGGGCCGCATGCCCTCCGCGGTGGGCTACCAGCCGAACCTGGCGGACGAGATGGGCCTGCTCCAGGAGCGGATCACCTCGACCCGAGGCCACTCGATCACCTCGATGCAGGCGATCTACGTGCCCGCGGACGACTACACCGACCCGGCCCCGGCGACCACCTTCGCCCACCTCGACGCGACGACGGAGCTGTCCCGTCCGATCTCGGAGAAGGGCATCTACCCCGCGGTGGACCCGCTGGCCTCCACCTCCCGGGTGCTCGACCCGCGCTACATCGCGCAGGAGCACTACGAGTGCGCCACGCGTGTGAAGGCGATCCTGCAGAAGTACAAGGATCTCCAGGACATCATCGCCATTCTGGGTATGGACGAGCTGTCCGAGGAGGACAAGCTCACCGTCTCCCGCGCCCGCCGGATCGAGCGCTTCCTGTCGCAGAACACCCACGCGGCGAAGCAGTTCACCGGTCTCGACGGATCCGACGTGCCGCTGGACGAGTCGATCGCCGCGTTCAACGCGATCGCCGACGGCGAGTACGACCACTTCCCCGAGCAGGCGTTCTTCATGTGCGGTGGCCTGGAGGACCTGAAGGCCAAGGCGAAGGAGCTGGGCGTCTCCTGACCGGTGCGCCCGCGGTTTTCACCGGCTCCGAGCCAACCGGGGGCGGGGTTCGCCCCGCCCCCGGCCCGCAAACCAGTTATTCTCTGCTAAACCCCAGTTGAGGAGCCATCGTGGCCGAGCTGCACGTCGAGTTGGTCGCCGCGGACCGTAGCGTCTGGTCCGGCGAGGCCAGCCGGGTCATCGCGCGCACCCCGTCCGGTGACATCGGCATCATGCCCGGACACCAGCCGCTGCTCACGGTGCTGGAGTCCGGCCCGGTGACGATCCGTACGACGGGCGCCAGCGGCGAGGGCACGGTCCTGGCGGCCGTGCACGGCGGCTTCATCTCCTTCGCTGACAACAAGCTCTCGCTGCTCGCCGAGATCGCCGAGCTCTCCGACGAGATCGACGTGGAGCGTGCGGAGCGCGCCCTGGACCGGGCCAAAGCCGACGCGGACGCGGGAGCGGAGCGACGCGCGGAAGTGCGGCTCCGGGCCGTGGCGGGTCACTGAGGCCACGCGAGAGGAGCGGCGAGGAGGTCTGTGGAGATGTTCCTCGCTTTGCTGCTGGCCGGGGCGGTGGTCGCCCTGCTGCTGCTCGGCCTCTTCCTCTTCGGCTTGCGCCGCCGTCTCATCCAGCGGGCCGGCGGCACCTTCGACTGCAGCCTGCGCTGGTCCGCCCGCGCCGACCGGCCGGGGAAGGGCTGGGCGTACGGCGTCGCCCGCTACAGCGGTGACGTCATCGAGTGGTTCCGCGTCTTCTCGTACGCACCGAGGCCGCGCCGCGTGCTGCGGCGGGACGGCATCGAGGTGCTGGAGCGCCGGGCCCCCGCGGGCGAGGAGGAGCTCGCCCTGCTCTCCGACGCCGTGGTGCTGGCCTGCCGGCACGACGAGGACCGGATCGAGCTGGCGATGAGCGAGGACGCGCTCACCGGCTTTCTCGCCTGGCTGGAGGCGGCCCCTCCAGGACAGCGCGTCAACGTGGCGTAGCGCCTGAGGAGACTCGTCCGTGGGAACGGGAAAGGGCCTGAACCCGGGGCGGGGAGGCGAGCGCACGCCGGATACCCCGGGCTCAGGCCCGTCTGAGGGTCAGCCGAGACCGTTGTGGACCGCGGTCATCAGCTCGCCGTTGGCGGTGTCACCGCTGAGTTCCCAGATGAACGCGCCGCCGAGGTTCTGGTTCTTGGCGTAGGTCATCTTCGCGGTGAGTGTCGCCGGGGTGTCGTAGCTCCACCACTGGTTGCCGCAGTGGGCGTACGCCGTGCCCGCGACCGTTCCGGTGGCCGGGCACCTGGCTTTCAGCTCCTTGTAGTCGTCGATGCCCTGCTCGTACTTGCCGGGTGCGGGTCCGGTCGCGCTGCCGCCGGGTGCGCTCTGCGTCACGCCGGTCCAGCCGCGGCCGTAGAAGCCGACGCCGAGCAGCAGCTTGCTCGACGGGATGCCCATGCCCTTCAGCTTCTGGATCGCGGCGTCGGAGTTGAACGCGGCGATCGGGATGCCGTCGTACGAGGTGAGGGGCGAGTGCGGGGCGGTGGGGCCCTGGGCGTCCCAGGCGCCGAAGAAGTCGTACGTCATGACGTTGTACCAGTCGACGTACTGGGCCGCGCCGGCGTAGTCGGCCTTGTCGATCTTCCCGCCGCTGGAGGGGTCGGCCGTGATGGCGGCGGTGAGGAGCTTGTTGCCGAACTTCGCGCGGAACGCCTGCATCATGTTCTTCATGACGGCCGGGCCGCTGCTGTCACAGGTGAGACCGCAGGCGTTGGGGTACTCCCAGTCCAGGTCGATGCCGTCGAACAGGCCCTGCCAGCGCGGGTCGTTGACCAGGTCGTAGCAGGACTGGGCGAAGGCCGCGGGGTTCTGCATGGCCTGGGTGAAGCCGCCGGACCAGGTCCAGCCGCCGAAGGACCAGAGGATCCTGATGTGCGGGTACTTCTTCTTCAGCTTGAGCAGTTGGTTGAAGTTGCCGCGCAGCGGCTGGTCCCAGGTGTCGGCCACGCCGTCGACGCTCTCGCCGGCGCCGTACGCCTTCTCGATCGCGGCGTAGGAGTCGCCCATGGTGCAGCGGCCGTTCTGGACGTTGCCGAAGGCGTAGTTGATGGTGTTGATCTTCTGCGCCGTGCCGGAGGTGTCGAGGTTCTTCGCGTGGTAGTTGCGCTGGTAGACGCCCCACTCGGTGAAGTACCCCATCTTGATCTTGCCGCCGCCGGGGCCGCCGCCGCCCGTCGTGGTGACGGTTCGCGAGCCGCTGGAGGGGCCGACCTGGTCCGCGGTGTCGCGTGCGCGGACGCTGTAGGTGTACGGGGTGCCGGCGGTCAGGCCGGTGTCCGTGTACTTGGTGTCGGTGACCGTGGCGACCTTGGTGCTGCCGCGGTACACGTCGTAGTTCTTGATCCCCTTGTCGTCGGTGGCCGCCGTCCAGCTCAGCGCGACGGAGGTGTCGGTGATGGTCCCGGCGCTGGGCGTGCCGGGAGCCGAGGGGGCGCTGTCGCCGGGGACGCCGCCGCCGTCGCAGGGGTCGCCGTTCAGGGTGCAGTTGGTGACGTTGCCGCCGCCGCTGCCCGAGCCGTTGAAGCCGAAGGTGAGGCTGGCGCCCGGGGCCAGGCTGCCGTTGTAGGACTTGTTCTTGGCGGTCCAGCGGGTGCCGGTGCTGGTGACGTCCGCGTCCCAGGAGGATGTGACGCTGGTGCCGGCGGGGAAGTCCCAGGAAATGGACCAGGAGGAGAGGGGCGCGGTGCCGGTGTTCTTCACCGTCCACCTGCCCTCGAAGCCGGTGCCCCAGTCTGATGCCTTCTGGTACGTCGCGGTCGCCCCGGCCGCCTGGGCGGGGCTGGCGAGTCCGACCATGGCGGCGAGCGGGATGGCCACGGCGGCCACGATGGCCGTGGCGCGTCTCAGCAGGCGACTGCCGGTGGGGGATCTCAAGGTGTGTCTCCCTCGTCGAGTGCCGTTCCGTCAGGTGCGGGCGGCGCGTCCGCGCGTACGGCCGCCCGTCGTACACGAGCCAGATTCTTGTTCATGCCATGACACTCACTCGCCAGGGAGGCTATTGGTACATACCAATGCGGTCAATAGGTCTGGACCAAATGGAAGAAGCCCGGGTCGGCGGGGGCGACACCACCGTCCCGGGCTCCGGCCGGCGCGGCGGCCGGCCGAACGGCCTCAGCCGAGGCCGCTGTTGACGGCGGACATCAGCTCGCCGTTCGCGGTGTCACCGCTCAGCTCCCAGATGAACGCGCCGCCGAGGCCCTGCTGCTTGGCGTAGGACATCTTCCCGCCGATGGTCTGCGGGGTGTCGTAGCTCCACCACTGGTTGCCGCAGTGGGCGTACGCGGTGCCGCCGACGGTGCCGGTGGCGGGGCACCTGCCCTTCAGCTCCTTGTAGTCGTCGATGCCCTGCTCGTACTTGCCCTGCGCGGGCCCGGTCGCGGTGCCGCCGGGCTCGGCCTGGGTCACGCCGGTCCAGCCGCGGCCGTAGAAGCCGATGCCCAGGAGCAGCTTGTTCGCCGGGACGCCGGCGGCCTTGAACTTCTCGATCGCCGCGGTGGAGTCGAAGCCCTGCTTCGGGATGCCGTCGTACGAGGCGAGCGGCGAGTGCGGGGCGGTGGGGCCCTGGGCGTCCCAGGCGCCGAAGAAGTCGTACGTCATGACGTTGTACCAGTCGACGTACTGGGCCGCGCCGGCGTAGTCGGCGGCCTCGATCTTCCCGCCGGCGGAGGCGTCGGCGGTCACGGCCGCCGTCACCAACTGGTCGCCGAACTTGCCGCGGAACGCCTGCATCATGTCCTTCATCACCGCGGGACCGCTGCTGTCGCAGCTCAGCCCGCAGGCGTTGGGGTACTCCCAGTCCAGGTCGATGCCGTCGAACAGGCCCTGCCAGCGCGGGTCGTTGACCAGGTCGTAGCAGGACTGCGCGAAGGCCGCGGGGTTCTGCATGGCCTGGGTGAAGCCGCCGGACCAGGTCCAGCCGCCGAAGGACCAGAGAATCCTGATCTGCGGGTACTTCTTCTTCAGCTTGAGCAGTTGGTTGAAGTTGCCGCGCAGCGGCTGGTCCCAGGTGTCGGCCACGCCGTCGACGCTCTGGTCGGCGGTGTAGCTCTTCTCGGTGGCCGCGAAGGAGTCGCCCATGGTGCAGCGGCCGCCCTGGACGTTGCCGAAGGCGTAGTTGATGGTGTTGATCTTCTCCGCCGTGCCGGAGGTGTCCATGTTCTTCACGTGGTAGTTGCGGTCGTAGACGCCCCACTCGGTGAAGTAACCCATCTTCACGCCGGCGGCCTTGGGGCCCGCGGGGGTCGTCGCGGCACCGGCGGTGCTCGACGGCGCCAGGGTGGCCAGCACGGTGAGCGGGATCGCGAGCGCCAGGGTCAGCAGGATGCCGATGACGCGGGTGCGGGTGCGTACGTGGGGGGATCTCAAGGGCGTGCTCCTCGAGCTAGGTCCGGATATGTGTGGGGGTGGGACCTGCGTCGCCCGGTGGGCATGCGAATGTCATGCTCACCGCAGTGATGGGCGAGCGTAGGGAAGGTCTGCACCAATCGTCAATAGGTCTGGACCACAGGGGGTTTGCGCGGTCCGCCGCGAGCGGTGCCTTACGGGCAGGCGGGCGCGGGCGCCGGTGGCGCGGGTGCCGGTGGTCCGGGCGCCGGTGGTCCGGGCGTCAGCGGCGCGTGTCAGTGGCGCGGGGCGTTCCGCGAGCGCTGCGGCCGGGTGCCGCGGCGGTCGCGCGCGTTCCAGCAGGCCGTGTGCCAGTGCCGGCGCAGGTCCGCGCCGCGGTGCTCGGGCCACGCCACCACGTGCGGCGTGCCGGGGCGGATCTCCTGGTCGCAGCCCGGGCAGCGGTAGCTCTTGTCGGCCGCGGAGCCGGCGACGCGGCGGACGAGGAACTCCTCGCCCCCGTAGTCCGCCGCGTCGGGCGTGCCGACGCGGCCGGCGAGGTCGTCGTCCGCGGACGGACGGGCGGCGCCGCGGGAGTGCGGCTTGTTCCGGCGGGGGGACACGTCGGCACCTCGGAAGATCGTCGTGACGGAATGCCTTACCAGGGTACGGGGTGCGAAGTCCAGCCCCGGGTACAAAGAATGACGATTCACCCGTCGATCGCCAACAATGAAGACGACTTCGGGGTTGCGCCCCGTCGCCGCAGGTGACGGGCCGTTCGTACCCCGCGCGCGACAGCACCATCGGTACACAGGGGGCAGGATGCACATCGGCTCGTTCGTGCTCGGCGCCCAGTTCCCCGGCCAGGGACAGGGCGACGCCCTGCACCGCGCCGTGCGGACGGGCGTCGCGGCGGAGGAGGCGGGGCTCGACTCCGTCTGGCTCGCCGAGCACCACTTCATCCCGTACGGCACCTGCCCCTCGGCCGTCACCCTCGCCGCGCTGCTCCTCGGCCGCACCAGCCGGATCCGCGTCGGCACCGCCGTCAGTGTGCTGCCCACCCAGCACCCCGTCGCCCTCGGCGAGCAGGCCGCGCTGCTGCACCACGCCGCGCAGGGGCGCTTCGTCCTCGGCGTCGGGCGCGGCGGGCCCTGGGTGGACCTGGAGGTCTTCGGCACCGGGCTCGCGGCGTACGAGAGCGACTTCCCCGAGTCGCTGGACCTGCTGCTGCGCTGGCTGCGTGAACCGCGGGTCGGGGCCGGCGGCGACCGGTACGCGTTCCGCGAGGTCGCCGTCGTGCCCCGGCCGGCCGAGGCGCTGCACGGCGCGGAGGACGTACCGGTGCTCGTCGCCTGCACCTCGCCCGGCACCGTCCGGCTCGCCGCGGGACGCGGGCTGCCGATGCTGCTCGGGATGCACTGCGGCGACGAGGAGAAGGCGGAGATGGTGCGGCTGTGGCGGCGTACCGCGCGGGAGGCCGGGATGAGCCCGGAGGCGATCGACGCGGCGGGCCACGTCTCGGCCGGCGTCGCCCAGGTCGACGACACCCCGGAGGGCGCGGCGGAGCTGCTGCGCACGGCCCTGCCGGGGGCCCTCCGCAGCGGCGTGGGGGCGATGGAGACGGTGGACGGCAGAAGGCGTCCGATGCGCGATCCGGAGGCGTACACGGAACTGCTGTGCGCGCTGCACCCGGTGGGCCCGCCGCGGCTCTGTGCCGACCGGCTGGCGGCGACCGCGGAACGTACCGGCATCACGCGCTTCGCGCTGCTCGTGGAGGGCTCGGGGGAGCTGGGCGCCACCGAGCGGAACGTACGGCGTATCGGTGCGGAGGTGCTGCCGCTCCTCGCTCGCTGACCACCCGAGGGGGCGGCGCGAGCGGACGGCGTGGGGAGCGGCAGCGTGGGGGGTGTCCTGGGGCCCGTCAGCAGTCACGCAGCTCCGGTGACTGGTTGAGCAACTGCGCCCGCACAGAGGTGAAGCGGGCCAGCGGCTCCTCTGCCGAGGCTTCCAGGGGGAAGACCGCCACGCGATGACAGTTCTGGAAAGCGAGCCGGACGCCGAAGTGGCGCTCCAGCGCCCCCCGTATCGCATTGCTGGCGAGCGCGCGCAGGAGCTGGCCGCGGGCGTGCTCGTCCGGGGGCGGTACCTGGTTGTCGGCGAAGTTTCCGCCGTCGACCTTCAGTTGTGCCACCAGGGAACTGATCATGTCCCAGGCATAGGGAAGCGAGGTCCGGACGCAGTCGACAAACTCCCTTTCGTCGACCTCGCCCCGCTCGGCTTGATCGAGCAGAGCAGGTGGGACGTCCAGCGACATGGATTCTCCTCTCGCAGCCCCGCGGGGTTCGGGCGGGGCCTGACCGGACAGGTACGACGATCACCACTCTCGGTGCCCATATGGCGACCGACTGCTTCCACCGTAGGGCGGAGGATGCCGCTCCACCACAAGAACGCGTACACAACTGGCCATTACCGAAAGGTGCATCAGGGGTCAGATCGCTGTGTGTGCCAGGAGTCGAGTAGCGTGGTGCGCCATGCGCCTCGTCATCGCCCGCTGCTCCGTCGACTACGCCGGGCGGCTCACCGCCCACCTCGCCTCCGCGCCCCGGCTGATCCTGGTCAAAGCAGACGGCAGCGTCTCCGTCCATGCCGACGACCGTGCGTACAAGCCCCTCAACTGGATGTCACCGCCGTGCACTCTGAAAGAAGGTGAACAGGACGGTGTCGCCGTGTGGACGGTCGAGAACAAGGCAGGCGAAAAATTGATCATTACGATCGAGGAATTGCTGCACGACTCGTCGCACGAACTGGGCGTCGACCCGGGCCTGGTCAAGGACGGGGTGGAGGCGCACCTCCAGGAACTGCTCGCCGACCGCATGGAGGCGCTGGGCGAGGGCTGGACCCTCATCCGGCGCGAGTACCCCACGGCGATCGGCCCCGTGGACATCCTGGGCCGCGACGAGAAGGGGACGACCGTCGCGGTGGAGATCAAGCGGCGCGGCGAGATCGACGGGGTGGAGCAGCTCACCCGCTATCTCGACCTGCTGAACCGCGACCCGCTGCTGGCCCCGGTGCGGGGGGTGTTCGCGGCGCAGGAGATCAAGCCGCAGGCGCGGGTGCTGGCCGCGGACCGCGGGATCGAGTGCGCGGTGCTGGACTACGACGCGCTGCGCGGAACGGACGACGGCAAGCTGAAGCTGTTCTGACCCGGGGGCGTTCGCCGCGCCCGCCGGCGGCCCCGTACGGCTCCGCGGCCGGTACGGGGCCGTCCCCCCGTACGAAACCGCTGACTTACGGGCTCACGGGGCCGTCGCGGCCGGCGTCAGGCCGCGTCGCCGGACGGGGCGCCGTCCGCTTCGCCGGATGCCGCCGAGTCGGTGCCGGTGGTGGTCGTGCCCTCCACCGTCCCGCCGTTGTCGGTGGTGCCGCCGTTGTCGGTGGTCCCGCCGTCGTCGGTGGTGCCCCCGTCGTCGGTCGTCCCGCCGTCGTCCGTCGTCCCGCCGTCGTCGGTGGTGCCCCCGTCGTCGGTGGTGCCGCCGTTCTGGGTCGTACCGCCGTCTGTCGTCGCGCCGCCGTTCTGCGTGCCGCTGCTGCCGCCGCCCGTGTCCGTACCGCCGCCGTTCGACGTACCGCCCTTCGAGGACCCGCCGTCCGACGACGAACCGCTGCCCGACGGCGTACCCGGCGAACTGCTCGACGGGCTCTGCGGCGGCGCGCTGCTCGTCTCGTCGCCGGTGTCCGTCCACTCCTCGGACGGCTCCGGAGCGGACGACTCCGGCGTCGGCGGGGCCGACTCCGAGGACGGGCTGCGGGACGGCTCCTCGGTGGGCAGCCCGTCGTCGTCCGCGGCGGCCGAGCGCTCCACCTCGACCCGGTCGGCGGGCGGGTCGTCGCTGCCCGCCATGCCCAGGGTCACCACCGTGCCGAGCACCGCGACGAGCAGCGCGCCGGCGCCCGCCGCGATCAGGTTGCGCTTGGACGCGGACGCCGCCTCGGCGCCCGGCCCGCGGACCGTGGGCGTCACGGTCGTCTCCGTGCCGCCCGAGGACGGGGAGATGAGCACGGTGGGCCGCTCGGCGCCCTCGCCCGGCTCGTCGAACGCCGCCGCCCCCTCCGGTACGGAGGTGGTGCCGGCCGGCACCACCGGCAGCGCCGCCGTCACCGCCTCGCTGCCTGCACCGTGCGTGACCAGCGCGAGCGCGCGCCTGCTGGCGATCTCGCCGCCGCGGTCGGAGATCGCCCCGCGCAACGCGAGCGCCGCCTCCAGCTCGGCCCGCGCCCGGGCGGTGTTGCCCGTGCACAGCGCCAGCACGCCCAGCTCGTGGTGGAAGTACGCCTCCGCCGCGACCTCGCCCGCGCGCCGGGCCGCCTCCTGCCCGTACCGCAGCGCCCGCTCCCAGGCGCTCCAGCGCAGCGCCGCGGCGAACGCGGGCGCGGCGGCGCGCGCGAGCAGCACCGCGGTGGAGGCGGTGGTGCCTTCCCGGTCGGCGACGAGGCCGCCGAGCACGGCGAGGATGGCGTCCGCGTCGTCCGCGACCGTCTCCGGGGTCACCGAGCGGTGCGCGGACCACCAGGCGTAGTGCTGCGCGGCGGTGAGCGCCGGGTCCTGGCCGCCCTCGGCCGGCAGGGCGTAGCCCGCGGCGGTCAACTGGGCGGAGACGCCCGCGGCCAGCCGGTAGCGGCCGAGGCCGCCGGAGACCAGCCCGCAGCCGGCGAGTTCGGCGAGCGCGGTGTCGGCCAGCGCCTCGCCGGCGAGCGCGGGCAACTGCGCGTGGTGCGGGAAGACGCCGCCGAGCGCCACGGCGAAGCGCAGCGCGGTACGGGCCGCGTCGCTGAGCCGTGACGCCAGCAGCGCGGCCGGCGCGGCGCTCTCGGCCAGCGTCGGCAGCGGCTCGCCCGCGCCAGGACCTGCGAGCCGCAGCACCGCACCGGCCTGCACGAAGCGCAGCGGCAGCCCCTCCGACTCGAACCACAGGTCCGCGGCCCAGGTGCGCTCCTCGTCGCCGAGCGGCAGCCGCCCGGCGCGCTCCAGCAACTGCATGCAGGCGGCCCGGCCGAGGCCCGGCAGCGCGACCTCTTCGAGGTACGAGGCCGCCGTCGGCCCGGCGACGTCGGGGGTGACGGCGATCAGGTACGCGCACTCGGGGGTGGCGTCCAGCAGCTCTTCGAGCGCGGTGCCGCCGAACTCGGCGTCGTCGAGCACCACGACCGCGCCGATCTGCGGCAGCAGCTCGGCCAGGTGGCCGGGGTCGGGGCGCCGGCCGGTCAGCTCGTAGACGGCGGCGCACAGTTCGTAGCGCAGATCGGTGGGGGTACGGGCCCGGCCGTTCAGCCGGATGACGCCGTCCGGCGCCAGCTCGGCGCAGTCGGCGGCGACGGCCTCCAGCAGCGCGGTGCGGCCGGAGCCCGAGGGGCCGGTGAGGCGGACGGAACGGCCGCGGGAGAGCAGGCGCACCAGCCGCTCGCGGATCTCGTCGCGCTCCAGCAGCGGCAGTTGCGGCCCGGCGGGGCCCGGCGGCGGCGACGGCGGCCTGCGGTGCTCGGCGCGCTCCTCCGGGGTCATCCGGCGCGGCGGCCCCGGGCGTTCCGCGGGCGGGCACAGCTCGGCGTGGGTGCCGTCGACGGGGTTGACGGTGAGCCGGTACTCGCCGGCGATGACGCGGGCCGTACGGGCCGGGCCAGGGCGCGCGCCGGGGGAGAGGCCGTCGCCGGGACGCCCGCGGCCGCCGCCCTTGCCGCCGGAGCCGGGGAGCGGGCCGGGGAAGGAGCCGGGGGCGGAGACGGCGGGCGGGCCCGCGGTCGCGTCGGATTCCTCGACGTAGGGGCGCAACGCCTCGTCGGCGTACGGCCGCACGGGCTCCTCGCCGGGGAACGCCCCCGTGCCGTCGTCCCCGTACCCGCCCGCGCCGCCGTCGTGCTCCGGGTACGCGGCCCCCGGTTCTTCCGGATCGGGGTGCGTGTGCGCCGGCTCGCCGGGGTACGAACCCGGGGAAGAGCCCGCGGGCGGGGATATGCCCTCGGGTGTGCCGTCCTGTCCATGGCCCGTGTTCGGGTCCATCGCGAAGCCCCCTGCCCGCCGTCCTACGCCGTGCCGCTCCCCGGCCCGGAAACCCTATGACCTCCGCCGGGCGATCTCCGAGGGGGGACGCCCCGACGACGCCGTTTGTTCACTGAATCGTGAGGATGCGGTGGAGCCGCGTGGCCACCAGCAGTCGCTGCATCTGCGGCGGCACCCCGCGCAGCACGAGCCGGCGATCGGCCCGTCCCGCCCTGCGGTGTGCCCCCATGATGACACCGAGCCCGGTGGCGTCCCAGGAGTCCAGGTCGGTGAGGTCGAGGACCAGGTCGCCGCGGCCCTCGTCGACGGCCCGGTGCAGGGCGACCCGGGCGTCGGCCGCGCTGCGCACGTCGAGGCAGCCCCCGACGGTCAGTTCCGCGCAGTCCCCTTTGATGTACGCGGGCGCCCCGGGGCCCGTGCCGTCCGCGGCGCCGTCGGGGACGGGGCGGCGGGCGGCCCTGCGTGCGGGGCCCGCGCGATGGCGGGCCGGGTGGTGGTAGGGCGGGGCGCTGTCGCGGCCCTCCGCCTCAAACATGTGCGCTCCCCGTCTGCGGGTTCTCGTGGTCGTGATGCCGAGTCCGTGCCGGTTCCTCTATAGGTCTGACTGTCCTGGACGGTCCCGGGTTGCCGTCTGTACGGGTATCCGTACCGATTTCACCCCTGTGGGGGACGCCGGTACCCGCCCCGGCCGCACCGGGCGGCGGACGGCCCGGGGTCAGTGCTCGTAGAAGCCGCGGCCGCTCTTGCGGCCGATGTCGCCGGCGTCGACCATGCGGCGCATCAGCTCCGGCGGCGCGAACTTCTCGTCCTGGGTCTCGGTGTAGATGTTCTCGGCGGCGTGCAGCAGGATGTCGACGCCGGTCAGGTCGGCGGTGGCGAGCGGCCCCATGGCGTGGCCGAAGCCGAGCCGGCAGGCGACGTCGATGTCCTCCGCGGTGGCGACACCCGACTCGTACAGCTTGACGGCCTCGACGACGAGCGCGGTGATCAGCCGCGTGGTCACGAAGCCGGCCACGTCGCGGTTGGCGACGATGCAGGTCTTGCCGGTGGATTCGGCGAAGGCCCGGGCGCGGGCGAGGGTGTCGTCGCTGGTCTTCAGGCCCCGTACCAGCTCGCAGAGCCCCATCATGGGGACCGGCGAGAAGAAGTGCGTGCCGACGACGCGTTCGGGGCGGGCGGTGACCGCCGCGATCTTGGTGAGGGGGATCGCGGAGGTGTTGGAGGCGAGCACCGCGTCGTCGCGCACCAGGCCGTCGAGGGCGCGGAAGATGTCCTGCTTGACGTCGAGCCGTTCGAAGACCGCCTCGACCACGATGTCCGCGTCGGCGGCGGCGTCGAGGTCGGTGGTGGTGGTGATCCGGGCGAGCGCCTGCTCGGCGGTGGCCGCGTCCAGCTTGCCCTTCGCGACGAACTTCTCGTACGAGCCCTTGATGCCGTCCGCGCCGCGCGCCAGCGCCTCGTCGGTGAGGTCGCGCAGCACGACGTGCCAGCCGGCCTGGGCGGCGACCTGGGCGATACCGGACCCCATGAGTCCGGCTCCGACGACGGCGAGCTTTCCGGCGGATTCCACGGTGGTTCCCTCGCTATACGGCTCGTTCACGTGCTCTGAAGCGGACACTGGGGTCTGTCGTCGATCTCGCGTCGTTCGCCCGCAGGGCGGGCGGCGCGGCGGCGGGCGTGCGATCGCAAGGCGGAGGGCCGACCGCATACTGGGCCTGTGCGGTCGATCCCGACAACGCGGCGAGCGTGCGTGCCGGCCTCCCCCACAGCGCGCTGCGCGCACGTGGGCGGTACCCCCAGCCGCAGACGGGAGATTGAAGACAGACCCTAGCGCTCCCGGTGCGTTCGCGGAGCGCTTAGAGATGCGCGTCACGTCTCAGATGACGGACATCACACGTGCGAGGCTCGGTCTCCGGCCCTGCGTGCGTAGTTGAGCACCTTTTCGCCCAACAGCTCCTCCATCTCGTCCAGCAGGCCGAGCGCGTCGCGCGAGACGGCCGCCGGGTCGCGGCCGGCGATCATCTCGCGCCGGATGAAGTCGAAGAGCGCGATGTTGACCCAGGAGAGCTGACCCGCGATCAGGTCCGGAAGCCAATCGTCCGCGGCGGCCCCGGTCTCCTCGCGCAGGGTGGTGGCGAGGCGCAGCACGCCCTCCTGCTGCATCTGCCACAGCCGCGCCTGGAGGGCGTTCGCCTCCTCGACGACGACCAGGAACTTCCCGATCCCCGGGTTGAGTCCGACCCGGCCGGAACCCGCCTCGACGTCGTCGCGCAGCCCGCGCAGCACGGCGTCCGCGGCGGACTCGCCGGGCGCCCGGCCGCGTACGTCGCGGGAAGTGCGCTCCACGAGGCCGCGGCTGCGGTCGAGGAAGAGGTCCTCCTTGGCAGGGAAGTAGTTGTACACGGTGTTGACCGAGACGTCGGCGGCCTCGGCGACCTCGGCGACCGTGACCGCGTCGAAGCCGCGCTCCAGGAACAGGCCGGTGGCCACGTCCGAGATGAGCTGCCTGGTCTGCCGCTTCTTGCGCTCCCTGAGTCCCTCGGCCATGCCCTCATGGTACTCACGCTGGTCTGAGTGAAAAATTAGAGCCATTGCAAAAATTAAGTGACTCTGTTTTTCTGGAGTCATGGCCATCCTCAGCGCGTCCGGCCTCGCCCGGACCTTCACGACCAAGCAGGGGCCCGTCGAAGCCGTCCGCGGCATCGACCTGCGCGTCCAGCCCGGCGAGATCGTCGGGCTGCTCGGGCCCAACGGCGCCGGCAAGACCACCACCCTGCAGATGCTCACCACGCTGCTGCCGCCCACCGGCGGCGCCGCCACCGTCGCCGGCCGCGACCTGGTCGCGGACCCCGCGGGTGTGCGCGAGCGGATCGGGTACGTGGCCCAGAGCGGCGGCGTCGATCCGCACGTCTCCGTACGGGAGGAACTGGTCACCCAGGGCCGCTTCCACCGGCTGGCCAAGCCCGCGGCCGCCGCGCGGGCCGCCGAACTCGCCGCGGAACTGGGCCTCGAAGACCTGCTCGACCGGCCCTGCGCGTCGCTCTCCGGCGGCCAGCGGCGCCGGCTCGACCTCGCGCTCGGCCTCGTCCACCGGCCCGAACTGCTCTTCCTGGACGAGCCGACCACCGGGCTCGACCCGGGCAGCCGCGCCGACCTGTGGGACCTGGTGCGCCGGCTGCGCGCCGAGCAGGGCACCACCGTGGTGCTCACCACCCACTACCTCGACGAGGCTGACGCGCTCGCCGACCGGATCGTGGTCGTCGACCACGGCGTGGTCGTCGCGGACGGCACGCCGCGGGAGTTGAAGGAGCGTCACGCCGGCTCCCCCGACGCCTCGCTGCAGGACGCCTTCCTCGCCCTCACCGGCCGCGGCCCCGCCGCCCGCGAGGACCCCGCCCCGCTCGCCGTCTGACACCGGCAGCCCACAGCCCGAAGGGCCCGACAGCCGGAGAGCCCGTCCGTCGGCCCGCCACGCCCGTTCCGTACGCCCTCAGCCTCCCGGGAGACCGCCGTGCCCGCCCTCGCCGCCGACACCGCCCTCGTCTTCGGCCGCTACGCCCGCCAGACGCTGCGCTCGCGCTTCCAGATGCTCTTCGGCATCCTCATGCCGCTGCTCTACCTCGTCTTCTTCGGCCCGCTGCTGCGCGACCTGCCGCTGTCCGCCGAGGGCAACTCCTGGCAGGTCCTGGTCCCCGGGCTGCTGATGATGCTCGGGCTGCTCGGCGCCTCGTTCGCCGGCTTCGGCATCATCGTGGAGAAGAACCTCGGCGTGCTCGACCGCATGCGCGCCACCCCCGTCAGCCGGCTCGCGCTGCTGCTCGGCCGGGTGCTGCGCGACGCGCTGCTGCTGCTCTTCCAGTCCGTGCTGCTCGTCGTCACCGCGGTGGCGATGGGACTGCGCGCGCCGCTGCCCGGGGTGCTGATCGGGCTGGGGTTCGTCGCGCTGGTCACGATCGCGATGGCCTCGCTGTCGTACGCCTTCGCCCTGCGGGTGCCGACGCCGCAGGAGTTCGGCCCCGCGGTCAACGCGGTCTCGCTGCCGTCGATGCTGCTGTCCGGGCTGATGCTGCCGATGACGCTGGCGCCGGGGTGGCTGGACACGCTGTCGCACGCGGTGCCGTTCCGCTACCTCGTCGACGCCGTACGCGCCGCCTTCGTCGGCGAGTACGCGGGCGCCGAGATGCTCCGGGGCGTGCTCGTCGCCGCCGCGTTCGCCGCCGGGGCGGTGACGCTGGGCACACGCGTGTTCCGCGCCGCCGGGGCGTAGCGCCGCGGGCATACGCTGGGCACATGGTCAACCTGACGCGGATCTACACCCGTACCGGAGACAAGGGCACCACCGCCCTCGGCGACATGAGCCGGGTGCCCAAGACCGACCCGCGGATCTCCGCGTACGCCGACGCCAACGAGGCCAACGCCGTCATCGGCACCGCCCTCGCGCTCGGCGGGCTGTCCGAGGAGGTCGCCCGCGTCCTCACCCGGGTGCAGAACGACCTCTTCGACGTAGGCGCCGACCTCTCCACTCCCGTGCAGCCCGACCCGGAGTTCCCGCCGCTGCGCGTCGAGCAGGAGTACGTCGACCGGCTGGAGGCCGACTGCGACCGCTTCCTCGCCGACCTGGAGAAGCTCCGCAGCTTCATCCTCCCCGGCGGCACCCCCGGCGCGGCGCTGCTGCACCAGGCGTGCACGGTGGTGCGCCGGGCCGAGCGGTCGACGTGGGCCGCCCTGGAGGTCCACGGCGAGACCATGAACCCGCTGACGGCCACGTACCTCAACCGGCTATCGGATCTGCTCTTCATCCTTGCGCGCACCGCCAACAAGACGGTCGGAGACGTGCTGTGGGTGCCCGGCGGCGAACGCTGAGCCGTCCCGCCGGGCCTCCGGCTCCACCGCACCCGCGGGACGCTGCTTGGGGAAGACCGTGTAGCTCACGGCGATGATGAGGTTGATGCCGATGACGACGAGCATCCGCGCCTGCCACGCCCGCAGCGATTCGGTCTCGCCGTCGTCGCCCACGTACCAGATGGCGCCCTGCAGCAGCGCCATCGCGATGCCGCTCGCCAGGATCCAGCGGACGGCGACCGACCACTCGTGCCGCGCCCGCGCCATCCCGTACTTCGGCGGCTTCACCGGCGGCGGCCCGCCCGCGAAGCGGTGCGCGAAGCGGGCGTCGACCCAGCGGATCGTCGTCGGGCCGAGCGCGACGGAGAAGCCGATGTACACCGCGGCGAGGCCGTGCTTCCAGTCCGGCTCCGCGCCGTTCTTCAGGTCGATCGCCGTGACGACCAGCAGCACGACCTCCAGCAGCGGCTCGCAGAGCAGCACCGCGGTGCCCAGCCGCGGCTTCCTCGCCAGATACCGCAGCGCGAGCCCCGCCGCGAGCAGCACCCAGAAGGCGACCTCGCAGACGATGATGAGCGTGACGATCACGGTGTGCTCTCCCTTCCCCGTCCTCCCTTCCAGGCTCCCGCCCGGCGCGCGCGGACACGTCGTCGTACGCGACGATCCCGGACTGCATCCTTCGATGTAGCGCCCGCCCGCCCAAAGCCGCCCGCGATACGGAGGCCGCCGGGGCGGCGGCCGTGTTTGATGGGGGAGTGAGCAGCTCACGCCCCTCCCTCCGGCCGCACCGCGACGACGTGCTCATCGCGGTCCTCGGCCTGCTCGGCGGGGTGGCGCTGTGGGCGCTCGGGCTGCACACCCAGGGCGGGCGGCCGTTCCACGACTCGCGGCTGACTCTGATCCCGCTCGCCGTCATGGCCGGCGCCGAGCTGCTGCGCCGGAGCCGGCCGATGACCGCGCTGGGCATCGCCGTCGTCGCCGTCGTCGCCGACCAGTTCACGTGGGGCACGCTGGCCACGATCCTGATGTTCACGGACCTGATGTACGCGGCCGTGCTCTACGGCACCGCGACCGCGGCCCGCTGGATCCCGCGGGCCGCCGCCGCGCTCACCGTGGCCTCGACCGTCGTCGTGCTGGCCGTCTTCCAGGACCGGGCCGCGATCCTCCTCGGCGTCGCCGTCGGCCTCATCACGCTCGCCCCCGCCACCACCGGCGTCGCCGTACGCACGCACCGCCAGGCCGCCGACGCCGCCCGGCTGCGGGCGCAGCAGACCGCGCTGCTCGCGGAGCTGGACCGGCGCGAGGCCATCGGCGCCGAGCGCGCCCGGATGGCCCGCGAACTGCACGACATGGTCGCCAACCACCTCTCCGCCATCGCCATCCACGCCACCGCCGCCCAGTCCATCGACGACCGGACGGCGTCCCGGGAGGCGCTGTCCGTCATCCGCGAGAACAGCGTGCAGGGGCTGGCGGAGATGCGCCGCCTGATCGGCCTGCTGCGCGCCGCCTCCGACACCGACGCCGCGGAGTCGGAGCCGGCGGCGGCCCCGACGCTGGCCGGGCTGGCCGCGCTGGTGGAGCAGGCCCGCGTCAACGGCGCGGCCAGTGGCCTCGGCTTCGCCCTCGACGACGCCCGCGAGCCGGGCGCGGGCTTGCCCGCGCCGGTGGAGCTGGCCGCGTACCGCATCGTGCAGGAGTCGCTGACGAACGCGCTCAAGCACGCCGCTCCCGGCGAGGTACGGGTCGCGCTCGCCGGGCCCGAGCCGCTGACGGTGGCGGTGACCAGTCCGCTGGGCGACGGGCGGCAGCAGGACGGACGGCCGGGTGGTGGGCCCGTGCCGCGGGCGCCGGGCTCGGGCGCCGGGCTGATCGGGATGGAGGAGCGGGTGGCCCTGCTGGGCGGCTCGTTCAGCGCAGGACCCGAGGACGCCGCCGCCGGACCCGGCGCCGGCAAGCGGTGGGCCGTCCGGGCCGGGCTGCCCACCGGCGAGGACACCACCGCACCGCAACGGAGGACACATGGCTGACGCCGCCCCGCCCGTCCGGATCCTCGTCGCCGAGGACCAGCAGGCCGTACGCGCCGGGCTCGTGCTCATCCTGCGCTCCGCCGCGGGCCTCACCGTCGTCGGCGAGGCCGCCGACGGCGAGGAGGCCGTGCAACTGGCCCGCGAACTGCGGCCGGACGTGGTGCTGATGGACATCCAGATGCCCAAGCTCGACGGGGTGGCGGCCACCCGGCGGATCAGCGCCGAGGAGCTGGCGGACGTGCTGGTGCTGACGACGTTCGACCTCGACGAGTACGTCTTCGGCGCGCTGCGCGCCGGCGCCGCGGGCTTCCTGCTGAAGAACACCGAGGCGGACGCCCTGGTGGAGGCGGTACGCACCGTCGCCCGCGGCGAGGGTCTGATCGCCCCGGCGGTCACCCGGCGGCTGATCGCCGAGTTCGCGGGCGGCCGGCGGGCCCCGTCGCCGGACGGCCCCGACCCGGCGGTCCTGGAGACGCTCACGCGGCGCGAGCGGGAGGTGCTGGCCTGCCTGGGGCAGGGCATGTCCAACGCGGATGTCGCGGCCCGGCTCGACATGGCGGAGGCCACGGTGAAGACGCACGTCAGCCGGCTGCTGGCGAAGCTGGGGCTGCGCAGCCGGGTGCAGGCGGCGGTGCTGGCACAGGAGTTGGGCGTCTGAGCGGGCGGGGGCGGAGCCCGTACGGTCGCGTCCCGTACGGTCTCCGCCCCCGGCCCTGTGCGCGCGGTTAGACGTCCCGCTTCGACAGCAGCGCGAACGCCAGCAGGAGCATCCCGCCGGTGACGGCGGCCAGCAGGCCGAGGAGCCCCCAGCCGCCGACGCTCGCGTCATCGAAGAACGGGATGCCGAAGAGCGAGGCCAGACCGCTGAGCGGGGAGTACTCGATCAGCTTGCGCTGGACCTCGCGCAGGCTCTCCGCCTGCATGAACAGCGCGATGATCAGCGGCAGCAGGATGAAGCCGACCATCGTGGTGATGGCGCCCGCGGAGTGCCGCAGGATCGCGCCCACGGCCAGCGCGAGCAGGCCCAGCAGCGACACGTACAGCGCCGCGCCCACGGTGGCGTCGAACCACTGGCTGCCGGTGGCGATCAGCTCGCCGCTGTCGGAGACCGAGTCCTTGAACGTCGAGCTGTCGAGCTCGTACTCCGGCACGGTCTGGCCGCCGAGGACCGCCGAGTGGACCAGCGCGGTGATCGCGCACGCCGCGGTGGTCAGCACGAAGGCCAGCACGAAGAAGACCACGGCCTTGGCCGCCAGCACCCGCCAGCGCTGGGGCGAGGCGGTGAGCGTGGTACGGATCATGCCCGTGCCGTACTCGGAGGTGATCACCAGCACGCCGAGCGTGACGATGCAGATCTGGCCGAGCATCAGACCGAAGAGGCCGCCGGAGAGCAACGGGGCACCGACCCAGTCGTCGCTGCTCATCGCCAGCGCGATGAGGAAACCGACGCCGACGACGAGCAGGAGCATGACGCCCAGCGTCCACATGGTGGAGCGCACCGAGCGGATCTTGGTCCACTCGGAGGCGAAGGCGTGGCCCAGGTGCGTCCTGACGATCGGGATCGGCGAGGAGTAGCCGCCGCCCGGGGGCGGGCCGGCCGGCGGCGCGGCGCCGGGGACGGGGCCGGGAGCGGCGCCGGGGACCGGGGGCGCGCCGGGGGCGGGGGCGGAGGGCTGCGGCGGGTAGCTCATCGGGGGGTCTCACCTTCGCGCGGGGCGGGAGCGGCGGCGCCGGCCGGGCCCTGCGGCGCGGCCGGGGGTGGCGGCGGGGCGTACCCCTGCGGCGGGGGCGGGGCGTAGCCGGGCTGCACGCCGGGCGGCGGCATTCCGGGGCCGCCCTGCGGCATCCCGGGAGCGCCCATGGGCGGCGCGTAGCCGGGGCCGGGGGGCGCGTAGCCCTGCGGGGGCACCGGGCCCGCCGGCTGCTGCAGGCCGGTGCGGTGGTCGGCGGTGGAGCGGAAGTCCACGGCGCCCTGCGTCATCCGCATGTACGCCTCCTCCAGCGACGCCTCGTGCGGGGACAGCTCCCACAACTGGATCCGCGCGTCGTGCGCCAGGTCGCTGATCCGCGGCAGCGGCATCCCGCCCACGCGCAGCGCCCCGTCCTCCTCCTGCTGCACCTGCGCGCCCTCCCCGGTGAGCAGGGCGGTCAGCTTCTCCCGCAGGCCCTGCTCCCGGTCGGGCACGCGGACCCGGGCGAAGCTCGCCGAGTGCGTGTTGATGAAGTCCCGCACGCTCATGTCGGCCATGAGCTGGCCGCGGCCGATGACGATGAGATGGTCGGCGGTCAGCGCCATCTCGCTCATCAGGTGGCTGGAGACGAAGATGGTGCGGCCCTCGCTCGCCAGCCTCTTCATCAGGTTGCGGATCCACAGGATGCCCTCGGGGTCGAGGCCGTTGACCGGCTCGTCGAAGAGGAGGATCTGCGGGTCGCCGAGGAGCGCGCCGGCGATGCCGAGGCGCTGGCCCATGCCGAGCGAGAAGCCCTTGGAGCGGCGCCCCGCGACCTCGCGCAGCCCGACCACGTCGAGCACCTCGTCGACGCGGCGCTGCGGGATGCCGGAGAGCTGGGCGACGCAGCGCAGGTGGTTGCGGGCGCTGCGGCCGCCGTGCACCGCCTTGGCGTCGAGCAGGGCACCGACCTGGCGGGGGGCGTTGGGCAGCTTGCGGTACGGGTAGCCGCCCACGGTGACGCTGCCGCTGCTCGGCTCGTCGAGCCCGAGGATCATGCGCATCGTCGTCGACTTGCCCGCCCCGTTGGGGCCCACGAAGCCGGTGATGACACCCGGTTTGACGGTGAAGGAAAGGTTGTAGACGGCGGTCTTCCCGCCGTAGGTCTTCGTCAGACCCTGTGCTTCGATCATGTGGCCCCCTGCGTCGGACACGGGGGCACACGCGACTTCCCGTCCCCCTTCAGGCTAAGAGGCTATCGGGACGCTTCCGGTTCCCGGCGGGCAGGCCGCCGGGCTGCCGGAAGAGGCACCGGGGGAGCGGTAGGGGGCGACGGGCGGGGGGTCAGGCGTCGCGCTTCTTCAGCACGACGTACCCGCCGATCAGCGCCGCCGCCGTCCACGCGCACATGATGGCGAAGCCGCCCCACGGCCCGTACGGCGTCTCGTCGCTGTTCAGGGCGCCGGGCACCACCTGCATGACCCGCGACCCCGCCTGGTCCGGCAGGTACCGCGCGACGTCCCTGGTGGCCGGGACGCCCGCCAGGATCGAGGAGATCAGGAAGAAGAACGCCATCAGCAGGCCGAGCGAGAGCACCGTACTGCGCAGCATCGAGGCGACGCCCATGGAGAACATCGCGATCACGCCCATGTACAGGCCGGCGCCGACGACGGCCCGCAGTACGTGCTCGTCGCCGATCGACGCCTTGTGGTCGCCGAGCAGCGACTGGCCGAGGAAGAACGTGATGAAGCTGGTGAGCAGTCCGACGACCAGGGCGAGCGCCGTGGCGACGGCGATCTTCGAGACGTAGAACGCGGCCCGCTGCGGCACCGCGGCCAGCGAGGTCTTGATCATGCCGGAGCTGTACTCGGTGCTGATCACGAGGACGCCGAAGACGACCATCGCGAGCTGGCCGAGCATCATGCCGAAGAAGCTCACCAGGGTCGGGTCGAAGGTGAGCCGCTCGGCCTCGGAGAGGTCGTCGAACGTGGCGTTCATGACGCCGGACAGGAGCGCCCCCACCGCGGCGGTGAGGACCAGCGCGGCGGCCAGCGTCCACATCGTGGAGCTGACCGAGCGGATCTTGGTCCACTCCGACTTGAGCACTGCCGAGGGTGCTGCCATGGCCGTCAGTCTCCCTTGCCCCACTGCGGACCCGGTGCGGGCGGCGCGTTCGGCGCGGGCGGCGCCGGGGGCGCGGCTCCGGCCGCCGCGGCGGCGTTCGGGTCGCTCAGATCGTGCGCGTGGTACTCGACCGCCTGGGCGGTCATCTGCATGAACGCCTCCTCCAGGGAGGCCTGTTGCGGGCTCAGCTCATGCAGCGTCACCCGGTGCTGCGCGGCCAGCTCGCCGACCGGCTCGGCCATGTCGGCGCCCTCGACCTCGAACGCGCCGTCCCCGTGCAGGCTCACGGACATGCCCGCGGCGCTCGCGGCGTCCCTGAACTGCTCGGGCTGCGGGGTGCGTACGCGCACGTACGACCGGGAGTTCTCCCGGATGAAGCCGGCCATCGAGGTGTCGGCGAGCAGCTTGCCCTGGCCGATGACGACGAGGTGGTCGGCGGTGAGCGCCATCTCGCTCATCAGGTGGCTGGAGACGAAGACCGTGCGGCCCTGGGCGGCCAGGCTCTTCATCAGGTTGCGGATCCAGTGGATGCCCTCGGGGTCGAGCCCGTTGACCGGCTCGTCGAACATCAGGATCTCGGGGTCGCCCAGCAGCGCGTACGCGATGCCGAGCCGCTGGCCCATGCCGAGCGAGAAGCCCTTGGACTTCTTCTTCGCCACCGCCGTCAGGCCGACGGTCTCCAGCACCTCGCGCACCCGGGCGTCGGGGATGCGGTTGCTCTGGGCCAGGCACAGCAGGTTGTTGTACGCGCTGCGGCCGCCGTGCATGTTCTTCGCGTCCAGCAGGGCGCCGATGTACTTCAGCGGCTCCTGGAGTTCGCGGTAGTGCTTGCCGTCGATGCGCACGGAACCGGACGTGGGGTTGTCGAGGTCGAGCATCATCCGCATCGTCGTCGACTTGCCGGCGCCGTTCGGACCGAGGAATCCGGTGATCATGCCCGGCCGCACCTGGAAGGTCAGGTGGTCCACGGCGAGCTTGTCGCCGTACCGCTTGGTCAGCCCCTCCAGTTCGATCATGCGCTAACCCTAGGCGGCGAGGTCATCGAACGCATCTCCTGGGAGTAATCGACACAACCGGATTGGCGCCCTCCGCCTGCGGGGCGGAGGGCGCCGGACACGTACCGCACGACCGGGCGGAGCGGTCCGCCCGGCCGTACCGGACTCAGCGGGACTGCTGGGCGGGCACGCCCGGCTTGTCCTCCACCTCGTCGGCACCGGTCTGGGCGGCCACCTGCGCGCCGGTCAGCGTCGCCAGCATCTCGCGGACGTTGGTGAGCTGGGCGTTGATGCTGTCGCGGCGGTTGGTGAGCGCCGCCAGCTCGCGCTCCGACTCGCTGCGGATCCGCTCGGCCTTCGAGTTCGCGTCCGCGACGATGTCCTCGGACTGGCGCTGCGCGGTCTCGACCGTCTGCCGGGCGCGGCGCTCGGCGTCGGTACGCAGCTTCTCGGCCTCCAGGCGGAGCTGCTCGGCCCGGTGCTCGATCTCCGCGAGCCGCTTCTCGGCCTTGGCCTGGCGGGAGGCGAGGTCGCGCTCCGACTGCTCCCGGCGCTTGGCGAGGTTGGTCTCGAAGTCCGCGGCGGCCTGGGCGGCCTTGGCGCGGGTCTCCTCGAAGAGGGTGTCCGCCTCCTCGCGCTTCGACTGCGCGTCCTTCTTCGCCTCGGCACGCAGCCCGCTGGCCTCGCCCTTCGCCTTCTCGACGATCCGCGCGCCCTCGTCCTCGGCCTTCGCCTTGCGCTCGGCGGCGAACGACTCGGCGTCATTGCGCACCTGCTGCGCGGCGGACTCGGCCAGCTCGCGGTGCTGGTCGGCGGCGCGGCGGGCCTCCTCGCGCAGGTCCTTGGCCTCTTCCTCGGCGAGCCGCAGGATCTTCTCCACCCGGGCACCGAGGCCGGCGTACGACGGCTCGGAGTCGGCGATCTGCGCCTGTGCGTTCTGCGTCTCGAGGTGAAGCTCCTCGATCCGCTTCTCAAGGGAGGTGATGCGCGAGAGGGCACTGTCGCGGTCGGCTACGAGCTTGGTGATCCGCTCGTCCACCTGTTCGCGGTCGTATCCGCGCCTTGCGAACTCGAAACCGAAGGGGTTGGCCGTGTCGCTCATGGGGTTCCTGTCGAAAGAGACCGAGTGAGGTGATAAGGGGAATCCTAGGGGTGCTGACGGCGTGTCACAGCGTCAATCCAGGTTTGATCTGGAGAATGTCCGCTCAATCGAGTGGTCTGCCACCGGACTGCTTTCCCCCCGACCGGGCCGCGGCGGCGGCGGGGGCCTTCCCGCCGCCGTCCTTCCCCTTGCTGACCTGGCTGTTCTTGCCGTCCTTGGCGTCCTTGCCGTTGGCCCCCGCGGTGCCGGGGCTCTCGAAGGACTCCAGGGCTTCGAGGACGTCCTGCACGCGGGAGATCTCCGCGTTGATGTCCTCGCGTCTGCGGGTGATCAACTCCAGTTCGCGGCGGCCCTCGTCGACCATCCGCTTGGCCTCCGCGCGCGCCTCGGCCTTCGTCCGCTCGGCCGTGTCGAACGCCTCGGCCTGCTTCTGCTCGGCCTCGTTGAGCAGCCCCTCCGCCTTCTTCACCGCGGCGATACGGACCTTGCCGGCCTCGCCCTTGGCGTCGGTGAGCATCTGCTCGGCGCGCACCTCGGCCGCGTTGAGCTGCTCGTGAGCTGCGGCGACGAGCTTGTCGACGCGCTCGCCCGCGGCCTTGGTGGCCTCGGCGGCCTCGCGCCGGGCGCGGTCGTGCAGCGCGTCGGTCTCCGCCTCCGTGCGGGTACGCAACTCCTCGGCGCGCTCGCGGATCGCATGCGAGTCCCGGCGGGCCTCCTCCAGCATCCGGTCGGCGTCGGCGCGGGCCTTCTCCACCAGACCGCTCGCCTCCGAGCCGGCGCCGCGCACCAGCCGATCGGATTCCTTGCGGGCGGCGGCGACCATCACGTCGGCCTGCTCCTCGGCCGCCGCGGTGGCGCGGGTGGCCTCCTCGTGCGCCTTCTCGACCAGCTTGTCGGCCTGCTCCGCGGCCTCCGTACGGCGCTTCGCGGCATCGCCGCGGGACTCGTCCCGGACCCTTTCGGCCTCGGTACGCAGGCGTTCGGCCTCTGCTAGCGCGTCGTTGACGGTCGATTCCGCCAACTCCTTGGCGGCGTCCGTCTCTTCCCTGGTCTCCCGGCGCAGCGTGGCCGCGGCGTGCTCCGCGGCCGACCGCAGCCCCGCGATCTCCTCGTCGGCCTGCGCCCGCAGCTCGCTGACCGAGTCCCGCACCTGCTGGGCGGTCTGCTCGGCCGCGGTCACCAGCTCGCGCGCCCGGCGCTCCGACTCCTCGGTGACCCGGGCGGCTTCCGCCTGCGCCTCCTCGACCCGCTTGCGCGCCGAGGCAAGCAGGTCCTCGGCCTGCCGGGTGGCCTGCGTACGCTCGCGCTCCGCCTCGCCGCGGGCGGCGGTCAGCATCTCCTCCGCCTCGCGCCGCCGGCGCGCGGCCTCCTCCTGCGCCGCGGTCAGCGCCTCCTGCGCCTCCGCCGCCAGCCGCTCGGCGGCGGCGGACGCCTCCGAGCGGATCCGGTCGGCCGCCTCCTGAGCCTCGCGGCGCAGCCGCTCGGACTCCCCGGTGGCATCCTCGTGCAGCCGCCGGGCGGCGGCCTCGGCCTCGGCACGGGTCGTGGCCGTCTCTGCGGCGGCCTCCTCGCGCATCCGGGTCGCCTCGGCCTGTGCCGACTGCTGGAGCGTACGCAGCCGCTCAGCGGCCTCCGCACGCAGCCGCTCGGTCTCCTCCGCGGCCTCCCGGCGGATCCGCTCCGCCTCGCCGCGGGCCGCGGCCAGCGCCTCGTCGGCGGCCGTGACCCGGGCGGCCGCCTCCTGCTGGAGCCGGTCCAGCTCCGTCTGCACCTCGGCCCGGCGGGCGGTGACGGCCTCGTCGGCCTCGGTACGGGTCTTGCGCGCGGCCTCCGCCGCCGCCTCGGTGATCTTCTCGGCCTGCGCCTCGCCCTCGGCGCGCAGCTCGTCGGCCTCGGTACGGGCCTTGGCCAGTGCCTCCTCGGCCCGCTCGCGCAGCGTCGCGGCCCGCTCGGCGGCCTCGCCCCGTACCCGCTCGCCCTCCGCCGTCGCGGCCTCGCGCAGATCCTCGGCGTCCGTGCCCGCCTTCGCGAGCAGCTCCTCGGCGGACTTCGCCGCCTCCTCGATCTGCGCGACCGCGTCCCTGCGGGCCTCGCCGCGGATCCGCTCGCCCTCGGCGGTGGCCTCCGCGCGCAACTGCTCGGCCTCGTCCCGCAGCCGCCGGGCCTCGCCCTGCAGCTCGACGGTCTTGGCCCGGAACTCCTCGGTGTCGTCCTTGGCCGCGCCCTTGAGCTGCTCGGCCGCCGCCGCGGCCTCGTCCCGCAGCCGCTCGGCCTCGGCCTCCGCCTCCCGGCGGATCCGGTCGGCCTCCTCGCCGGCGGCCGTGGTGGTGTCCTCGGCCTGCTTGGACGCCTTGTTGAGGACGTCCTCAGCGGTCTTGGCGGCCTTGGCGATGGCGTTCGCGCTGTCCTCCGCGGAGCGCGTACGGGCCGTCTCCTCGGCCTCCGCGATCAGGGCCTCGGCCTGGGTACGGGCGTCGGCCCGCACCTGCTCGGCCTCCGCCTTGATCGCCTCGGCCTCCTTGGTGGCCTCGCCGACCAGCCGCGCGATCTCGTTGCGCGTGGTGCGCATCCGCTGGTCCGCGCCGGCCTCGGTCTCGGCGATCTTCTTGGTCGCCGCCTCCTCGGCCTGCGCCACCAGACGGTCCGCCTCGGTGCGCGCGGAGCGCAGCGAGGTCTCGGCCTCCGCCAGCTTCTCCTCGGCCCGGCGCTGCGCGTCGGTGGCCTCCCGGCGGGCCTCCTCCGCCTCCCCGGCCGAGGAGCTGCGCAACTGCTCGGCGTGGGTGGTGGCCTCCTGGGCCTGGGTGGACGCGGCGTTCAGCAGCCGCTCGGCGTCGGCGCGGGCACGCCGCAGCAGGTCGTCGGCCTCCGCCCGGGCGGCCTCGGCCTCGCTGCCGACCCGCTGGCGGGTCTGCTCGGACTGGCGCTGCGCCTCGGCCCGGGCGGCGGCGACGAGCCGGTCCGCCTCGGTCCTGGTCTCGTCCATGAGCCGGCGGGCCTGCGCCTCCGTACGGGAGCGCAACTGCTCGGCCCACGACACGTTCTCGTTGACGTGGGTCTCGACGGTGGTGCGGCGCTCCGCCAGCTCCTCGTCCAGCCGCTGCCGCCGGGCGATCGCCTCGGCGTGCAGGTCGGCCTCCATCCGGGCCTGGCGCTCGGCGTGTTCCTGGAGCAGCCGCTGCGCCTGGGCGCGGGCCTCGCGCAGCTCGCGCTCGACGTCGGCGCGCAACTGGTCGGCCTGGGCCTGGGCGTTGCGCAGCAACTGCTCGGCCTGGTGCGAGGCGCTGTCGAAGGACGTGCGGGCGCCGAGTCCGCGGCGCGCCTCGTGCAGCTTGGCGCGCAGCACCTCGACCTGGTAGCCGAGGTCCTCGGCGTGCTGGACGGCCTTCTCCCGCTCCTTCTTCAGCCGCTCGATCTCGGCCTCGAACTGCGAGAGCCCGTCCATGACGGCGTCAGGCTCGTAGCGGTCGTAGCCCCGCACTGCGCGGTCCCATCCGTCCCCGGGTCGTTTCTGCCTGCTGGCAATGGCGATGACGTGTGCTGCGTTCGTGTGCTGGTATCGATGGTGTCAGATGATCGGGCCGCCCAGGACGCGGGCGGCCCCCTGCACTCTACCGGCCACGGGTATCAAAGGTCAGTGTGCGCCCGCGGCCGATGCGGAAGTGACCAATTCTGTCAGCACGCCGTGGCAGTCCTTGGGGTGCAGGAAGGTGATCCGCGAGCCCATCGAGCCGCGCCGCGGCTCGTCGTAGAGGACACGTACGCCCTTGTCACGGATGGCGTCGGCGTCGGCGTCGACGTCCGGGGTGCCGAAGGCGATGTGGTGGACGCCCTCGCCGTTCTTCGCCAGCCACTTGCCGACCGCGGAGTCCTCACGGATCGGTTCGAGCAGTTGCAGGTACGAGGCGCCGCCGTCGGACGTCTCGTTGATCTTCAACATGGCCTCGCGGACCCCCTGCTCCTCGTTGACCTCGGTGTGGAACACCTCGAAGCCGTAGGTGGCGCGGTAGAACCCGACGGTTGCGTCAAGGTCGTGACAGGCGATTCCGATGTGGTCGATGCGCGTCAGCATGCGCACAGTCCACCGCCGCAGGGAAGGTTACGCAACGTGCGCACGGTCACACCGAACGAACCGTGACCCGGACGCGTACCGCTCAGTACGCTGAAGTTAACCCTCATTCACTCCTCCCCGAAGGGGACGCGCATGACTGGCAGCGGCACTTCAGGCACCACGTCCGTGATCGTCGCGGGCGCCCGTACCCCCATGGGGCGCCTCCTCGGCTCCCTGAGGGCCTTCTCCGGCGCGGATCTGGGCGGCTTCGCCATCGAGGCGGCCCTGGCGCGTGCGGGCGTCGCGGCCGACCAGGTGGAGTACGTGATCATGGGCCAGGTGCTCCAGGCCGGGGTCGGGCAGATCCCGGCCAGGCAGGCCGCGGTCAAGGCGGGCATCCCGATGAGCGTGCCCGCGCTGACCGTGAACAAGGTGTGTCTCTCCGGGCTCGACGCCATCGCCCTGGCCGACCAGCTCATCCGCGCCGGCGAGTTCGACATCGTCGTCGCCGGCGGCCAGGAGTCCATGACCAACGCACCGCACGTGCTGCCGAAGTCCCGGGAGGGCGTGAAGTACGGCGCCCTGCAGATGCTCGACTCCATGGCGCACGACGGGCTCACCGACTCCTTCGAGGGCATCGCCATGGGCGAGTCCACCGAGAAGCACAACACCCGCCTCGGCATCGCCCGCGAGCCCCAGGACGCCTTCGCCGCCGCCTCCCACCAGCGGGCCGCCGCCGCGCGGGAGCGCGGGATCTTCGCCGAGGAGATCACCCCCGTCGAACTGCCCGCGCGCCGGGGCGCCGCCGTCGTCGTCGACACCGACGAGGGCATCCGCCCGGACACCACCGCCGAGGGCCTGGCCAAGCTGCGCCCCGCCTTCGCGCCCGACGGCACGATCACCGCCGGCACCGCCTCGCAGATCTCCGACGGCGCCGCCGCCGTGGTCGTCATGAGCCGCGCCAAGGCCGAGGAGCTGGGGCTGACCTGGCTGGCCGAGATCGGCGCCCACGGGAACGTGGCGGGCCCGGACAACTCCCTGCAGTCCCAGCCCTCCAACGCCATCCTGCACGCGCTGAAGAAGGAGGGCATCGACGTCGGCGACCTCGACCTCATCGAGATCAACGAGGCCTTCGCCGCCGTCGCCGTGCAGTCCATGAAGGACCTCGGCGTCACCCCCGAAAAGGTGAACGTCAACGGCGGCGCCATCGCGCTGGGTCACCCGATCGGGATGTCCGGCGCCCGGCTCGTCCTGCACCTCGCCCTCGAACTGAAGCGCCGCGGCGGCGGCGTCGGCGCGGCCGCCCTGTGCGGCGGCGGCGGCCAGGGCGACGCGCTGGTGGTGCGGGTCCCGAGGGCCTGAGGGGCGCGGCGGCCCCGGTCCGTACGGTGACCGGGGCAGGGGAGGGGCCGGGGAGCAGGCCCCGTACGGACGCAAGGAGCGATCACACATGCCAGCCGCAGACGTAGCCGCGCTCGTGGCCGCCGCCCGCGAGGGCAGCCCGCGGGCCGTCGCCCGGCTCATCACCCTGGTCGAGGGCGCGTCGCCGCACCTGCGCGAGGTGATGGCCGCCCTCGCCCCGCTGGCCGGCCGCGCCTACGTCGTCGGGCTCACCGGAGCGCCCGGCGTCGGCAAGTCCACGTCCACCTCCGCCCTGGTCACCGCGTACCGCAGGCGCGGCAAGCGGGTCGGCGTGCTGGCCGTCGACCCCTCCTCGCCGTTCTCCGGCGGGGCGCTGCTCGGCGACCGGGTGCGGATGGGCGCGCACGCCGCCGACCCCGGCGTCTACATCCGCTCCATGGCCACCCGCGGCCACCTCGGCGGGCTCGCCTGGTCCGCGCCGCAGGCGATCCGCGTGCTGGACGCCGCCGGCTGCGACGTGGTGCTGGTGGAGACCGTCGGCGTCGGGCAGTCGGAGGTGGACATCGCCGGGCAGGCCGACACCTGCGTGGTGCTGCTGGCGCCCGGCATGGGCGACGGCATCCAGGCGGCCAAGGCCGGGATCCTGGAGATCGGCGACGTGTACGTGGTCAACAAGGCCGACCGCGACGGCGCCGACGCCACCGCCCGCGAGCTGAACCACATGCTCGGCCTCGGCGAGGCCCGCGCCCCCGGCGACTGGCGCCCGCCCATCGTCAGGACCGTCGCCGCCCGCGACGAGGGCACCGACGAGGTCGTCGAGGCGCTGGAGAAGCACCGGGCCTGGATGGAGGAGCACGGCGTGCTGGCCGAGCGCCGGCTGCGGCGGGCGGCCCGGGAAGTCGAGACGATCGCGGTCACGGCGCTGCGCGAGCGCATGGCCGACCTGCACGGCGACCGGCGGCTGTCGGCACTCGCCGAGCGGATCACCGCGGGCGAGCTGGATCCGTACGCCGCCGCCGACGAGCTGCTGGAGGGCCTCACCGGCGGCTGACGGCACGGGCGGGGGCGTACGGACCGGAGGCCGGTCCGTACGCCCCCGCCGCGTCCGCTACCTGCCGTACCCCGCGGGAGTGCCGCCCGGCACGCCCTGCTGATGCGGCACGGCCCCCGTCGCCAGCCCGGCCTGCATCGTCTCGGTCGACTGCAGCAGCACCTGCCCGGCGCCCGTGAACTGGAACTGGTGCTCCTCGCCGGACGCGCCGCCGATGCCGGTCATCGCCCGGATCCCGCCGAGGAGGCCCTGCATGTAGCCGTGGTCGTAGTGGTGGCACGGCGACGGGCAGTCGGCCCAGCCCACCAGCGCCTGCGGGTCCACCCGGATCGGCGGCTCGACGAAGACGACGGCGCCGTTGGAGACGGCGACGAACTTGCCCGTGCCGATCAGCGTCAGGAAGCCCGGCACGATGGACTGCTTCAGCTCCAGCCCCGGCTCGAACGCGAGCAGGTTCCCGGAGCGGATCGTGAGGTTGCCGTCGTCCAGGTCGAAGGAGTTGACGTCGAACGCCCGGTCCGCGAGGACCATCACACCGCTGCCCTGCGCCACCACCCAGTCCGCGGCGTGCAGCGGCGAGTGGAAGCTCCCGGCCACCAGCCCGTCGAACGCCCCGTGGCCGACGCCCTCGAAGGAGATCTGCCCGTAGTAGGCGATCATCTTCCCCTTCTGCAGGAACCACTGCCCGTTGAGCGCGACGCTGAAGGCGTACGGGTGGACGTTGTCGTTGCGCGGCAGCGTGTTCATGTCGTGGACGACGGGTCCGGCGGTCACAGTTTCTCCTCCGATGCCTGCACGTAGACCGTGCCGTTGCCCGACAGTTCCAGTTGGAACGCCTCGCCGGAGCCGCGGCCCACCATGTCGCGCCAGCCGAGGGCGGTGGAGAGCTTGTTCTGCACCTGGCCGCGGTGGGCGACGTACGCCTGCGGGTCCACGTGCACCGGGCGCTGCGGGGCGATCGGCAGTTCCAGGACGCCGCCGTGGGCCATCACCGCCACCGCGCCGTGGCCGGCGAGGGTGGTGGTGAACAGCCCCTGTCCGGTGACCTGGCCGCGGACCATCCCCATGACGCCGCCCTGCGAGCCCATGAACATGGTGCCCTGCTGGAGTGAGCCGTCGAAGGCCAGCAGCCGGTCGGCCTCCACGTACAGGGTGTCACCGGCCAATTCGATCACGTGCACCTCGTGGCCGCCGTGCCCGAACATCACCGTGCCCGAGCCCTCGACGGTCATCAGCGGCGTCGCCTCGTTCGCCACCCGGCGGCCGATCATCGACGTCAGCCCGCCCTGGCCGCCCTGGATGTTGGGCGTGAAGCGGACCTGCCCGGTGTACGCGAGCATCGCCCCCCGCTGGCTGAACATCGTCTGGCCTGGCAGCACCTGCGCCTCGGCGATCTTCGAATTGAGCATCCGGAACGGCATCTAGACCGCACCCCCCACCGTGTTGCGCTCGCTGGGCTGTACGTAGACCAGCCCGTCCCCCTCGAAGCGGATCTGGAACCCCTCGCCGCCCCCCTCGCCTATGAGGGTGCGGAACGTGGCGCCGGACTGGAAGTGCTGCTGCACCTGCCCGGTGTGCGCGACGTACGCGCCCGGGTCGACGACCAGCGGCGTGCCCGGCGTCACCCGCAGCACCACCGCGGGCCCGTCCGACATGATCGCCGCCTGTCCCGTGCCCTCCACCGTGGTGGTGAAGAGCCCGGTGCCGGTGCTGGCGCCGCGCATCCCGGTGAAGCTCGTCCCCGTCTTCAGCCCGCCGTCGGTCGCCAGCAGGTTGCTCGACTCCACGTACAGCTTGTCGGCCTGGAGGCCGACAAGATTGATCACGCTGGCCCGGTCGGCGAAGAAGCAGGTGCCCTGCCCCTTCACCTCCATCAGCTCCATGGACTCGCCGGTCAGCCGGCGCGTCACCATCCCCCGTATCCCCTCGCCGCCCCCTGTGAGCTTCTTGAACGACATCTGGCCGTCGTAGGCGACCATCGAGCCGTTCTTCGCTTTCACCGCGTCGCCGGCCATGTCCACGGCCAGCACCTTGCTGCCTTGCAGTCGAAACTGAGCCACGGGGCGACGCTAGCGGCTCGGCCACCCCTCCCGGAAGGCCGGGTATGGGCGGCTGACACAATGGGGTCCAGTTTGCCCGGGGAGATCCCCCCGGATTCCGGACGATCCGAAAGCTGTTCCCATGGACCCTGTGGCCACCGACACCGCATCCGCACTCCGCCGGCTCCGGCTGATCTCGGCCCCCGAGGCGGTCTCCTTCCTCCTGCTGCTCGTGTGCTCCGTGCTCAAGCGGACCACCGACTTCGATGCGGTCCCGGTGATGGGCATGATCCACGGGCTGCTCTTCATCGGCTACGTGCTCTTCCTCGCCGACGCCTGGAACCGCACCCGCTGGCCGCTCAAGCGCGGGGCGCTGTACTTCGTCCTCGCCGTGCTGCCCGGCGGCGGCTTCGCCGCCGAGCGGATGCTGCGCCGCGAGCTGGAGGCCGGGATCATCGCCGACCGCGCCCGCCGCGAGGGTGTCGTCGGCACCTGACCGCCGTCCGCTGACGCCCCGTCCGGCCCCTTCGCGGGACGGAAACCCCCGCACGGCCCTCCCCGGTTCGACACGCAACCAATTTCCGCTTTTGGTGGGATATGTCGGCGTTGTCGTATCTGCGGAGGGACCGTGCGGCCGGAAGGCTATGACTACGAGAAGTTCAGCCGCCTCGCGGGGCCGCTGACGGATCCCGATCCGTCCAGGCCCTACCGGGTGCGCTACACGCGACTGCTCTCCCGTGAGCCCCACCGCGTCCGGGCGGTCCTGCTCATGGCGCTCGCGCCGCTGCTGTCCTGCGCCCTGCTGCTCTACCTCGTCTGGCCCTCGCACTGGACCGAGCGCACCGGCGCCCCGCCCTGGCTGCTCACCGCGGACGCGGTGATGCTCATATCGATCGGGCTGATCGAGTCGTTCCGGCTGGTCAACGTCGTCTCGATCGCGCACGCCACGATGGTCGCCCGGGATCCGGTCCCGGTCACCGCGGAGCCCGGCACCCGGGTCGCGTTCCTCACCACGTACGTGCCGGGCAAGGAACCCATCGCCATGGTGCGCGCCACGCTCACCGGCGCGGTCGCGCTGCGGCACGACGGGCCGCTGGACGTCTGGCTGCTGGACGAGGGCGACGACCCCGAGGCCCGGGCGCTCTGTGCGGAGCTGGGCGTACGGCACTTCAGCCGCAAGGGCGTGCCGCAGTGGAACGCCGAGGAGGGCCCCCACCGGGCGAAGACCAAGCACGGCAACTACAACGCCTGGCTGGCCGCCTTCGGCGACGGCTACGACTTCTTCGCCTCGGTCGACACCGACCACGTGCCGCTGCCGAACTACCTGGAGCGGATGCTCGGCTACTTCCGCGACCCCGACGTCGCCTTCGTCGTCGGCCCGCAGGTCTACGGCAACTACGACACCGCCGTCACCAAGTTCGCGGAGAGTCAGCAGTACCTCTTCCACGCGCTGATCCAGCGCGCCGGCAACGCCTACGGCTCGCCCATGTTCGTCGGCACCAACAACGCCGTACGCATCACCGCGCTCCGCCAGATCGGCGGCCTCTACGACTCGATCACCGAGGACATGGCCACGGGCTTCGAGCTGCACCGCACCCGCAACCCGGCCACCGGCCGGCACTGGTCGTCGGTCTACACCCCGGACGTGCTGGCCGTCGGCGAGGGGCCCAACTCCTGGACCGACTTCTTCACCCAGCAACTGCGCTGGTCGCGCGGCACGTACGAGACGATCATCGGCCAGTACGGGCGCGGCAAGGAGCGCTTCCCCCTCCGGCGGCTCCTCAACTACTCGCTCATGCTCGTCTATTACCCGATGACCGCGGTCAACTGGCTCCTCGGCGCGCTGAGCTGCGTCCTCTTCCTCTGGCTCGGCTCCTCGGGCACCCAGGTGCCGGCCTCGATCTGGCTGATGCTCTACAGCGACGCGGCGGCCCTGCAGATCGGCCTCTACCTGTGGAACCGGCGGCACAACGTCTCGCCGCACGAGCCCGAGGGCTCCGGCGGCCTCGCCGGGATGCTGATGTCGGCGATGTCGGCGCCGATCTACTTCACGTCCTTCAAGGCGGCGGTGCTGCGCCGGCCGTGCCGCTTCGTGGTCACGCCCAAGGGCGGCGACGCGAGCCCCGACCGGCTGGCGACGTTCCGCATCCACTTCTTCTGGGCGGGGGTCCTCGCGGTCTCGTTCCTGGCGTCGGTGGTGCTGGGCCACACGCACGTCGCGATGCGCACCTGGACGGTGCTCGGGGTGTGCCTCGCGCTCGCGCCGGCGGCGATCTGGCTCTGGTCCTCCTGGCAGGTACGGACCGCGAACCGGCGCGAGGACGCCAGGCGCCGGGCGGCGGTGGCCGCCGCCGCTGCCGTACGCGGCCGGGCCAGAGGGCTGCGGACGAGGCTGTGGAAGCCGGCCAGGGCGGCGGAGGACGCGGCACCGGCCACCACGGCAGCCGCCACCACCGCCACGACGGCCACCGCCACGACGGCCACCGCCACGACGGCCACCGCCACGACGGCGACCACGGCGACCACCACTGCGACGACGAGCGGGAGGAGCTGATCCATGGGGTACCGGCCCGGCAAACGGTTCAAGAAGGCGGCGATAGGCACGGGCGTGGTCCTGGTGCTGGCGGCACTCAACGCCCCCGCGGCCATCGGCTTCGCCGAGGAGCAGTACCACGAGTACCGAATATCCCGGCCGGGGTACCAGCGGGAGTTCGGCTCCTGGCAGGTGCAGGGCACCCCGGACTCGTACCACCTCAACGCCATCCACGCCACGCTGCTGCACACCGGCAAGGTGCTGCTCATCGCCGGCTCGGGCAACGACCAGAAGCAGTTCGACGCCGGCACCTTCCGCACCATCCTGTGGGACCCGGAGAAGAACAGCTACGAGGAGATACGCACCCCCGCCGACCTGTTCTGCGCCGGCCACACCCAACTCGCCGACGGCCGGCTGCTGGTCGCCGGCGGTACCGCCCGCTACGAACTCCTCGACGGCGACGTCGAGCGCGCCGGCGGCCGGATGCTGGTGAAGAACGAGAACCCGGACGATCCCGTCAGGCTCAAGAAGGGCACCGGCTTCATCGCCCCCTCCGGGCTCGTCTACCGCACCACCGCCGCCGTCACCGTCCCGGCCGCGGAGAAGAAGGCCGCCAAGCGCGGCAGGAAGGCGGTCGTCACCGCCGCAGAGGCCAACGTCTTCGTCGAGGCCGAGGAGGAGGGCCGCGGCTACGTCCAGGACCGGCAGGCGCAGTACGCCGTCGAGGGCCTGACGGGCAAGAGCGCGGACAACGTCTACGGCCTGGCGCAGAAGCTCACCATGGACAAGCAGGACTTCCAGGGGATCAAGGACACCTTCGAGTTCGACCCGGTCCGGGAGCGCTACGTGCGCGTCGACCCGATGGACAAGGCCCGCTGGTACCCCACCCTCGTGACGCTGCCCGACGGCAAGGTCCTCTCGGTCTCCGGCCTCGACGAGTCGGGCGAGATCCTCTACGGCGACAATGAGGTCTACGACCCGAAGACCAAGAAGTGGTCCAAGGCGCCGAACCGCTACTTCCCGACGTACCCCGCCCTCTTCCTCACCGCGGGCGGCAAGCTCTTCTACTCCGGCGCCAACGCCGGCTATGGCCCGGCCGACCGCGGCCGCAAGCCCGGGATCTGGGACCTGAAGGACAACTCGTTCACCACCGTGCCCGGCATGACCGACCCCGACCAACTGGAGACCGCGGGCTCGCTGCTGCTGCCGCCCGCGCAGGACCAGAAGGTCATGGTGCTCGGCGGCGGCGGGGTGGGGGAGTCGGCCAAGGCGACGCCGCGCACCTCGATCATCGACCTGACCAAGGACCGGCCCGCGTACGCGGACGGCCCGGAACTGCCGCAGGGCACCAGGTACCTGAACAGCGTGATCATGCCGGACGACACGGTCTTCACCAGCGGCGGCTCCGCCGACTACCGCGGCCGCGGTAACAGCGACATCCACAAGGCCCAGTTCTACGACCCGGGCACCAACTCCTTCACCCGCGCCGCCGATCCGAAGGTGGGCCGCAACTACCACTCCGAGGCCGTGCTGCTGCCCGACGGCCGGGTGGCCACCTTCGGCTCCGACTCCCTCTTCGGCGACAAGGCCAACACCCGCCCCGGCACCTTCGAGAAGCGCATCGAGATCTTCACGCCGCCGTATCTGCACACGGCCGAGGACGGCAAGCGGCTGTCGATCGGCGCGGGTCCCGAGCAGCCGGGGCGCGGGCAGAAGGCGACGTACGAGGTCGAGGGGGCCGAGCGGGTCGCGAAGGCGCGGCTGATCCGGCCGGGTTCCGTCACCCACGTCACGGACGTCGAGCAGCGCTCGATCCAGTTGGACGTGAAGAAGAGTGCCGGGAAGGTGACGGTGACGGTGCCGGCTGACCCGAGCCTGGTGCCGCCCGGCTGGTACATGCTCTTCGTCGCCGACGGCAAGGGCGTGCCGTCCGAGGCGAAATGGGTGCACGTGCCCTGACAAGCCCGTCGGCGGGGCCGCTGCCCCTCGGCCCCGCCGGCGTACCACCCCGCGGGCAGGCGCCTTCCGGTCGTCCGGGGGCGCCTTCCGCCCGTACGGGGAGCGTTCTGCCGCTCGTACGCGCCGGGGAGTTCAGCCCGCGCGGCGGGCCAGGCCCAGGGCGTAGTCCGGCCACCACGTGCCGGCCTCGGGGCCCCCGCGGCACGGCCCGTCCGACTCCCCGGGGCGCTTGACCCACAGGAACGCGTCGGCCCGCTCGTCGCCGGTCCGCGTCGTCGGCGGCTCGCCGAGCGCCCGGCCGGGCGGGTTGCACCACACCTGGTCCGGGGCGCCGGAGAGCGGGCCGTTGCCGTTGCGGCTGGTGTCGACGACGAAGTGGGCGCCGTCCAACTGCTCGGAGAGCCGGCGGCCGTAGGCGAGCTGCTCTCCGGTGCGCTGGAAGTTGGAGACGTTGAGCGCGAAGCCGTCGGCCGCGCCGATGCCGGCCTGGCGCAGCGCCTGGGCGAGCCGGCCCGGGTCGGCGATCCAGGAGGAGTTGCCGGCGTCGAGGTAGACCTTGACCCCCGGGTGCTGCTGGAGCCGGGCGATGGCGCCGGAGATCAGCCGGTAGCGCTCCTCGTGCAGCTCCGGCGGGGTGCAGCCGTCCACGACGTGCGGGACGGCGTCGGGTTCGAGGATCACCAGCGCCTTCGCGTCGCCGATGCCGTCGGCGAAGGAGCCGATCCACTGCTCGTACGCGGCGGCGTCGGGGGCGCCGCCCGCGGAGTGCTGGCCGCAGTCGCGGTGCGGGATGTTGTACGCCACGAGCACCGCCGTGCGGCCGCCCGCCTCCGCGCCGCGTACCGCGTTGCGCACGTCGCCGCCGGGGTCGTGCCCCGCGGGCCACTCGGCGACCGGCCGGCTCGCGATCCGCTCCAGCAGCGCGGCGTCCTCCGCCCGCCCCTGCTGCTTCCACGCCTGCACCTGGCGGGCGGCCGGGGAGCCGGGGTCCACCCAGAACGGCGTCTTCGCCGCCGTGGCCGGCCGCGCCCGCTCGCCGTCCCGCGGCCCGGCACCGTCCCCGTCGCCGCCCCCGGGCGTGCAGCCGAGCAGGACCCCGAGGAGCAGGATGCTGATGAGCGTACGGATCCGCGCCGACATGCACTTCTCCCGCGGGAGGCGATCGAACAGAACCCGTCGATCGTGGCATGAGCGGATCTTTCGCTACGGAACGCCGCGCCCGCGCGGCCGGTGCCGCGGTCCCGAGGCGTCCGGATGGGCGTCAGCCGCCCGCGGCCAGCGCACCGCCCAGCGGCGTGCGCTCGTAGAGCACCCGGTGGCGCTCGCGGTGGGACGTCAGCAGGCCCGCCCCCTTCAGCACGGTCAGGTGCGCGGAGACCGAGGAGGGGGCCAGGCCGAGGCGGCGGGCCAGCGCGGAGGTGGAGGCCGGCTCGTCGAGCGCGGCCAGGACCGCGGCCCGGCCGGCGCCGAGCAGCCGCCCCAGCGCCTGCGCCGCCTCGGGTCCCGACTCCGCCCACAGGGTGCCGACGCCGCGGGCGGGGTAGATGACGGTGGGCTGCCAGGGAGGCTGGAAGCCGGTCACCACGTCCGGCCAGGCGAAGGCGCTGGGCATCAGCAGCAGACCGTCGCCGGCGAGGTCGCGCTCGTAGTAGTAGTCGTTCTTGGTGCGTACGGTCAGCAGGCCGTCCTCGTACGACAGCCGGTTGTGCAGCAGCGCGAACAGCTCGCCGAGACCCGCGGAGGCGAGCTGCCGGGCGCGGTAGTCGATGTCCGCCTCCAGCAGGTCGTGCACCCGCGGCCAGAACGGCTCGACCAGCGCGTGCCAGGCGCGCTCGGTGACGTCGGCCATCAGCTCGATCGCGGCGGCCGGGTCGTCGAGCAGCTTGCGGCCGAGCGGGGACTCGGCGGCGCCGGGCATGGTGCTGAACGAGAGGGTCATCTCCGCGCGCGCCAGCGCCGGGTCGGTGGCGCGAAGCCGGGCCAGCCCCTCGGCCACCGAGGTGTACGCCGCCTGCGGCGGGCCGCCGAGGAAGTCCGGGGTGTAGCCGTTTCCCGTGTGCGGCATGAAGATCCACAGCGGTGCGAGGTCGAGCCCGGCGGCGGCGTCGCCGAGGCGGCGCAGCCACGGCCGGTGGTAGCCGTGCCGCTCGGTGCGGCGCAGCGTCCGTATCGCCTCGTGGGTCTCGAAGACCGGGGAGACCGCGAAGCGGCAGCGCAGCAGGTCGTCGGAGCCGAAGCGCATGTACACCGGCACGGCGCCCTCCTCGCTGCCTGACTGATTCGGCTGGTGCCGAAAGACTACGGCCCCCCGCCGGCAGCGGGCGAGGCTCCGGGGATGAGCGACACCACAGCCCCGGACGGCGCGGCCGCACCCGTGCCCGCGGCCCCGCCGTCCGGCCAGGACGGCACCGGCGCGCCCGCCGGCGTACCCGCGGACGCGCCCGCGGGCGCCGCCGACCCGCGCGCCCGCTACGCCGACGTCTTCCGCGTCCGCGAGTTCCGGTTCGTCTTCGCCGCGCACGTCATGTCGATCCTCGGCGAGGTCGTCGCGGCCATCGCGCTGACCGTCCTCGTCTACGACCGCACCGGATCCCCGCTGCTGAGCGCGCTCACCCTGGGCGTCGGCCTGCTGCCGTACCTCGTCGGCGGGACCCTGCTGTCCTCGATAGCCGACCGCCTCCCGGCCCGCCGGGTGCTGGTGACCTGCGACCTGCTCGCCGCCGCCTGCTTCCTCACCATGGTGCTGCCCGGGATGCCCGTCGCCGCGCTGCTGGCGCTGCGCTGCGTCGCCGGGGTCATCTCGCCGGTCTTCACCGGCACCCGGATCGCCACGCTGGCCGACATCCTCGGCACCGGCGACCGGTTCGTCCTCGGCCGCTCCGTCATCCGGCTCACCGCGCAGGCGGCGCAGCTCGTCGGCTTCGCCCTCGGCGGGCTGCTGGCGGCGTTCTCCCCGCGCGCGACGCTGACGCTGACGGCGGTGGGGCTGCTCTGCTCGGCGCTGGTGCTGCGCTTCGGCACCCGCGCCCGCCCGCCCCGTACCGCCGCCGGGGGCGCCGCGGGGGCACCCGGCCGCACGAGCACCGTCGGCGACTCGCTCGCCGCCGCCGGCACCTTCCTGCGCGACCGCCGCATCCGCGCGCTGCTGCTGCTCACCTGGATCCCGCCGACCTTCGTCGTCGCCCCCGAGGCGCTGGCGGCCGCGTACGCCGACGACCTCGGCATCGGCGCCCTCGGGCTCGGACTGCTCATGACCGGCATGCCGATCGGCGCGGTCACCAGCGAGATCCTGGCCGGCTCGCTGCTCGGGCCGCGCGGCAGGGAACGGATCGTCTTCCCGGTGGCGGTGTTCGCGACGGTGCCCGCGATCGGCTTCGTGACGCACCCGTCCTTCGGCTGGGCACTGCCGCTGCTGGTGCTCACCGGCTTCGGCATCTCGTACTCGCTCGGCCTCGACCAGTGGTTCGTCGCCGCCGTGCCCGAGGAGATGCGCGGCCGGGCGATGACGCTGCAGACCGCCGGGCTGATGACGCTGCAGGGGGTGGGCATGGCATGCGCGGGCGCGGTCGCGGAGTTCGCCCCGGTGCACCTGGCCGTCGCCGCGGTCGGCGTCACGGGCACGGTGTGCTCGCTGCTGGTCTGTCTGGAAGTGCGCAGGACCCGACCGAAGGGTGAGACCGGGCTGACCGCGACGTGACCGGGCGGTAGGGTCGGCGACGTGCCGAAGCCGCTGAGCCTGTCGTTCGACCCCATCGCGCGCGCCGATGAACTCTGGCGCCAGCGCTGGGGAGCCGTGCCCGCGATGGGGGCCATCACCTCGGTGATGCGCGCCCACCAGATCCTGCTGGCGCAGGTCGACGCCGTCGTCAAGCCGTACGGGCTGACCTTCGCGCGCTACGAGGCACTGGTGCTGCTCACCTTCTCCAAGGCCGGCGAGCTGGCGATGTCGAAGATCGGCGAGCGGCTGATGGTGCACCCGACGTCGGTGACCAACACCGTCGACCGGCTGGTCAGGTCCGGCTACGTGGCCAAGCGGCCCAACCCCAACGACGGCCGCGGCACCCTCGCGTCGATCACCGACCGGGGCCGCGAGGTCGTCGAGCAGGCGACGCGCGACCTGATGGCGATGGACTTCGGGCTCAGCGCGTACGACGACGAGCAGTGCGCGGAGATCTTCGCCATGCTCCGCCCGCTGCGGATAGCCGCGGGCGACTTCGAGCAGTAGTCCGCCCGGCCGCGCGCCGGCGCCCGCGCCGCCTTCCGGCGCTCGGCCTTCCCGCGCCTGCCTACGCCTTCGCCGCCGCGGGCTCGCCCTCGCGGACGACCAGCGGCCCGACCTCCCGGGTGAGCTTCCGCTCCACGAAGAACGCCGCCGTCGGCACCGTCCCCGCGAGCAGCACCCAGATCAGCCTGCCGACCGGGAGCTTCGCCTTGGACCCGAGGTCGAAGGCGAATACCAGGTAGAGGATGTACAGCCAGCCGTGGGCGATGCTCACGACCTTCGTGAAGCCGTCCGCGCCGGAGAGGTCCAGGGCGTACTTGCCGATCATGCCCAGGGTCAGCAGGACGAGGAGCACGCCGGTCACGTACGCCATCGTGCGGTAGCGGGTGAGGACGCTCTTCTTCATGGCATCGAGCCTAAACCCCGCCGGAAACGCGCCGTGACCACCCCCACTCCCCGGCCGCGTATGCCGCGCGGGGGCCCGGGGCATGCAACACTTAGTAGGACGTCCTATTAAATGCGCCGCGCGATCCGCGCGCAGAGAGAGGCGGTACGGGCATGGATGCTGCGGCCATGGAAGAGGGCCGGCGCCGCTGGCAGGCGCGTTACGACGCGGCCCGCAAGCGCGAGGCAGACTTCACCACGCTCTCCGGCGACGACGTCGAGCCGGTCTACGGCCCGCGTCCCGGGGATGTCTACGAGGGCTTCGAGCGCATCGGCTGGCCCGGCGAGTTCCCGTACACCCGCGGCCTGTACGCCACCGGCTACCGCGGCCGGACGTGGACCATCCGCCAGTTCGCCGGCTTCGGCAACGCCGAGCAGACCAACGAGCGCTACAAGCTCATCCTCGGCGCCGGCGGCGGCGGCCTGTCGGTCGCGTTCGACATGCCCACCCTCATGGGCCGCGACTCCGACGACCCGCACGCGCTGGGCGAGGTGGGGCACTGCGGCGTGGCCATCGACTCGGCCGCCGACATGGAGGTGCTCTTCCGCGACATCCCGCTGGGCGACATCACCACCTCGATGACGATCAGCGGCCCCGCGGTTCCCGTCTTCTGCATGTACCTGGTCGCCGCCGAGCGCCAGGGCGTCGACCCCGGCGTGCTCAACGGCACGCTGCAGACCGACATCTTCAAGGAGTACATCGCGCAGAAGGAGTGGCTCTTCCGGCCCGAGCCGCACCTGCGCCTCATCGGCGACCTGATGGAGTACTGCGCCGAGCGCATCCCCGCGTACAAGCCGCTGTCCGTCTCCGGCTACCACATCCGCGAGGCCGGCTCCACGGCCGCGCAGGAACTGGCGTACACCCTCGCCGACGGCTTCGGCTACGTGGAGCTGGGCCTGTCCCGCGGCCTCGACGTCGACGCCTTCGCCCCCGGCCTGTCCTTCTTCTTCGACGCCCACGTCGACTTCTTCGAGGAGATCGCCAAGTTCCGCGCCGCGCGCCGCATCTGGGCCCGCTGGCTGCGCGACGTGTACGGGGCGCGCAGCGAGAAGGCGCAGTGGCTGCGCTTCCACACCCAGACCGCGGGCGTCTCGCTGACCGCACAGCAGCCGTACAACAACGTGGTGCGCACCGCCGTCGAGGCGCTGGCCGCCGTCCTGGGCGGCACCAACTCGCTGCACACCAACGCCCTGGACGAGACCCTGGCGCTGCCCAGCGAGCGGGCCGCGGAGATCGCGCTGCGCACCCAGCAGGTGCTGATGGAGGAGACCGGCGTCGCCAACGTCGCCGACCCCCTCGGCGGCTCCTGGTACGTCGAGCAGCTCACCGACCGGATCGAGGCCGACGCGGAGAAGATCTTCGAGCAGATCCGCGAGCGCGGCCGGCGCGCCCACCCCGACGGGCGGCACCCCATCGGGCCGATCACGTCCGGGATCCTGCGCGGCATCGAGGACGGCTGGTTCACCGGCGAGATCGCCGAGTCGGCCTTCCGCTACCAGCGGTCGCTGGAGAAGGGCGACAAGAAGATCGTCGGCGTCAACTGCCACACCGGCTCCGTCACCGGCGACCTGGAGATCCTGCGGGTCAGCCACGAGGTGGAGCGCGAGCAGGTGCGCACGCTGGCCGTCCGCAAGGGCGCCCGCGACGACGCGCGGGTGCGCGCCGCGCTGGCGGCCATGCTCACGGCGGCCCGGGACGGCGGCAACATGATCGAGCCGATGCTCGCGGCGGTACGGGCCGAGGCCACGCTCGGCGAGATCTGCGACGCGCTGCGCGACGAGTGGGGCGTCTACACCGAGCCGGCGTCTTTCTGACGCACGCGCGCGGGCCGGTCCGTGCGCGGGCGGGTCCGCGCGGTGCGGAGCGGGGTCACACGACGAGGACGGACTTGCCGCGCGTGTGGCCCTTCTCCCAGTCCCGGACCGCCTCGGCGGCCCCGGCGAGCGGGTACGTCCGGCCCACGACCGGCGTGATCGTGCCGGACTCCAGCAGGCCGCGCACCTCCTCGACGTCCTCCGGCCGGGGGCGCACGTAGGGCGCCTTCACCTTCCGGGCGGAGAACAGGGAGCGCACGGAGCCGCCGAGCGAACGCCGCAGGTCGCCGACCCACCTGTCGCCGCCCTCGCCGCCGACGAGCACGATCGTGCCGCGCGGGGCGAGCACGCGGCGCAGCGCGGCGAGCGGGCGGTTGCCCGCGGTGTCGAGGACGAGGTCGTAGCGGCCGGGGCCGGCGGTGACGTCCCGCTCGGTGTAGTCGACGACGTGGTCCGCGCCGAGCGAGCGGACCAGTTCCGTCTTGTCCGTACCGCAGACGCCGGTGACCTCCGCCTGCCGCGCCTTGGCCAGTTGGACGGCGAACGTGCCCACGCCGCCGCCGGCGCCGAGCACCAGGACGCGCCCGCCCGTCCGCAGCCCGCCCGCGTCGCGCAGGGCACGCAGCGCGGTGATCGCGGAGGTGGGCACGGCCGCGGCGGCTTCGAAGCCCACCCCCGCGGGCTTGGCCGCGAACATCTCCGCGGCGCCCCGGCAGTACTCCGCGAAGGTCCCGCCGCTGCCGACGCCGAACACGTCGTCGCCCGGCGCGAAGCGGGTGACGCCCGCGCCGACCGCCGCGACGGTCCCCGCGGCGTCCCAGCCGCGCACCCGGTCCTTCGGCCGGCGCAGGCCGAAGCCCATCAGGCGCATCATGTACGGGAGTCCGGTCATCAGGTGCCACACACTGGGGTCGAGTCCCGCGGCCCGTACCCGTACGACGATCTCGCCCGCACCCGGTTCCGGCCGTTCGGCCTCGGCCTCCCGCAGCACCCCGGCCGGGCCGTAGCGGTCCTGGACGATCGCCTTCATGGGCCCTCCTTCGTGGCGGGCTGCCAGCATCCCGCTCCGGGCGCGGCCGGGACAGGCCCGAAGGACCTATTGCGCGGCCGGGTCCCCGCTGCCCGCGGCCGGGTCGGGTGCCGGGTCCGTCAGAGCGGCCAGGCCCCCGGTCAGCAGGGTGGCGAACGCCGTCGCCCACGCGGCCGTCACCGGCTCCGCGCTGACCAGCAGCCGGTGCAGCACGGAGCCGGCGATCACGTCGAAGATCATGTCCGCGGTACGGTCCGCCGCCGCCGCGTCCGGCTCCGCCGGCAACTCCCCCCGCGCCTGCGCCCGTGCGCGGCCCAGCAGCACCAGATGCCGCTGCCGGTCGACGATCGCGCCGCGGATCCGCTCACGCAGCGCCGCGTCCTGCGTCGCCTCGGCCAGCACCGCCATCAGCGCGCCGCGCGTGCGCGGCTCCCGCAGCAGTTCGGCGAACTGCAGCACCACGCACTCCACGTCCCGCGCCAGGCTGCCGTGGTCCGGCAGCCGCAGCGAGTCGAAGAGGTCGGCGAGGGCGTCCAGGACGAGTTCGTTCTTGCCCGGCCAGCGCCGGTAGAGCGTGGTCTTCGCCACTCCCGCGCGGGCCGCGACCCCGCCGAGTGTCACCCCGGCCCAGCCCGTCTCGGCGATCGCGGCCCGGGCGGCGTCCAGGATGGCCCGGTCCGCGGTCGCGCTGCGCGGCCGGCCCGCGCGCCGTGCGGCGGGGGTCTCGTGGCTCATGAGCTGGACCTTATCCCTTCTCCGCGCCGCCGCAGGTGGGTTACGCTACGGCCCGTAGCGTAAGTCACCCCCGAGCGACCGGTGTCTTCTGCTGCACCTTGGAACCCGCCCGGGACGAACCCTTCCGGGCGGGTTCGCCGAGTCATCCGCGGCCCGTCCGTTCAATGCACCGGGCGAAGGGGGGAGGATAGGGCGTATGCAGCCACGCAACATGTCTATGAGCGGAGCGGTCGACCTGGCCGCGGTGAAGGCGGCCGCGGAGGCCAAGGAGAAGGCGGAGGCGGCCCGTGCCCAGGCCGCCCGGGACGGGGTGCCCGCGCCCGGCGCCGGTGCGCTCGTCATCGATGTCGACGAGGCCGGCTTCCAGCAGGACGTCCTGCAGCGCTCCACCGAGGTCCCGGTCGTCGTCGACTTCTGGGCCGAGTGGTGCCAGCCGTGCAAGCAGCTCAGCCCGCTGCTGGAACGGCTGACACAGGAGTACGCCGGGCGGTTCGTGCTGGCCAAGATCGACGTGGACGCGAACCAGATGCTGTTCCAGCAGTTCGGCGTCCAGTCCATCCCGGCGGTCTTCGCGGTCGTCGGCGGGCAGGCCATCCCGCTGTTCCAGGGCGCCGCCCCGGAGCCGCAGATCCGCGGGGTGCTGGACGAGCTGATCAAGGTCGCCGAGCAGCAGTTCGGCATCGTCGGGCAGGCGGTGGCCGATGAGGACGCGGCGGCCGGCGAGGACGGCGCCGGTGAGCGGGAGGCGCCGGAGGAGCCCGTCGGCCCGTACGACAGCGCGCTGGCGGCGGCCGGTGACGCGCTGGACCGGGGCGACCTCGGCGGCGCGGTCCAGGCGTACCAGAACGTGCTGTCCGACGACCCGGGCAACGTGGAGGCCACGCTGGGCCTCGCGCAGGCGGAGCTGCTGCGGCGGGTGGAGGGGCTCGACCCCGCGGCCGTACGCAAGGAGGCGGCGGACGATCCGGCGGACGTGGCGGCGCAGATCCGGGTCGCGGACCTGGACCTGGTCGGCGGGCACGTCGAGGACGCGTTCGGGCGGCTGGTCGACACGGTGGCGCGGACCGCGGGCGAGGACCGGCAGGCCGCGCGGGTGCGGCTGCTGGAGCTGTTCGAGGTCGTCGGCGGCGACGATCCGCGGGTGGTCGCGGGGCGGCAGGCGCTGGCCCGGGTGCTGTTCTGAGCAGAGGTTGACGTAGGGTGACAGCCCGTGCTGCTTTGCCAAAAATTGACGGTGAGCAGGGCTGTTACTCGGAGTAACTGACGCGCTGTCAGATGACCGTCTTTGTCATGCCTTGTCATCGGGTACGTCCGCGGTCGGCGGCGACCCAGGGTGCAGGATCCGGCCACCGTGGCCGGATCCGCCTCACCCTCGCGTTACCCGTTGGTAACGAACCCCTTGTGCGCCCCCCTTCCGATGGACCACGATCGCCATCCGGACAGGGGGGTTCCCCGTTTCCGCGGACCGTTCCCGCGGACCGGAACCTGTCCGGACAACGAGTCGCTCGGGGGTAACGCCCCCTTCGACGTAGCGCGTCCGCGCCCGTACCGGACCCGCAGAGCCGCGCCCGCGAGCGCGTGCGGATCCTCCTCGCTCCCGAGGACCGGCCCACGGGCCCAGGACGTACGTCCGAGAAGGAGGAGAGGCATGGAGTCCCAGGCACGTGGTGGGACCAGGTGGAAGCGGTTCGCGGTGGTCATGGTGCCGAGCCTGGCGGCGACCGCCGCGATCGGGGTGGCGCTGAGCCAGGGCGCGCTGGCGGCGTCGTTCAGCGTGTCGGGCCAGGAGTTCAAGGTCACGGCGGACCGGCTGGAGGGCATCGGCTTCGTCCAGTACAGCGGTATCGACAGCGGTCACGACCTGGAGGGCAACGAGGCCACCCGGCCGGTCGCGATCTCCGCGTTCAGGGAAGCGAAGATCAACGGCATGTGCCAGTCGGTCGTCACGCCCGACGTCCCGCTCATCGGCTCGGTCAGCCTGGTGCTGACGGCCGGTGACGACAAGCCGGTGGAGGCGAAGAACCTCTACATCGACATCGCGCAGCTCGACGCCGACGCGACGTTCGAGAACATCAACATCGGTGTGGCCGCCGGGTCCAGCACCAAGGGACCGGGCATCGGCAAGGGCGACAACGCGAACCCGAACGGGTTCGCGCAGGAGGCCGACAAGGCCGTCCTCACGGACGTGAAACAGACCGCCTGGGCCACCAGCGCCGGCACCTTCAAGCTGAGCGGGCTCAGCATGAAGCTGCACAAGGGCGTCAAAGAGTGCTTCTGACCACGCACTCGGCCGGCGGGGAGGCGCGTACCGCTCCCCGCCGGACCCCCCACTGACCGCACCGCACCGCCGTACCGGGGAGCTGCATTCATGAGCGCCGAGTTGCCGGACCTGCTGCACCGTCTGAACACCTGGCGGCTGGGATTCCGTGGCTGGCGCGGCTCCCGTCCGTTCTGGGCGGGTCTGCTGACCATCGCGGGCGGCGTGCCGATCGGCGCGCTGCCGTACTACAACATCAAACTCGGCAACCTCAGCCTGCAGATGGCGACGCAGGCGGGGGCCGGCGGCCTGATCATCGGCGTGCTGCTGGTGACACTCGGGCTGACCATGTGGTTCCACGCCGTCGTCCGGGTGTTCGCGGGCGTCGCCTCCATCGTGCTGGCGCTGGTGTCCATTCCGGTGTCCAACTTCGGCGGGCTGCTGGTGGGTTTCCTGCTGTCGATGATCGGCGGGGCGCTGGCCGTGTCGTGGGCGGCGGGTGTGCCGGGCGCCGCGGAGGCCGCCGGCGACTCCGGTGCCGCCGGCTCCGAAGACGGGGCGGCGGACGACGCCGCGGACGGCGCGGCGGAGGAGAAGAGAGCCGACGCCGGCGAGCTGGGCATGGACGTGCTGGAGGACATCGACGGCGGGAGGCACCGTGCGGCCGGATGACCATGCGAGGGCGGTACGCCGGGGGCCGCGGCACGCGGCGCCGCGCAGGTCGCTGCTCGGCCGGGTGCCGGCGGGCAGGGCGATAGCCCTGGCGGCCATGCCCACCGCGGTCTTCCTGGGGCTGGGGCTCACGCCGCGGCCCGCGATCGCCGAGGACGACCCGGCGGAACGCTGGCGGCCGGGGCCGTGCGCGGAGCAGTCGGAGGAGCCGAAGGACGAGGAGCCGGCGGACGCCGGGGACGCGCCGGAGGCCGGGAACCGCGAAGAGGCGCCGGGCGCCGGGGAGTCGGCGAAGCCCGGCGGCGGTCCTTCGCCGAGTCCGTCGGCGACGGACGACGGGCCGGCCGCGGAGCGGCCGGGCGGCGGTGGTGACGGCTCGGGCTCCGGCTCGGGCGGTGCCTCCGGCGGCGGGCCGGACGGCGGCGGAGCCGGGGAGTCCGGCAAGGCGGAGCCGAGTCCTTCGCCGTCGGAGTCCCGCCCCTGGTACGACCCGCTGGGGCTCGGCGACACCCTGGACGGCCTGCTCGGCCCGGACGACTCCGCAGCGGAGACCGGGCCAGGGGACGAGCCGTCCGGCGGTTCGGACGGCGCCGATGCCGGTGCCGGCTCCGCCGGTTCGGGCCCGGGTTCGGACGGCGGCAAGGAGTCCGGCTCCGGCGCCGCGTCGGACGAGGAGCGGCGCGAGAAGGAGAAGGCCGTACGCGACGCCGCCGACGAGGCGGGCGCCACCGTGGAAGAGCTGGACGACAAGGTGCGGGACACGGCCGAGGACCCCGCGGACGAGAAGCCGGACGCCGGGGACGACGCCGCGGACGCGGACGGCAAGGAGCCGTTCCCCTGCCCCACCCCCGACCCCGGGGCCCTGGCGAACGCCGCGCTCGAACCCGGGCTGCCGCTGCTGCCCGACGACCCCTGGCGGCTGGAGAGCACCAAGCTCACCCTCAAGGGGCTCAAGTACCACGGCATCGTCGAGGTGAAGACCTACAGCGGCAAGGTCAAGAAGGTGCTGAAGTACACCGCGGACGACGGGGTCGACATCCGCGACATGCACCAGACCGTCGTCGGCCCCGGCCGGAACACCTCGCACGTACGGGCCGCGGAAGGCAGCACCTCCACGATCCGCGACGGCCGGGTGACCATGTACACCGAGGAGCTGAAGGGCAGTCTCTTCGGGCTGATCCCGATGACGTTCAGCCCGGAGAGCCCGCCGCCGCTGGACCTGCCGTTCGCGTTCTTCACCGACGTCCAGGTCGTCCAGGCCGGTCAGTTCGGCGGCACGCTCACCGTGCCGGGCCTGAAGAACACCATCGAGTAGCGCGGGCCGCGCCGCCCGGCTTCAGCGCTCGCCGCCCAGGTGGTGCACGCGGACCATGTTCGTGGTGCCCGGCACCCCGGGCGGCGACCCGGCGGTCATGACCATCGTGTCGCCCTCGCGGAAGCGGTTGAGCTTCAGCAGCTCCGCGTCCACCAGGTCCACCATCGCGTCGGTGTTGTCCACGTGCGGCACCAGCACCGGCTCCACGCCCCAGCTCAGCGTGAGCTGGTTGCGCGTGTGCTCGTCGGTGGTGAAGGCCAGGATCGGCTGGCACGCGCGGTAGCGCGACAGCCGCCGCGCGGTGTCCCCGGACTGCGTGAACGCCGCCAGCGTCTGGGCGTCCAGGAAGTCCGCGATCTCGCACGCCGCCCGGGCCACGGACCCGCCCTGCGTACGCGGCTTCTTGCCCGGCACCAGCGGCTGCAGCCCGCGCGACAGCAGCTCGTCCTCCGCCGCCACCACGATCCGCGCCATCGTCTTGACCGTCTCGATCGGGTACTTGCCGACCGACGACTCGGCGGACAGCATCACCGCGTCCGTACCGTCCAGGATCGCGTTCGCGACGTCGGACGCCTCGGCGCGCGTCGGACGCGACGAGTTGATCATCGACTCCATCATCTGGGTCGCGACGATCACCGGCTTGGCGTTGCGGCGGCACATCTCGATCAGCCGCTTCTGCACCATCGGCACCTTCTCCAGCGGATACTCCACCGCCAGGTCGCCGCGGGCCACCATCACGCCGTCGAAGGCGAGGACGATCTCCTCCATGTGGTCGATCGCCTGCGGCTTCTCGACCTTGGCGATGACCGGCACCCGCCGCCCGGCCCCGTCCATCACCCGGTGCACGTCGGCGATGTCGCCGGCGTCGCGGACGAAGGACAGCGCGACCATGTCGCAGCCCATGCGCAGGGCGAAGCGCAGGTCGTCCACGTCCTTCTCGGAGAGCGCCGGGACGTTCACCGCCACGCCGGGCAGGTTGATGCCCTTGTGGTCGGAGACCACGCCGCCCTCGATGACCATGGTGCGCACCTCGGGGCCGCGCACCTCCAGCACCTCCAGGGCCACCGCGCCGTCGTTGACGAGGATGCGCTCGCCGGGGGAGACGTCACCGGGCAGGCCCTTGTACGTGGTGCCGCAGATGGTGCGGTCGCCGGGCACGTCCTCGGTGGTGATGGTGAACTCGTCGCCGCGCGCCAGCTCCACCGGGCCCTGGGCGAAGGTCTCCAGCCGGATCTTCGGGCCCTGGAGGTCGGCCAGCACGCCGATGGGCCGCCCGGTCTCCTCGGCGGCCTTGCGCAGCCGGTCGTAGCGCTCCTGGTGCTCGGCCTGGGTGCCGTGGCTCATGTTGAAGCGGGCCACGGACATGCCGGCCTCGATCAGCGCTTTGAGCTGCTCGAAGGAGTCGACGGCGGGACCCAGGGTGCAGACGATTTTCGCTCGGCGCATGGCGGCATCCTATCGGTTTGTTCTCGACCGGAATTATCCCGGTGGGGGGAGCGCCCGGCCGCCGCCGCGGACCAGGTCGCGGGTCTGGGCGGCGATCTCCAGCTCCTCGTCGGTGGGCACCACGGCGACCGTCACCCGGGAGCCGGGCGCGGAGACCACGCGGGGTGCGGAGCCGCGTACCGCGTTGCGTACGGAGTCCACCTCGATGCCGAGACCTCCGAGGCCCCGCAGCGACGCCTCCCGTACGGCGGCGGAGTTCTCGCCCACGCCGGCGGTGAACGCGACGGCGTCCACCCGGCCCAGCACGGCCGTGTAGGCGCCGACGTACTTGCGGATGCGGTGGACGTACACGTCGAAGGCCAGCCGCGCGCGCTCGTCGCCCTCGGCGATCCGGCGGCCGATCTCCCGCATGTCGTTGTCGCCGCAGAGGCCGACGAGGCCGCTCCGCTTGTTCAGCAGGGTGTCGATCGCGTCCGTGTCCATGCCCGCCTCGCGGGCGAGATGGAAGACCACCGCCGGGTCGAGGTCCCCGCTGCGGGTGCCCATCACCAGGCCCTCCAGCGGGGTCATCCCCATCGACGTCTCCACGCACCGGCCGCCGGCGACCGCGGAGACGCTGGCGCCGTTGCCGAGGTGCAGCACGAGGACGTTGAAGTCCCCGGGGTCCGCCGGGTCGCGGCCGAGCAACTGCGCGGTGGCGCGGGAGACGTAGGCGTGCGAGGTGCCGTGGAAGCCGTAGCGGCGGATGGCGTGGGCGTCGGCGGTGGCCGTGTCCAGGGCGTAGCGCCAGGCGTGCTCGGGGAGGGTGGCGTGGAAGGCGGTGTCGAAGACGGCGACCTGCGGCAGGTCGGGGCGCAGCTCGCGGGCGACGCGGATGCCGGCGATGTTCGCCGGGTTGTGCAGCGGCGCGAGCGGGACGAGCTTCTCCATCTCGGCCAGCACGCCGTCGTCGACGAGGACCGGCTCGGTGAAGCGGGTGCCGCCGTGGACGGCGCGGTGGCCGATGGCCAGCAGGTCGGGCGCGTCCAGTCCGTGGCCCGCGGCGGCCAGTTCGTCGCCGACGGCGCGCAGCGCCGCCGCGTGGTCCGGCACGCCGCCGCCGGCCTGCGGCTCGCCGATCCGCTCGACGATGCCGCGGGCCGGGCGGTCGGCGCCGGGCGTCGGCCCCGCCATGTCGATGAGCTGGTACTTCAGCGACGAGGAGCCGGAGTTGAGCACCAGGATCCGGGTGGGGGCGGTCACGGGCGGCCGCCCTTCGCGGGTGCGGCGGCGCCCTGCGCCTGTACGGCGGTGATGGCGACCGTGTTGATGATGTCCTGGACGAGCGCGCCCCGGGACAGGTCGTTCACCGGCTTGTTGAGCCCCTGGAGCACGGGCCCCACGGCGATCGCGCCGGCCGTGCGCTGCACCGCCTTGTACGTGTTGTTGCCCGTGTTGAGGTCGGGGAAGACCAGCACCGTGGCCTGTCCCGCGACCCGCGAGTCCGGCATCTTGGCGGCGGCGACGGTGGCGTCCACCGCGGCGTCGTACTGGATCGGGCCCTCCACCTCCAGGTCGGGCCGGCGGGCCCGTACCAGCTCGGTCGCGCGCCGCACCTTGTCGACGCCCGAGCCGGAGCCCGAGGTGCCGGTGGAGTACGACAGCATCGCCACCCGCGGCTCGACGCCGAACTGCGCGGCCGTCGCCGCCGACTGGATGGCGATGTCCGCGAGCTGCTCGGCGTTCGGATCGGGGTTGACCGCGCAGTCCCCGTACACCAGGACCCGGTCCGCGAGGCACATGAAGAAGACCGACGAGACGATCGCGGTCCCGGACTGCTTCTTGTCGGCTTTGATGACCTCGAACGCCGGGCGCACGGTGGCGGCCGTGGAGTGCGCGGCGCCGGAGACCATCGCGTCGGCCAGGCCCTGCTGGACCATCAGGGTGCCGAAGTAGTTGACGTTGCCCAGCACGTCGTACGCCAGCTCCACGCTGACGCCGCGGTGCGAGCGGTACTGCGCGTACAGCTCCGCGAAGCTCTCCCGCAGCGGCGAGACGCGGGGGTCGGTGATCCGGGCCGTGGCCGGGCCGTCCGGCCGCGCCGCCGGGGCGTCGGCGCTCAGCAGCGGCAGGCTCAGCCCCAGCTCCGCGGCGCGCTTGCGGATCGTCTGCTCCTCGCCGAGGAGGGTGAGATCGCACACCCCGCGCCGTACCAGCACCTCCGCCGCCAGCAGCACCCGCTCCTCGGTGCCCTCCGGCAGCACCACGTGCCTGCGGTCGGCCTGCGCCCGCTCGATCAGCATGTGCTCGAACATCATCGGCGTCACGCGCCCGCTCGCCGCCCCCGCCAGCCGCCCGGTGAGCTGCGCGGAGTCCACGTGCGACTCGAAGAGGCCGAGGGCGATGTCCGCCTTGCGCGGCGTCGCGGCGTTCAGCTCGCCGCGCAGCCCGACCAGCGCGGCGGCGGTGGGGAACGAGCCCTCGGCCACCGTGAGGAGCGGCGTCCCCGGCGCCAGCCGCTCGGCCAGCGCCATGATGTCCGGTCCTGGACGCTCGTCCAGCGTCAGCAGCACCCCGGCGATGGCGGGGGAGCCCGCCGAGTGCGCGGCCAGCGCGCCGACGACGAGGTCCGCGCGGTCGCCGGGGGTGATCACCATGCAGCCCTCGCTGAGGGCCGGCAGGAACGCCGGGAGCATCGCGCCGCCGAAGACGAAGTCGCGTACGTCACGGGCCAGCCCGCCGGCGTCGCCGGCCAGCAGCCCGGCGCCGAGGGCGTCCCGTATCTGCGCGACGGTGGGGGCGGCGAGGCCGGCGTCCTCGGGGATGACGTACACCGGCACGGGCAGATGGGCGCCGATGCCCGCGGCGACGGCGCGGGCCCGGGGGGCGGCGTCGGGGCCGACCCGGTTGGCGATCATCGCCAGGACGTCGCAGCCGAGGGAGGTGTACGCGTCGTGCGCGTTGCGCACCTCGGCGACCACCGACTCCGCGGACTGCTCCGCGCCGCCGACGACGGGCAGCACGGCGGCGCCGCACTCGTTGGCGAGGCGGGCGTTGAGCGCCAGCTCGGCGGGGATGTTGGTGTCGGCGAAGTCGCTGCCGAAGATGAGCACGGCCTCGTAGTCCGCGGCGATCTCGTGGAACCGCCCGACGAGCCGGGCCACCAGCGCGTCCGTACCCTCCTCGGCCTGGAGCGCGGACGCCTGCTCGTACGTCATGCCGAGCACCCCTGCGCGCGGCTGGCTCAGCCGGTAGCGGGCGCGGAGCAGGTCGAAGACGGGGTCGCGGGCATCGGCGTCGGCATGCGCCAGCGGACGGAAGATCCCCACCCGGTCGACCTGGCGGGAGAGCAGCTCCATCATGCCCAGCTCGACGACCTGACGGCCGTCACCGCGGCCGATACCGGCGACATAGACGCTGCGGGTCACTCCTGCACTCCATCCGTCCCGTCCGTCGCGGTCCTGTTCGACCATACAGTCGGGCGGGGGAGGGGCGCGCGAAGGGCGGCGGGTGCGCGGGCGCGGTCCTGCGGGCGCGGGTGACGGCGAGGTGACCGCCGAGTGTGACAGAGGGTTAACCGGCTGTTCGGACGAGTGACCCCCGGAGCATGGGAGAATCGGCTTCGAGCATGCATGCGACGGCACCCAGCAGGAGAGACATGCGCATCGGAGTACTCACGGCAGGCGGAGACTGCCCCGGCCTGAACGCGGTGATCAGGTCGGTGGTCCACCGGGCCGTGGCCGGTCACGGCGACGAGGTGATCGGATTCGAGGACGGCTTCAAGGGACTGCTCGAAGGGCGGTACAGCAAGCTCGACCTCAACGCCGTCAGCGGCATCCTCGCCCGCGGCGGCACCGTCCTCGGCTCGTCCCGGCTGGAGCGCGACCGGCTCCGCGAAGCCTGCGAGAACACCGAGGAGCTGAGCCGCGAGCTGGCCCTCGACGCGCTCATCCCGATCGGCGGCGAGGGCACCCTCACCGCGTCGGCGATGCTCGCCGACGCGGGGATGCCGGTCGTCGGCGTACCGAAGACCATCGACAACGACATCTCCGCCACCGACCGCACCTTCGGCTTCGACACGGCCGTCGGCGTGGCCACCGAGGCGATGGACCGGCTGAAGACCACCGCCGAGTCCCACCAGCGGGTCATGGTCGTCGAGGTCATGGGCCGGCACGCGGGCTGGATCGCGCTGGAGTCCGGCATGGCTGGCGGCGCGCACGGCATCTGCCTGCCGGAGCGCCCCTTCGAGATCGCCAACTTGTGCAAGATGGTCGAGGAGCGCTTCGACCGGCACAAGAAGTTCGCCGTCATCTGCGTCGCCGAGGGCGCGCACCCGGCGGAGGGCACGATGGAGTACCAGAAGGGCGAGATCGACCAGTACGGCCACGAGCGCTTCACCGGCATCGGCAACCGCCTGGCCGGCGAGCTGGAGCGGCGCCTGGGCAAGGAGGCCAAGCCGGTCATCCTCGGCCACGTCCAGCGCGGCGGCACGCCGACGGCGTACGACCGCGTGCTGGCGACGCGCTTCGGGTGGCACGCGGTGGAGGCGGTGCACCGCGGCGACTTCGGGCAGATGACGGCGCTGCGGGGGACGGACATCGTGATGGCGCCGCTGGCGGAGGCGACGCGGGAGCTGAAGCGGGTGCCGGCGGACCGGATGGACGAGGCGGAGGTCGTCTTCTGACGCGCTGTCCTTAATCCCCGGCGGCCGGTTCGGTAACGTACCGTGCAGAGTCCGCCACCGGGGGACAAGAGGCCGCGCACCGGCGCCAGTTGTTCCCGCCGACCGACCGGGAGCTTCTTGCCATGCGCACACGCACCGCCCTGACGGCCGCCGCCCTCGCGACGGCCGTCACGCTGACGCTCACCGCCTGCGGGGACTCCGACTCCGGCGACGACGGCGGGACGGAGCAGATCGAGGGGGCGAAGGACTCGTCCCCTGACGCCTCCGCCTCGCCGACGCAGGAGGAGGCGCCGGAAGGCGCGCCGGACGTGTCGCTGCCGGAGGACATCAAGCTGGTCTTCGACTGGGAAGAGCCGTCGAAGCCGGAGCACGCGGCGGCGCAGCGGGATGCGGCGAACTACATCCGGAGTCAATTCCGGGGCTCCGCCGAGCAGGAACTGAACGAACCCAGCACGCAGTTCTACGCGCGCGATCAAGCGCTGACGTACGCCCAGGATCAGATCCAGCAGGACATCGACGCCCAGCAGAGCGCGACGGGCACAGAGCGCTTCTACCGGGTGGAGACGAAGTCCTATGGCAGGACCGTGGGCATCTCCTTCTGCGCTGACCAGACGAAGATCTACAGCAAGAAGCTCAAGACGGGTGAAGTGCTGCGCACGGAGCCGAGCGACGCGGATTTCCTCTTCTACCAGATCACTATGTCGACGTTCCCGGGCCGCGACGAGGTGTGGCAGGCCACCGGCATCGATGTGGAGGGGGAGGCAGTGCAGTGCAAGGAGTGACGGGTAAGTTACGCGCCGGGCTCTCTCTTCTGCTGGCCGCGTGCCTCCTGCTGGTCTGCGAAGACGCGTATGCAGGTCGGACCAAGGACCAGGAGACCGACGCCGGCGCCGACGAGCAGGAGATCTGGGCCCGTACGGGCGGTGGCATCACCTACTCCGGTGCGGTGAAGGACGACGGCCAGGCACCCGGCAACCTCACACCCACCGCCTCCGACTGGGAGCCGCCGCCGTGCTGGTACGCCCCCTATCTGGGTGCCAAGGACTTCAAGCGGGTCACCAAGAAGTCCATCGAGGGCCAGATGACGACGCCCGGGATGACCGGGCACGCCGGCAGCGCGCTCAAGCAGTTACTCGACCACTACGAGGACGGCTATAGCTGGCCGAACCACCCGGGCTTCAAGGACTGGAACGTCGAGAACGACGGTGAGGGGATGTTCTGGGCCGGCGTGCCGAACCCCGCCGAGGAGGACGTCCTCGCCCGCGGCGAATGCTCTGAGGTGCCCTTCTGGGTCGACAACCAGGAGCCTCCGCCCGATTGGGCACAAGGGGAGGCCATCGAGCCGAGGATGCTCGCAGAACTCGCCTACGAGCGGATGATCGTGCCCGACACCGCGGCCGAGTTGCGGCCCGCGGGTGAGCAGGTCGTCAACCTGCCGACGTGGGTCTGGCTGGACGGGGAGCAGTTTCAGCCCGTGACGGCGGAGGCCCGGGTTCCCGCCCTGAACATGTGGGCGCGGACCACCGCCACCCCCGTCTCGCTGACCATCGATCCCGGCACCGACGACGCCGAACTGCACCCCGGCGGCGGTGAGTGCGCGATGGACGGTGACGGGGGCGTCGGGACCCCGTACCGGAAGGGGGATGCCGGCAAGGTGCCGCCGTGTGGGGTGACCTATCTCCGGTCCTCCGAGAGCACCGGTCCCTACGACTTCACCGCCTCCGTCACCTGGCGGGTGACCTGGAGCGCCTCGGACGGCACCACCGACGAGCTGCTGCCGACCGGGATCATCGAGGCCACGCAGGAACTCGACGTGCGGGAGATCCAGTCGGTCGTACGGTAGCGGTGGGCGGGTCGCCGGGAAGGGTGGGCGGGATATGCCGTTTCGGCAGCATCTGAAGCAGGAGGCGTACCGGATCCTCGACACGTTTCCGGTGGAGCTGAGACCCGAGATCTACGTCGTCGCCCTGCAGATGTACCGCGTCGACCAGGACGCCCGCTATCCCTACGTACAGGTCGGCTACAACACCGAGGCGCAGATCCGCCGCGAGCGCGAGGCAGCCCGCGGGGAGCTGGATCCCGACGGCGAGGTGCGGTGGTCGTACGCGTACTGGATCCTCGACGGGTTCGAGCGGGTCGGGCACGTGCCGGAGGATCCCGTGGGCACCGTGCTGCACCGCGCGGAGTCGACGGCGAAGGGGCTGTGGTTCGAGGACGAGGAGCAGTTCTCGGACCGGTGGTCCGCGGTGTACGACCTGCTGTGCGCGGACTTCGCCGAGGACTGCGTGGACGTGGCGCGGCACCTGCACGAGACGGGGCGCGTCGAGGAGGTGCTGGGGCGGCCGGTGCCGGTGGTGCTGTTCGACATGGACGATCCGGAGGAGCAGATCCCGCTCACGGCGGAGGCGAACCCGCCGGAGCTGGTCGCGGACTACCTGGCCTGGCAGCGGGCGCAGGTGGAGGAGTAGCGCGGCGGCCCGGGCGCGTCACAGCCGGGTGGCGGTACGGACCAGGAGCGCCAGCGCGAGCGAGCGGCTGTGCGCGGGCCACGCGATGTGCGTGACGACCGGCGGTGCGTCGGTCAGCGGGACGGCGGTGTGCTCCGCCCAGAGCCAGGCGCGGGCCGAGTCGGGGAAGACGGCGGCGGTGCGGCCGAGGGCGATCAACTGGGCCAGTTGCGTCTGGTCGTGGATCTCCGGGCCCGGTCCCGGCTCGTCGCGGGTCCAGCGGGCGAGCGGGAGGCCGGGGACGTCGGCGATGTCGGCCAGGGTCAGGGCCGTACGCGCGGCCAGCGGGTGCGCGGCGGGCAGGATGGCGATCTGGCCCTCGCTCGTCAGCTCTTCGCTGTCGAAGCCGGCGAGGGAGTTGAACGGCGCGTGCATGAGCGCCACGTCGGCGCGGCCGTCGCGCAGCATCTCCCCCTGTTCGCAGGTGCCGCTGGGCAGCACCTCGACGTCGGCGGCGCCGGGTTCGGCGGCGTAGGCGTCGAGGAGCTTGTGCAGCAGTTCGTGGGACGCGGCGGCCTTCACCGCGAGCACCAGCCGGTCCGGCGGGGCGTCCGGGCCGTCGGCGCCGCCCGCGCGCCGGGTGCGGCGGGCGGCGGCGGTGGTCGCGGCGAGGGCGGCGCGGCCCTCGGACAGCAGCGTCTCCCCGGCCGCGGTCAGGGCGACGCCGCGGCGGTCGCGCTCCAGCAGGCGGACGCCGAGGCGCCGTTCGAGCTGCTGGATCGCCCGGGACAGCGGCGGCTGGGCGATGCCGAGGCGCCCGGCGGCGCGGCCGAAGTGCAGTTCCTCGGCCACGGCGACGAAGTAGCGCAGCTCGCGGGTCTCCAGGGTGTCCACACCCCCAGGCTACGTCGGTGATACCCGCCGGGTATGAGGGGCGGCCGTGTCGGTATTGGCCGCGCCGCTCGCCGGCGCGCGAACATCGATGGCGCGGGCCGGACGGCCCGCCACCGCCCCGACAGCGAAGGCACGGCCATGCACACCCCCTCCGCCCCGCCCCCCGGCGGCACCTGGACCCTCGGCGATCTGACCGTCAGCCGCGTCGGCTACGGCGCCATGCAGCTCGCGGGACCCGGGGTCATGGGCCCGCCCGCCGACCGCGACGGCGCGCTCGCCGTCCTGCGGGAGGCGGTGGCCCTCGGGATCACCCACATCGACACCGCCGGCGCGTACGGACCACGCGTCACCAACCGGCTCATCCGCGAGGCCCTGCACCCCTACCCCGCGTCCCTGCACATCGTGACCAAGGTCGGCGGGATCCGCGATGCGCAGGGCGGCTGGCCGCCGGCCCGGCGCCCCGAGGAACTGCGCGCCTCCGTCCGCGAGAACCTGGACGACCTCGGCCTCGACGCCCTCGACGTGGTCAACCTCCGCCTCGGCGACGCGCAGGGCCCCAGGCCCGGCTCGCTCGCCGAGGCTTTCGGGACCCTGGCGGAACTGCGGTCGCAGGGCCTGATCCGGCACCTCGGGGTGAGCAACGCGACGGCCGAGCAGGTCGCCGAGGCGCGGTCGATCGCGCCGGTGGTGTGCGTACAGAACATGTACAACCTCGCGCACCGGCAGGACGACGAGCTGGTCGGCGAACTCGCCGCCCAGGGCATCGCCTACGTGCCCTTCTTCCCGCTCGGCGGCTTCACCCCGCTGCAGTCCGATGCGCTGTCCGCCGTGGCCACGCGGCTGGAGGCGGCGCCGATGGCGGTCGCGCTGGCGTGGCTGCTGCGGCGGTCGCCGAACATCCTGCTCATTCCCGGTACGTCGTCGGTGGCCCATCTGCGCGAGAACACCGCGGGGGCGGGACTCGCGCTCTCCGGGGCGGACATGGCGGAGCTGGACGGGATCGGCCGCTAGCGGGCGGGGGGCGGTGGCGGCGAGGCGAGGTCGAGCCGCCAGACGGCCTCGTCGTCCTGGACGAGGTCCGTACGCTCCAGCCCCGCGGACGCCGCGACGGCGGCGGAGGCGCGGTGGCCGGGGTGGACGTGCGCGACGACGGCCCGCAACGGCAGCCTCCGCAGCCGCGCGACGAGCCCCCGGGCCGCCTCACCGGCGTAGCCGCAGCCCTGCCACGGCGTCCCCACCACCCAGGCGACCTCGGCGACCTCCTCGCGGATCGTCACCTGTACGTACCCGCAGAGCCCGCCGCCCGCCCGTACCCGCAGCACCCAGTTCCCCCACACGGTCCCGCCCCCGGGCGCCCCGGCGGCCAACCGCGCGTAGCGCGCCCGCAGTTCGCCGAGCCCGGGCGGCGAGCCGCCGGTGAACGCGTAGAGCGCGGGGTCGGAGAGCACGCCGGCCATCTCGTCGGCCTGCTCGACGCGCAGCGGCACCAGGTCGAGCCGCGCGGTCCTGATGGTCTCGGCGGCGACGGCGGTCAGTTCGGTATCCGTCGGAACCCCCGGGGATGCGCATGCGGAAGGAGAGCGGCCGGGCCGGCCGCCGGCCCGAGGCGAGGACCCGGCCCGTCCCGGGTGAGGCTACGTCACGTCACCCGCGGGTTCTCGTCGAGCATGGTCTGCAGCCCCTGGGTCTCCCTGAGACCGGCGACCACGTCCGCGCAGAACCGTTCGCCGACGTGATCGCGGCCCGCCGACCGCCGTCAGTTGCGGAGGAGTTCCCAGAAGCGGGGGAGTACCTGCTGCAGGTACGTCGTCACTCCCGCCGCGGATTCCGGCGGGGGGTCGTCGCCCCAGTTGCGGGCTGCGGCGCTGCGGGTCTGGTACTCCTCGTGGAGGGTGCTCAGGGCGCGTTCCAGGGGGCGGCGGGGGAGGCGGGTGAGGCGGGCAACCGGGCGGACCTGGGGCTGCCAGCGGGTGGTGGCGGCGTCGCGGAGGTGGCGGGCCAGGGGTTCGCTGCGGCCGGTGAGGTCCAGCAGGTCGGGCAGCGGGAGGCGGAGGAGGTAGGCGAGCCGGGTGGCCTGGGACTCGGTGCCGGGCCAGCGTCCGGTGCGCTCCGCGCTGAGGTACGTGGCGGGGTCCATGCCGATGTGGCGGGCAACGTCGTCCAGGGGCAGGCCGTGGGCGCGGCGGTGGGCATGGAGCGACGTGGAGGAGCCCATCAGGTCGGCCGGTGTGCACCACAACGCGCCTGCCAGGGCGTCGAGTTCGGTGCGCGAGGGGCGGGCGTGGCCCTTCTCCCAGTCCGCGACCGCGGCGGCGGGTACCGCCAGCCCGTACGCGGCGCGCATGCCGTACGCGACGTGGTCGTGACCCAGGCCCAGGGCGCGGCGTAATCGGCGGGCCGCCGTGGGGTCGAAGGGCGGCTGATGTTCCGGCGGGCCGGCGCCGGGGCCGGGCACCTGTGTCGTCACACCGTCACCGTAGGTAGTGGTGCACCCCGTTATCAACCGTGCGTTCCGCCGAAGCTGCGGCGGGATGCGGGTGGGGCCGGAGGGGTTGACGGTGGACGGCCAAGAGCTAAAGTCTAGACCAATGACCCCCCACGCAAGGAGAGTTGTATGCACCGCAGCACCAAGCCTGCCGGCAAACGCCGCAGTGCGACACGTGCCGCCGTCGTCGGCGCCGGTGTGGCGCCGCTGCTCCTCCTGGCCCTGCCCAGCCAGCAGGCGAGCGCCCACGGCTGGATCACCAACCCGCCGAGCCGCCAGCAGCAGTGTGCACAGGGCGTCGTCCCGTGCGGCGGCATCAAGTACGAGCCGCAGAGCGTCGAGGGGCCCAAGGGCCTGACGAGCTGCAGCGGCGGGAACCAGGGCTTCGGCGAGCTGGACGACGACAACCGCGGCTGGAACGTCACCGACGTCGGCAGCACCACGACGTTCAACTGGAAGATCACGGCCAGGCACCGCACCAGCACCTGGCAGTACTTCGTCGGCGGCCAGAAGGTCGCGGAGTTCGACGACGGCGGCGCCCAGCCGCCGGCCGAGTTCAGCCACTCCGTCAACTTCGGCGGGATCACCGGCAAGCAGAAGGTGCTCGCCGTGTGGAACGTCGCCGACACCGGGAACGCCTTCTACGCCTGCATCGACGTGAACATCGGCGGCTGACGCCCGCCGGGTAGGTCCGTCCCCGTGGCCGTACGGGACGCGCCCGGCGGGGCTTCCCGCCAGGCGCGCCGGGCGGCCGCCGCGGGCGGCGGTGGAGGGCCGGCCAGGCCCCGGTCTGCCCTTCACCGCACCCCGCCCCCGCACCGTCAGCCCTTCACCGCGCCGCCCAGCGCGAAGCCGCCGCCGAGGCGGCGGGCGATCAGCACGTACAGCAGCACGGCCGGCGCCGAGTAGATGATCGAGAAGGCGGCCAGCTCCCCGTAGACCACAGAGCCCATGTTGCCGAAGAGCTCGAAGATCGAGACGGAGGCGGGCATCTGGTCCGGGCTGAGCAGCAGCATGAAGGGGACGAAGAAGTTGCCCCACATCATGATGAACGAGAAGACCGTCACCACCACGACGCCCGGGCCCATCAGCGGCAGGATGACCCGCACCAGCGCCTGCATCGACGACGCGCCGTCCGTCCAGGCCGCCTCCTCCAGCACCTTCGGCACCCCGTCCATGAAGTTCTTCATCAGCCAGATCGCGAACGGCAGTTGCGAGCTGGCCAGGAAGAACGCCGTGCCGGACATGGTGTCGATGAGGTTGATCTGCACGAAGAGCCCGTAGACCGGCACCATGATGGCGGTGATCGGCAGGCTGGTGGTGAAGAGGATCGTCAGCATGAAGGGGCGGTTCAGCCGCGAGCTGTAGCGCGACAGCGGGTACGCCGCCAGCGCCGCCGCGACGACCGTGATGGCCGTCGCCGAGCCGCACAGGATCAGGCTGTTGAGCAGCGGGCGGAAGGTGATGTCCGTGGTCATCACCGCGTCGAAGTTGTCCCAGGTGACGTCCGTGGGCGGCCGGGCCGTCAGGCCCGAGTCCGCGTCGACGGACGAGAAGAGCAGCCAGGCCAGCGGCAGTACGAACGCCAGCGCCGCCAGCAGCAGGCACAGGTCGGCCGCCAGCCGCCGGCTGTTCCGGCGCGAGGCCGGCCTGCGGCCGGGGCCGCGCCTGCGGGGCGCAGGGGGGCCGGGCGGCGGGGTGTCGCGGGTGAGCGTGGACGTGGGCATCGCTCATACCTCCGTACGCAGCATCCGCATGTACACCAGCGAGAACAGGGCGCCCACCAGCAGCAGGAGCAGGGCCACCGCCGTGCCGTAGCCGAGCAGGTTGTTCTTGAACGCCTGCTCGTACATGAACAGCGGCAGCGTCTGGCTGCGGTCGCCGGGTCCGCCGCGGGTCATCGCCCAGATCAGCCCGAAGACCGAAAGGGTCTGCAGGGTGTTGAGCATCAGGTTGGTGGCGATCGAGCGCCGGATCATCGGCAGCGTGACGTGCCACAGCTTCCGCCAGCCGCCCGCGCCGTCGACCTCCGCCGCCTCTGTGATCTCCTTCGGGATCTCGGAGAGCGCGGCGGAGTAGACGAGCATCGAGAACGCCGTGCCGCGCCAGATGTTGGCGAACGACACGGCCAGGATCGGCAGCGTGTACAGCCAGTTCTGGCTGGGCAGATGGAGCCAGTCCAGTACGGAGTTGAGCGTGCCCTCGCGGCGGAAGAAGGCGTAGAGCAGGAAGCCCGCGACGACCTCGGGCACCACCCAGGCGGTGATGACGATGGCGCCGGTGACGGTGCGTACCGTCTTCGAGGCCCGCTGCATCAGCGACGCGAGCGCGAGCCCGAGCGTGTTCTGGCCGACGATCGACGACAGGATCGTGAACACCAGCGTCAGCCAGACGGCGTTGATGAAGCCCTCGTCGCCGAAGGCGGTACGGAAGTTCTCCAGGCCGACGAACGACGACTCGGCCTGGCCCGACAACTGCAGGTCGGTGAAGGCGATCCACACGCAGTACGCGATCGGGCCCGCCAGGAACAGCAGCATCAGGACGACGGAGGGACCGACGGGCAGCGCCCGCAGCAGCGCGCGCAGCACGGAGTTGGGCGGCTGCGGGTGCTTCGAAGGTCCGGTGCGGCGGCGGCCGCCGCCCGCCTGGCCGGGGACGCGCGCCGCACCGGCGGCGTCCCGGGGCCCGGCGGGGGCGGGGGTGTGCTTGCTCACCATGGCCTCTCGGGCTGCTCGGGCGGCTACTTCTCGACCACCTCGCCGTCGGTGATCGAATCGAGCTGTTCGTCATAGCCCTTGGCGGCGTCCTCGGCGGAGGCGTCGCCCGTGGTCACCTGCTCCATGGCCTCCTGGATGGCGGTGGAGACCTGCGGGTAGACCGGCAGCGCGGGGCGGTAGTGGGTGTCCTCGACCAGGCCGGTGAAGAACTCGACGCCCGGGACGTACGCCTGGTAGTCCGGGTCGGCGGCGACGTCCTCGCGGACGGCGATCTGGCCGTTGGCGATGGTCAGCCGGGTGTTGTTCTTCCGCGACTGGGCGACCTTCATGAACTCGAAGGCCAGCTCGGGGTTGTTGGCCTTGGCGGGGATGGACCAGGCCCAGCCGCCGGACATGCTGACCCGTCCCGGCGCCTCGCCGTTCTGGGTGGGCATGGCGGCCTGGCCGAGCACCTCGGTCCACTCCGGCCACGGCGTGGGGCCGGTCTCCAGCCAGTTGTTCGACATCCAGGAGCCGTCGAGGTCGATGGCGAGCTTGCCCTCGGGCAGCCACTCGGTGCCGACCTTGGTGCCGACGTTGGGGTCGAGGGCGTCCTGCGGGTCGGGGCCGAGGCCGTCGTTGTAGACGGTGTGCACGAAGTCGAGGGCGTCGGTGAAGCCCTGGCTGCCGGCGACCCACTTCTTCGACTTCGGGTCGTACAGCGGGTCCGCGCCCGTGCCGTACAGCAGCATCTCGAAGCCCTGCATGGAGGCGGCCTCGCCGGCGGGCTTGCCGGTGTAGACGTTCAGCGGGATGACGTCGGGCAGTTCGCGCTTGATGGTGCGGGCGGCGTCCAGGACGTCGTCCCAGGTCTTCGGCTGCCAGTCGACGGGGAGTCCGGCCTCGGCGAACAGCTCCTTGTTGTACCAGAGCCCGCGGGTGTCGGTGCCGTCCGGGACGCCGTACGTCTTGCCGTCCTGCCCCTGCGCGGCGGTCTTCGCCGTGTCGACGTACTGGCCCCAGTCCTTCCAGTCCTTGAGGTAGTCGTCGAGGGGGGTCAGCAGCCCGGCGGCGATATCGGAGTTGATCAGGAAGGTGTCCTCGTAGACCAGGTCGGGGGCGGTCTTGGGGGACCGCAGCATCTGCTGGACCTTGGTGTAGTACTGCTCGTCCGGCACTTGAACGGGGATCAGTTCGACCTTCTTGCCGGGGAACTTCTCCTCGAACTCCTTCTTCACCGCCTCGATCTCGCGGTCGAAGATCTTGTTCTTGGCGTCGGTGGACTTCTTGAACTGGATTCTGATCGTGTCCGGATCGCTGCCGGAGTCTCCGCAGGCGGAGAGTGCGGTGGCGGCGAGGACGGCGGTGAGCGCGGTGGCGAGCATGGGGGAAACGGGACGGTGCACGGCGGGACCTCCCTGCGGCTCGGGCGAGGATGCGGAGAAAGTACGGCTGTCCGGATGTCCGGTCAATCCTTCTGACAAGGGCTGTCCCGTATCGGTGACAACGTTGTTGTACCGACGGTTTCCCGTGCTGTACCGACTGATTTCAGCCGCCGGCGGGCCGGAAGCTTTCGCGCGGAGTCGCGTGACGGGCCGTCAGGGGCGGGAGCCGGACCAGCGGTAGCGCAGCTCGGGGCGGCCCACTTGGCCGTACTGCGGGGCGCGGACGGCGTGGCCGGTCTCCGCCAGGTGCTCCAGGTAGCGGCGGGCGGTGATGCGCGACGTGCCGGTGGCCTCGCCGGCGGCGGTGGCCGTGAGGCCGTCGTCGCCCGCCCGGCGCAGGGCGTCGGTGACGGCGGCGAGGGTGGGGCCGGACAGCCCCTTGGGCAACGCGGCCTGCGCCGGAGCGCGGAGCGCGGCGAGCGCGCGGTCCACCTCGTCCTGGCCGCCGGCCTCGCCGACGGCGGCGTGGAACTCGGCGTAGCGGACGAGGCGGTCGCGCAGGGTGGCGAAGGCGAACGGCTTCAGCACGTACTGCACGACGCCGAGGGACACCCCTTCGCGGACCACGGCCAGGTCGCGGGCGGAGGTCACGGCGATGACGTCGGCGGCGTGCCCCGCGGTACGCAACGAGCGGAGCAGGGCGAGGCCGTGGCCGTCGGGGAGGTAGAGGTCGAGCAGGATCAGGTCGACGGGCACCTGGTCGAGAAGCCTGGCCGCCTCGCCCCGCGACCGCGCGGCCCCGGCAACGGCGAACCCGGGCACGCGCTCGACGTAGAGCCGGTGCGCATCGGCGGCAACGGGATCGTCCTCGACGACCAGCACCCGAATGGGCGCGGAGCGCCCGGAGGCGGTCACCGGTCCCCCCGGCGGCCGTCGGCGTCCGCCGGGCGCCGGGGGTACGGGTGGCCGGTGTGGGCACGGCGGGCCGAACGCGCGGCTGGATCGGGCAGGTTCGCGGGCTGGGCGGGTGGCGTGGGGCCCGGCTCCGCGGCACGGGTGCGGGGCACAGAACGCGGGGGTGGGCCGGATGGACCCGCGGGGCGACGAGGGCTCGAAGCGGGGTCGGCGGCGTGCCGTTTCGGCGTGGGCTCGTCCTCCGCGGGGATACGGGCCGCCGGCGGGGCCGCCGGGGTCGATCCGCCCGGGTCCGGGTTGTCCGTCGCCGGGTCTGCCGGGGGCGGTGCCGCCTTCGCTCCCGCCTCCGCTCCCGCCTCCGCTCCCGCCTCCGTGCTCAGCGGCGGGCCGGTACCCGGGTCCGGCTCGTCCGCTGCTGCTCCCGCCTCCGCTCCGGGCCCCGGGAGCGCCGCCATCGGCTCCGGGCCGCGGCCCAGGGGCAGGCGGACCGTGAATTCCGCGCCGCCCGTCTCCCCGCTCGTCAGGTTTGCCTCGCCGCCGTGGCGACGGGCGGCCTGGCGGACCAGGGCCAGGCCCAGGCCGCGGCCTGCGGGGCCCGGGGTTTTCGTGGTCCAGCCGCGGGCGAAGACCTCCTCCGCGCAGCTCGGGTCCACCCCCGGGCCGTCGTCCGCCACCCGCAGCAGCAGCTCCCCGTCCGCCGCCAGCGCCGTGACCCGTACCTGCGGCTGCGCCGTGTCCCGTACCCCGGACGCCGTCCGGGTCCTCGCGCCCTCCGCCGCCGCGTCCACCGCGTTGTCGATCAGGTTGCCCAGCACCGTCACCAGGTCCCGCGGCGGCAGCGTCGGCGGGAGCACGCCGTCGTCGATGCGGCTGTCCGGGCTCAGCACCAGCTCCACCCCCTGCTCGTTCGCCTGCGCGGCCTTCCCCAGCAGCAGCGCCGCGAGCACCGGTTCCGTCACCGCGCCCGTCACCCGGTCCGTCAGCGTCTGCGCCAGCTCCAGCTCCGACGTCGCGAACTCCACCGCCTGCGCCGTCCGCCCCAGCTCGATCAGCGAGACCACCGCGTGCAGCCGGTTCGCCGACTCGTGCGCCTGCGAGCGCAGCGCCTCCGCGAAGCCCCGTACCGAGTCCAGCTCGCCCGTCAGCGTCTGCAGCTCCGTGACGTCCCGCAGCGTGACGACCGTGCCGCGGTGCTCGCCGCCCGTGACCGGCGAGGTGTTGACGACCACCGTGCGGTCCCGGGTCAGGTGCACCTCGTCGACCCGCGGCCCCGGCGACAGCAGCGCCTCCGTCAGCGGGCCCGGCTGCCCGAGGTCCGCGACCGGGCGGCCCACGACCTCGCCGCGGGCACCCATGCCGAGCAGCTCCCGCGCGCCGTCGTTGACCAGCGCGATCCGCCCCGCGCCGTCGAGCATCAGCAGGCCCTCGCGGACCGCGTGCAGCGTCGCCTGGTGGTAGTCGTGCAGCCGGCTCAGCTCACCGGCGTTCATGCCGTGCGTGTGCCGCCGCAGCCGCGCGTTGATCAGGTACGTGGCGAGCCCCGCCAGCGCCAGCGCGCCCGCCGCGACGTACAGCACGGGCATGAGCTGCCGCCGCACCTCGTCGCTGATCGTCTTGATGGTGATCCCCGCGCTCACCAGCCCGACGATCCGGCCGTCGTCCGCCCGTACCGGCGTGACCGCGCGCAGCGACGGGCCGAGCGTGCCGGTGTACGTCTCGGTGAAGGTCTCGCCGTTCAGCGCGCGGGCGGTGTGGCCGAGGAACGCCTCGCCGATCACGTCCGGGTTGGGGTGGGTGTAGCGGGTGCCGTCCGGGGCCATGATCGTGATGAAGGTCACCGCGGTGCCCCGCCGGGCGCGCTCGGTGTACGGCTGCAGGACGTCGGAGGGGTTCCCGCCGCCGGTGACCGCCTCCGCGACCCCCGGCGCCGCCGCCACGGACCGCGCCGTGGACTCCGCCTGCCGGGCCGCCGCCTCCTCCGCGCGGTCGTGCGCCGTGACGTACATGAAGACCGCCGCTCCGGCCACCATGAGCGTGACCAGCACGACCTGCATCGCGAAGAGCTGGCCGGCCAGGCTGCGGGGACGGGGGAGGCGCATGGCTCCAGTGTCGCCGGACCGGTCACGTGAACGAAATGAACGCAACGGTGACGCCGTCCGCGGCGGCCGACATATTCACCGGAACCGCAGGGAACCCGAGCCGTGAGGAGGCAGCGACGTGGCTGCACCCACCCCCGTGGCGGGCCGCGTGAAGCGGGACCGCACCCATTTTCTCTACCTCGCCGTCATCGTCGCCGTCCTGGCCGGCGTCCTCGTCGGCTTCGCCGCGCCGGACGCGGCCGTGGAGCTCAAGCCGATAGGCGAGGGCTTCGTCAACCTGATCAAGATGATGATCTCGCCGATCATCTTCTGCACGATCGTGCTGGGCATCGGCTCGGTCCGCAAAGCCGCCAAGGTCGGCGCGGTCGGCGGGCTGGCGCTGGGCTACTTCCTGGTGATGTCCACCGCCGCGCTGGCCATCGGCCTGGTCGTCGGCAACATCGTGCAGCCCGGCGACGGCCTGCACATCACCGACGAGACCCGCAGCGCGGGCGCCGACCAGGCCGCCGCCGGCGACGCGGAGTCGACCACCGAGTTCCTGCTCGGGATCATCCCGCACACCATGGTCTCCGCGTTCACCGAGGGCGAGGTGCTGCAGACACTGTTCGTGGCGCTGCTCGTCGGCTTCGCGCTGCAGGCCATGGGCCGCGTCGGCGAGCCGGTGCTGATCGGCATCGGGCACATCCAGCGGCTGGTCTTCCGGGTGCTCGCGATGATCATGTGGGTGGCCCCGGTGGGCGCCTTCGGCGCCATCGCCGCGGTCGTCGGCGAGACCGGCGTGGACGCGCTGAAGTCGCTGGCCATGATCATGATCGGCTTCTACACCACCTGTGCGCTGTTCGTCTTCGTGGTGCTCGGCCTGGTGCTGAAGTTCTTCACCGGCATCAATATCTTCCGGCTGCTGAAGTACCTGGCCCGGGAGTTCCTGCTGATCGTCTCCACCTCCTCCTCGGAGTCGGCGCTGCCGCGGCTGATCGCGAAGATGGAGCACCTCGGGGTCTCCAAGCCCGTCGTCGGCATCACCGTGCCGACCGGCTACTCCTTCAACCTCGACGGCACCGCCATCTACCTCACCATGGCCTCGCTGTTCATCGCCGAGGCGATGGGCGACTCGCTCACCATCGGCCAGCAGATCTCGCTGCTCGTCTTCATGATCGTCGCCTCCAAGGGCGCCGCCGGCGTCACCGGCGCCGGCCTGGCCACCCTGGCCGGCGGGCTCCAGTCGCACCGCCCCGAACTGGTCGACGGCGTCGGCCTGATCGTCGGCATCGACCGGTTCATGAGCGAAGCCCGGGCGCTGACCAACTTCGCGGGCAACGCCGTGGCCACGGTCCTCATCGGCACCTGGACCAAGGAGATCGACAAGGACCGCGTCGAGGAGGTCCTCGCCGGCCGGGTGCCGTTCGACGAGGCGACCCTGGTGGACGACCACGCGCCCTCGCCGGCGGAGCAGCCGGAGGAGCCTGCGGACACGCCGCTGGAGCCGGGGTCGCAGCCCGTCAAGGTCTGAATAACCCGTTACGAATACGGAAACACAGGACAACCATTCGCCCCCCGGACCGGTCTCCTTGGGCAACATCGAGAACGGGCTGGGGGGCCAGTGGAGCAGCCGCACGTCAGCGTGGTCATCGCCGCGTACAACGCCATGCCGTACCTGACCAGGTGCGTCGAATCGGTGCTCGGGCAGAGCCTGCCGCCGGAGGCCGTCGAGATCGTCGCCGTCGACGACGGCTCGACCGACGGCACCGGCGAGGAGCTGGACCGCTTCGCCCGGCAGCACCCGGGGCGGGTCCGCGTCGTGCACCAGGAGAACTCCGGCGGCCCCGCGGCCCCCCGCAACGCCGGCATCCCGCTGGCCCGCGGCCGCTACGTGTTCTTCCTCGACGCCGACGACTACCTGGGCCCCGAGGCGCTCCAGCGGATGTCCGCGATGGCCGACGAGAACGGCTCGGACGTCGTCCTCGGCAAGCTCGTCGGCGTCGGCGGGCGGAAGCCGCCGACGTCGATGTTCAAGCGCGACCAGCCCGACGCCGACCTCTACGGCTCCCGGGTCTTCTGGGTGCTCAACCCCATGAAGCTGTTCCGCCGCGAGCTGATCGAGCGGCACGGGCTGCGCTTCCCCGAGGAACTGCGCACCGGCGAGGACCAGATCTTCGTGACGAAGGCGTACCTGCACGCGGCGAAGATCTCCGTGCTCGCCTCGTACGACTGCGTGTACTACGTGCTCCGCGACGACGGCGGCAACCTCACCACCACCGTCCGCAAGGCCCCCCGCCCCGGCCCCGGCGGCTCCGGCACGCTCGCCGCGATGTTCGCCCTGGTCGGCGAGAACACCCCCGCGGGCCCCCGCCGCGACCACCTCCTCACCCGCCTCTTCGGGGTCAACCTCCAGCGCGCCCTGCGTGGCGTACAGCGCGAGAGCGACCCTGACCGCTCCCGCCGGATGTTCGCTGCGCTGCACGAGCCCGTCGCCCGCTGGTACAGCGAGACGGCGATCGCGAAGCTCCCGGCGATCGTCCGGCTCCAGGGCGAGCTGGTGCGCCGCGGGCTGTACGACGAGGCGGTGGCGGTCGTCCGGTACATCGGCAGGCGCCGCGACGCGCTCGACCGCGCGGGCGGCGCCAAGCCGGTGCGCTGGCTGGCGCCCGCCGACTTCACCGTCGAGGGCGGCCGGGTCTTCGCCCACTACCCGTACTTCCGCGACTCCCGCCTCGGCCTGCCCGACGCCGTGTTCGACGTGACCCGCCAGGTCGGCGCCCGCTCCTTCATCCGGCCCGGGTCCGTCACCGTCGCCCAGGACCGCCGGGACTCCCGGGTGTTATCGGTCCGCGGCCGGCGCCGCGTCCGGCTGCCCGCGGTGGCGCTGGAGCTGACGGCGACCCGCGAGAGCGACGGGCGTACGGTCACGGTCGCCGTCCCGGCACCCCCCAACGAGCATGTGAACACCGCCACATCCGCCTCCGGCGCGGGCGGCAAGCAGGCGTTCACGGCCCGTATCCGGCTGCCCCGGCCCGGCACCTGGCACCTCGCCCTGCGGATCGCGGGAAACAGCAGGTCGGAGCTGCCTTTGCAGGCCGTACGGGTAGAGAGCGCGAACCCCGCGCGGGCGCTGCTCGGGTGGCTCGGCCGGGGCAACCGGGGAGCGGTGCGCCCGGCTTCCTGATCACGGGGAGGTGACGATCTCGTGCGTAGCTCGTAACCGGGTACAACTTTGCGCATCATTCGGATGTCTTTCAGTCGAGCTGAATTCACTCCGAATTCGGCTGACGCTCACGATCACCACCAGGAGCAGCAGTGTCGACAGGCGCCCCCACGGAGCCGACAGCGAGTACGTCCGGCCAGGCCATCCGAACCACCGCCGTGGTACTGGCGGGCGGCACGGGGCAACGCGTGGGGCTCTCCATACCCAAGCAACTGCTGAAGATCGCCGGGAAGACCGTGATCGAGCACACGCTCACGGTTTTCGAGCAGGCCGACGGCGTCGACGAGATCCTGGTCCTCATGGCCCCCGGCTACGTCGAGGACGTCGAGCGGATCGTCGCCAAGGCCGGGCTGACCAAGGTGCGCCGCGTGCTGGAGGGCGGCGGCACCCGCAACGAGACCACCGAGCGCGCCATCGCCGAGATCGGCGCGGACCTCGCCGAGGGCCAGGACGCGAACGTCCTCTTCCACGACGCCGTACGCCCCCTGCTGTCGGCCCGCGTCATCGCCGACTGCGTCACCGCCCTGGAGCGCTACCAGGCCGTGGACGTCGCCATCCCCTCCGCCGACACGATCATCGTCACCCGGCGGCACGGCGAGGACGGCGAGTTCATCACCGACGTCCCGGACCGCTCCCGGCTGCGCCGCGGGCAGACCCCGCAGGCGTTCAAGCTCTCCACCATCCGGCGGGCGTACGAGGTGGCCGCGGGCGACCCGAACTTCCAGGCCACCGACGACTGCTCGGTGGTGCTGAAGTACCTGCCGGACGTGCCGATCCACGTGGTCGCGGGCGACGAGTACAACATGAAGGTCACCCACCCCGTCGACGTCTTCATCGCCGACAAGCTCTTCCAGCTCGCCTCCACCTCCGCTCCCGAGCACAGCGACGAGGAGGCCCACCGCCGCCTGCTGGAGGGCCGCACGCTCGTCGTCTTCGGCGGCTCGTACGGCATCGGCGGCGACATCTGCGAGCTGGCCCGCCGCTACGGCGCCCACGTCTACCCGCTCGGCCGCTCCACCACCGGCACCCACGTGGAGAACCCCGCCGACATCGAGGCCGCGCTGCGCCGCGCCTACGACGAGACCGGCCGCGTCGACTACGTCGTCAACACCGCCGGCGTGCTGCGCATCGGCCGGCTCGCCGAGACCGACGACGCCGCCCTCGAAGAGGCCCTGCGGGTCAACTACCTCGCCCCGGTGCAGATAGCCAGGATCGCCCACAAGTACCTGGCCGAGACCCGCGGCCAACTGCTGCTCTACACCTCCAGCAGCTACACCCGCGGCCGCGCCGAGTACAGCCTCTACTCCTCCACCAAGGCCGCCGTCGTCAACCTCACCCAGGCGCTCGCCGACGAGTGGGCCGGTGACGGCGTCCGCGTCAACTGCATCAACCCCGAGCGCACCGCCACCCCGATGCGCACCAAGGCGTTCGGCGAGGAGCCCGCCGGCTCGCTGCTGGCCTCCGAGGCCGTCGCCCGCACCTCCCTCGACGTGCTGCTCTCGGAGATGACCGGCCACGTCATCGACGTACGGCAGCAGGATCCGACCCGCGGCTCGCGCGTGGACCGCGCGCTGGCCGCCGTGCTCGACCGCAGCGAGGGCGGCGCCGAGGCGGGTGTGCAGTGACCGGGGCGCTCCTTCGCCTGGTCCGGGTCGGCAGCCCCGCGGAGTTCGCCGCCGCCGCCCTGATGCTGGTCTCGTACCCGCTGATGCTCGTGGCCGCGCTGATCCCGAGCCTCGGCATGTTCGCCGTGGTGGCGGCGGTCAGCTACGTCTCCGACCACTTCCTGCACCGCCGCAACGTCTACCTGCTCACCCGGCTCTCCCGGGCCCGCGCGGGTCTGACGCTCCGCTTCATGCTGCGGCAACTGCTGCTCGTGCTGCTGCTGGCCCGGATGGGCGTCGCGGGCGACACCCTGGGCTACGAGGCCATCGCCTGCTTCGCCCTGATCGCGACGCTCCAGGCGCCGCACAGCGGCCTGCTGACGCTGCTGCGCAACCGCCGCAAGCTGCCCGTCGTCACCCGCAACATCGACCTGGCGCCGCTCGGCATCTCCGACGCCGCGCCCCGGGTGCTCACCCACCGTGCCGCCGAGAAGGTCCAGCACCTCGACCTGTTCGCCGTCACGGGCGTGCTCGTCGCCGCCGAGACCGGGCGGGGCGGGTACGGCTACGCCGGCATGGCCGTGACGCTGGGCCTGACGCTGCTGTACATCCTCGTGGTGGCGTACCACCTGCGGCCCGGCGCGCTGCCGCCGAAGCGGGACGCGGTGCTGGAGTGGTTCGACGAGTGGCTGCGCGCCTACCGGCCGACCCTGGTGCTCTACTTCTCCGGCACCAAGGAGTCCACGTACCAGATCAACATGTGGCTGGAGACGCTGGAGGAACTGGACGAGCGGCCGCTGCTCATCGTGCGCGAGCAGCACACGCTGCCGGGTCTTGCCTCCACCACCGTGCCGGTGGCGTGCGTGCCGTCCGCGGTGCACCTGATGAACATGGACCTGTCGTCGGTACGGGTCGCGCTGTACCCCGCGAACGTCGGCAAGAACATCCACCTGCTGCGGGTGCCCACGATGAAGCACGTCTTCATCGGCCACGGCGACAGCGACAAGGTCGCCAGCATCAACCCGTACGCCAAGGTCTACGACGAGGTGTGGACCGCAGGACGGGCCGGGCGCGACCGCTACGCGCTGGCCGACGTCGGTGTCCGCGACGACGCCATAGTGGAGGTCGGCCGACCGCAACTGGCGCCGATCCGCCCCGCCGAGGCGCCCGCCGCGGACCGCATCCCGACCATCCTCTACGCGCCGACGTGGGAGGGCTGGACCGACGACCCGGGCAACACCTCGCTCATGCTGGCCGGCGAGAACATCGTCCGCCGGCTGCTGGCCGCCGACCCGCCGGTGCGCGTGCTGTACAAGCCGCACCCGTTCACCGGCATGGTCAGCCCGCTCGCCAAGGCCGCCCACGAGCGCATCGTCGCCATGGTCGAGCAGGCCCGCACCCAGCGCGCCGCCGACCCCCGCTGGGTGCGCGCCGCCGCGGCCGAGCAGGGCGAGCGGGAGGCGGCGCGGGCCGAGCTGGCCCGTATCGAGGCGCAGTTGGAGCGGCTCGGCCGCCTCACCGACGACGCCGCCGACGAGGCGCAGACCTCCCGCGACGCCGTGGTCGACCCCGCCCGCGAGGCGGAGGCGGCCCGGCTGAAGGAGGAGTGGAACGACGCCTACTGGCGCTCCTTCGGCTGGTGGGAGCACCGGGTCGTCACCGGCGACCGGCCGCGGCTGTACGACTGCTTCAACGCCTCGCACGGCATGGTCTCGGACATCTCCAGCGTCGTGTCGGACTTCATCGCCAGCGGCAAGCCGTACGCGGTGACCGACTCGGCGGGCCTGGGGGAGCAGGAGTTCAAGCGCCAGAACACCGCGGTACGGGCGGCGGTCATCCTCGCCCCCGACGCCGCCAGGATCGACGAGCTGCTCGCCGCCGTCCCCGACCCCGCGGCCGACCCGCTGCGCGGTGCGCGCGAGGAGCTGAAGGAATACCTGCTCGGACCCGACGAGCCCGCCTCCGTCGTCTGCTTCGGCGAGGCGGTGCGCGCGCTGGCGGAGAAGTCCGAGCGCCGCAATCTAGAGCGCGCCGTCTGAAGGAGAACCGCACGATGACCACCCCTGCGGACACGGCCGCGGCCGGACCCGTACCCGACGTGACGGTGATCACGGGCGCGTACAACTCGATGCCCTACATCACCCGCAGCGTGACCTCGGTGCTGGAGCAGAGCATCGGCACCGACCGGCTCCAGATCCTCGTCATCAACGACGGATCCACCGACGGCACCGGTGCCGAGCTGGACCGGCTCGCCGCGGAGAACCCGGGGATGACCGTCATCCACCAGGAGAACTCCGGCGGCCCGGCCGGCCCGCGCAACGTGGGTCTGGAGCGGGCCACCGGCCGCTACGTGTTCTTCCTCGACGCCGACGACTACATCGGGCGCGAGACGCTGGAGCGGATGGTCCACCTGGCCGACACCCACGGCACCGACGTGGTCGTCGGCAAGATGATCGGCGTCAACGGCCGCAACGCCCCGACGTCCATGTACCACCAGAACCTGGCCCGTACCGACGTGTTCAGCTCCCGCGTGTACTGGACGCTGAACCCGATGAAGCTCTTCCGGCGCGAGCTGGTCGAGAAGCACCGGCTGCGCTTCCGGCCCGAGCTGAAGGTCGGCCAGGACCAGCCGTTCACCAGTGCCGCGTACCTGAACGCCGACGGCATCAGCGTGATCGCCGACTACGAGTGCGTGTACTGGGTCAAGCGCGACGACGGCGGCAACAACACCTCCGTCACCAAGGGCACCGCGCCGCGGATCCGCTTCCTGCGCGCGATGTTCGAGCTGGTCGGCGAGTACGTGCCGGAGGGCCCGCGGCGCCACCACCTGCTGGCCCGGCACTACACCATCGACCTGCCGCACACCATCCGGCAGTTGCGCCGCGAGAAGCACGCCTCGCACCAGCGCGAGGCGTTCCAGGACATGCGGCGGCTCTTCGACGAGTACTACAGCGAGGGCATGGCGGCCCGGCTGTCCACGGTGGAGCGGCTGCTGATGGAGCTGGTGCGCCGCGGCGACCTCGACGACCTGCTCACGGCGTCGAAGTACCACAAGAAGCTGGGCGACCGGGAGGCGGAGCACCTGACGGAGAACGGCCGGGTCTACGCCCGTTACCCGTTCTTCCGGGACCCCGCCAGGAACATCCCGGACGAGTTCTACGACATCACGGACGAATTGCCCATCCCGTTCCGGGTCGGCACGGCGGAGCTGGACCCCGCCACCGGCGTCGTCCACCTCGCCGGGAAGATCAAGGCGCCCGCGCCCGACGGCTGGAGCGCCCCGCCGGAGATGCTGCTCAAGCAGCGCGGCGGCATCGTTGAGCACCGGCTGCCGCTGACCGTGGCCGAGCCGCGGGACGACGCCGGCTACCAGGACTTCCGGCTGGACATCGACCCGGCGACCGCGGGCGGCGGCGAGCCGCTGGCCGAGGCGCTCTGGGACCTCTCGCTGGCCTCGGGCGACACCAACGTCACCCGGTTCGGCGACGAGAACAACCAGGGCCTCGCCAAGCAGCCGGCGATGCACGCGGCGCCCAAGCACGCCGGCTCCGGCCAGGTCGTCACCCTCTACGCGATCCGCTCCACCGGCCACCTCACCCTGGAGCTGGGCGAGATCAAGCACCACGCGGCCAAGCGGTTCGACGTCGCCGCCCAGGCCGTGACGCGCCGCGACGAACTCGTCGTCGACGTGCGCGCCACCGTCTCCGGGCTGCCCGCGGACGCGGTGCGGCTCGACGTCGAGGGCCCCACCGGCATCGTCGCCTCCACCGTCGCCCAGCCCGGCAAGGCCGCCGGCGCCGGCCGGAAGTACCGCGCCCGGCTGCGGCTGCCGCGCGAGGCCCGCAAGCGGCGTGACTCCTTCACGCCGCAGGTCACCGTACGCGCCGGGAGCCTCGCCTGGACCGTGCCCGTCAGCCCCGCCGAGCCCGCCCCGGCCGACGCGGGACCGCCGGCCGGCCGGAACATCGTCACGGTGCTGCGCCGGCTCGCCGCGCGCAAGTGACGTCGAGGCGCGGCAGGCGTACCCCACACCACCAGCACCGTTACCCGGAGGGTTGATGCACGGCCAGCAGGCCCCGGCGCTCCAAGCGCACGATCCGACCGAGCGCCGGTCCCGGCCGGACGCGCAGCGCGCGGCCGGTCCCGGCCGGGGGTTCCGTCCCGACGTCGAGGGCCTGCGGGCCGTCGCCGTCGGGGTGGTGCTGCTCTACCACGCCGGCGTCCCGCTGATCACCGGCGGCTACGTCGGCGTGGACGTCTTCTTCGTCATCTCCGGCTTCCTGATCACCGGGCTGCTGGTGCGCGAGCTGGAGCGCAGCGGGCGGATCTCCCTCACCGGGTTCTACGCGCGCCGCGCCCGCCGGCTGCTGCCGTCGACCGCCGTCGTGCTGGCGGCGGTCGCGCTGCTGGCGTGGCTGCTGATGTCGCCGGTGGAACGCAAGACGGTCGCCAAGGACCTGGCCGCGGCCGCGCTGTACGTCGTCAACTGGCAGCAGGCGTCGCTCGCCGTCGACTACTCCGCGCTCGGCGCCGACGCCAGCCCCGTACAGCACTTCTGGTCGCTGGCGGTCGAGGAGCAGTTCTACCTGGTCTGGCCGCTGCTGATCATCGCCATCGGCTGGTGGTGCACGCGCCGCGGCGGCAAGGCGGTGCGCCCGCGGCTGGCCGTCGCGCTCGGCGCCATCGCCGTGGCCTCGTTCGCGTACTCGGTCCACCTCACGCAGGAGGAGGCCGGCGCCGCGTACTTCTCCACCTTCACCCGGGGCTGGGAGCTGGCGGTCGGCGGGCTGGTCGCGCTGGTGCCCGCGGGCGCCTGGCGGCGGCTGCCGGGCCGGCTCGCCGGCGGGCTGGCCCTCGCCGGGCTCGCGGCCATCGCGGTGGCCGCCCTCGGCTTCTCCGACGAGACCCCCTTCCCCGGCTCCGCCGCCGCGCTGCCCGTGCTGGGCGCCGCCGCGATCATCGCGGCCGGGGCCGCGGCGCAGGACACGGCGGGTGCGAAGCTGCTGGGCACCGCGCCGATGCGGTACGTGGGGCGCATCTCGTACTCCTGGTACCTGTGGCACTGGCCGGCCGTCGCCTTCGCGACCGTCAAGTGGCCCGACATCACCACCGCCCAGCTCTCGGTCGTCGTCGCGGCGAGCTGGGTGCCCGCCGCGCTCACCCACAAGCTGGTGGAGAATCCGGTACGGGTCTCGCGCGCGCTGGCGCCGGTGGGCCGCGGCCTCGTCCTCGGCCTCGCCTGCACCGCCGCCGGCGCCCTGCTGGGCTGGCTGACCTGGGCCACCGTGCCGACCATGAAGCTCGCCGACCCCTCGCAGGCCGTCGGCGCCGCCGCGCTGCAGGACTCCACGAAGGTCCAGGAGTCCGCCTCGGTGCTCAGCCCGCTGCCCGAGGACGCCGACGCCGACGAGGGCGCGGTGTACGGCAACGGCTGCCACGCGGGCCAGCGCGACACCGAGGCCGAGGGCTGCGTCTACGGCGACAAGAAGTCGGACACCACGGTGGCGCTCTTCGGCGACTCGCACGCCGCGCAGTTCTCCCCGGCGCTGATCACCGTCGCCGAGGAGCGCGGCTGGCGGCTGCTGATCCTCACCAAGTCCGCCTGCACGCCGGCCAAGGTCACGATCTACAACCGGCAGTACGAGCGCGACTACACCGAGTGCGACGACTGGCGCGCCTCCGCCGTCGAGCGCATCGCGGAGGAGGAGGCCGACCTCGTCCTCGTCGGCAACCGCGACGACCAGGCGGCCATGAGCGGCGGCGACAAGCTCGACGGCGACGACAACACCGCCGCACTGCGCGACGGGATGGCCGCCACGCTGCGCGAGCTGGAGGACAACGGGGCGGACGTCACAGCGTTCGCCGACATCCCGTACCCGCCGCAGGACATACCCTCGTGCGTGTCGGGAGCCACCGACCAACTCACCGACTGCGCGTTCCCGCTGCGCGAGGGGCTGGGATACGAGCAGGTCACCACGGAGGCGGCGAAACGGACCGGGGTCGACGTCATCGACCTCGCGCCCGAGCTCTGCCCGGACGGTACCTGCCCGGCCGTCATCGGCAACGTGATCGTCTACCGGGCCGGTGAGCACATCACCGAGACGTACATGCAGACGCTCACGGGCTGGCTGGACGACCAGTTGCCGGAGAGCGTCGGATGAGAGAAGGACTTCTGATGCCGACGCAGCCAACGCCGCCGTCGCTGGTGCCCACGGTGCCGCGCGGCGGGCGCCTCCTCCACATAGGTCCGCACAAGACCGGCACCACCGCGCTGCAGGGCGCGTTCCACAGCGCCCGCGACCGGCTGCCCGCGTACGACGTGGTCTACGCCGGCAGCAAGCGGCAGCCGGTGGCGGCGGCGCTCGCCAAGATCGGGGTGGAGTTCCCTGGGCCCGCGGGCCCGCCCGTACGCGAAGAGCTCGACGTGTTCCTGCAGCGCGACCGTCCCGGCATGGAGCGCTGGCGGCGGCTGGTTGAGCAGTGCGAGCAGGCCGCTGACCGGCGCACGGTCATCAGCACCGAGTACTTCTCCAACGCCGGCGACGACGCCGCCCGCGAGGTCGTCGCGGAACTCGGCGGCGGGGGGCGGGTGCACGTGGTCGTCACGCTGCGGCCGCTGCTGAAGATCCTGCCGTCGCAGTGGCAGCAGTACGTGCGCAACGGGCTGCGCTCGTCGTACGAGGACTGGCTGGAGGCCATGTTCCACCGGGAGCCGTGTATCGAGCCGACGCCCAGCTTCTGGCGTCGGCACCGGCACGACGAGCTGATCGCCCGCTGGGCGGCGGCCGCGGGCCCGGAGAACCTGACCGTCCTGGTGCAGGACGAGTCCGACCAGCAGATGCAGCTCCGCGTCTTCGAGGAGTTCGCCGGGCTGCCCGCCGGGTTCCTCGTCTACGACGAGCGCGACAACCGGTCGATGACCCACGGCGAGGCCGAACTGGTCCGGCTGCTCAACGTGGAGTCGCACCGCCGCGGCTGGTCCGTGGAGCGGCACGGCAAGGTCGTACGCGCCGGGGCGCTGCGCCGGATGCGCGACAAGTACCAGCCCGGCCGCGACGAGGCGCGCGTCACCACCCCCGAGTGGGCGGTGGCCGAGGCCACGGAGCTGGCCGAGGAGATGACCGCCGCCATCGCCGCGCTCGGCGTCAACATCGTCGGCGACCTGGCGTCGCTGGCGAAGCGGCCGAGCGCGCCGGCCGTGCCGCCGGCCGAGGCGACGATCCCCGCGGCCGCCGCGGCGCAGGCCGTCATCGGCGCGCTGCTCGCGCAGTCCTCGCTCGACACCAGGGCCGCCGCCGAGGCGGCCGCGCACGACAGCAAGGCCGCCGCGGCGGCGAAGGACGCCGCCGGGCCGAACTCCTCCGGGTCCGGCGCGTCCACCGCCACCGGGACGGCCGCCACCCCCACGCCCGAGCCGGCGCCCGCCGACGCCTCCGCCGGAGGCCGGGGCGGCGCCACCAACCCGCTGCGGAGCGCCGCCAGGCGCGGCCTTCGCCGTATCCGCCGATAACCAGAAGGACCTGCACGGATGTCGTTGAGAATCACTGTGATCGGCACCGGCTACCTCGGTGCCACGCACGCCGCCGCGATGGCGGAGCTGGGCTTCGAGGTGCTCGGCCTGGACGTCGTCAAGGAGAAGGTCGAGCTGCTGTCGGCGGGCAGAGTGCCGATGTACGAGCCGGGCCTCGAAGAGCTGCTCCGCAAGCACGTCGCGGGGATCGAGGGCGCCACGGGGCGGCTGCGCTTCACCACGGACTGGGACGAGGTGGCCGCCTTCGGCGACGTGCACTTCGTGTGTGTCAACACGCCGCAGAAGCAGGGTGAGTACGGCTGCGACATGAGCTACGTCGACGCCGCGATCGACACCCTGGCGCCCCGGCTCGACCGCCCGTGCCTGGTGGTCGGGAAGTCGACGGTGCCGGTGGGCTCCGCGGCCCGGCTGGCACGCCGGCTGGCTGAGCTGGCGCCGGCGGGCGAGCAGGCAGAGCTGGCCTGGAACCCGGAGTTCCTGCGCGAGGGCTTCGCCGTCGAGGACACCCTGCGCCCCGACCGCGTCGTCGTCGGCGTCGCGAGCGAGCGCGCCGAGGAGCTGCTGCGCGAGGTGTACGCGGGCCCGGTCGGCGACGGCGCCCCGTTCGTGGTCGCCGACTACCCCACCGCCGAGCTGGTGAAGACCTCCGCCAACGCCTTCCTCGCCACGAAGATCTCGTTCATCAACGCCATGGCGGAGATATGCGAGGCGGCGGACGGCGACGTGGTCAAGCTGGCCGAGGCGATCGGCTACGACGACCGGATCGGGAAGAAGTTCCTGCGCGCCGGGATCGGCTTCGGCGGGGGCTGTCTGCCCAAGGACATCCGGGCGTTCATGGCCCGCGCCGGTGAACTCGGCGTGGACCAGGCGCTGACGTTCCTGCGCGAGGTCGACTCGATCAACATGCGCCGCCGTGCCCACATGGTCGAACTCGCCCGCGAAGCCTGCGGCGGGACCTTCCTGGGCCGCCGGATCGGCGTCCTGGGCGCCGCGTTCAAGCCCGACTCCGACGACGTGCGCGATTCCCCCGCGCTCAACGTCGCCGGGCAGATCCACCTCCAGGGCGGCCAGGTCACCGTCTACGACCCGAAGGGCATGGACAACGCCCGCCGGGAGTTCCCCACGCTGCGCTACGCGGACTCCGCCGAGGACGCGGTCGGCAGCGCCGATGTCGTGCTGCACCTCACCGAATGGAGCGAGTTCCGCAACCTCGACCCGCGCCGGCTCGCCCGCGCCGCAGCCACCGCGCACCTCATCGACGGCCGCAACACCCTGGACCCGGCGCCCTGGCGCGCCGCGGGCTGGACCTTCCGCGCCATCGGCCGTCCCGCGCTCTGAACCTTCTCCCGCACCACTCCGCAGCACCCCCACACGAACGGAACCACCCCCACCATGAAGCACCTTCTCATCCGATCAGGTAAGAGCCCCTTCCACATCCCGACGACGACGGAGGTCATCCAGCAGGACCTCATCGGCACCAACTCCGGGAACCTGCTCTTCAGTGACGCCGTCCACAAACTGCTCCTGACCCCGGACACCGACGTCACGTCCAACGGCATCAAGACGGACTACTCCAAGGAGCGTGCCGCGCAGATAAACGAGGAGTACGACGCCTTCGTCGTGCCGCTCGCCAACGCCTTCCGGCCGTCGTTCGAAGCCTCGCTCAACCGGCTCACCGGGCTCATCGAGCAACTGACCATCCCCGTCGTCGTCATCGGCGTCGGCGCCCAGGTCGCCGCGGACTACGACACCGAGCGGCTCAAGTCCATCGAGCCGTCGGTGAAGAGGTTCATGAAGGCGGTGCTCAAGCGGTCCGCGTCGGTGGGCGTACGCGGCGAGCTGACCGCCGGCTACCTGAACGAACTCGGCTTCAAGGACGTCGACATCATCGGCTGCCCGTCGATGTTCCTCTACGGCGACACCTTCCCCGAGATCCGCAGGACCGACGCCGGCATCACCGACGCCTCCCGGATCGCGATCAACGTCTCGCCGGACGCCGTCCGCGTCGGCCCCATCGCGGAGATCGCGCAGCGCACGTACGAGCGCTTCGACGACCTCGTGTACTACGCGCAGAACCTCACCGACGCCGAACTCCTGCTCTGGGGCGACACGTCGGTGGAGAAGGGGCTGACCCCCGAGCTGCCGACCGCCGGCGCGCACGGTCTGCTGCGCGACGACAAGACGCGGGTGCCCACCGACCCGTACGGCTGGATGGCCGAGCTGCGCGAGCGCGACTTCGCCTTCGGCACCCGCATCCACGGCAACATCGCCGCGCTGCTCGCCGGCACCCCCGCCGTCGTGCTCGTCCACGACTCGCGCACCCTGGAGCTCTGCCGCTACTTCGGCATCCCGCACGAGATGCTGGCCGACCAGCCCGCCGGCATGGACCCGGCCGAGGTGTACGAGAAGGCCGACTTCTCCGGGCTGCACACCGGCCACCAGGAGCGCTGGGACCGCTTCGTCCGCTTCCTCGACCGCAACGACCTCAAGAACACCTACTCCCACGGTGACGGCGGCGCCGCGTTCGAGAAGCGCATGGCCGATCTCGACCTGCCGCCCTCGATCCGGATGTGGGACGGCTCCGACGACGGCGCGTACGCCTACCGCTTCGCGTGGCTGCACGAGCGGGCGGACATCGCCCGCAAGCGGCTGGACGGCGCGGTGCGCCGCGCCACGGAGCTGAAGGAGCGCAACGAGGAGCTGGCCGGGGAGGTCGAGCGGCTGGAGAAGCGGCTCGCCGGTCTTGAGCGGCGCGTCACGGCCATGGACAAGCGGCCGATGGCACGGCTCGGCGGGGTCTTCAAGGGCCGGGGCGGGCGAGGCTGATGACACAGCGGCAGGGCGCGCTCCCGCCGGGTACCCGGCTGGTGCACATCGGGCCGCACAAGACCGGCACCACGACGCTGCAGGGGGCGTTCCACCGCAGCCGGCGCGCGCTGGCCGCGCACGGCGTCCGGTACGCCGGCGCCTCCCGGCAGCCCGCGCACGCCGCCGCCGCGATCGCCG